>CBERPN010000169.1:0-9229 GCA_965524675.1 uncultured bacterium
CCCGCTTCATAAATACGATCGAGACAGTAGGTGGCTCCGACGCATGGACGAATCTGTGGCTCGCGCCCCTCGCGAATCTTGTTGACAATATGGGGGTCGGCGATCTGGGCCCGTGTCATCCCAACCATGTCGACTTTGCCCGACTCGATGGCGTGCCGTGCGGTTGTAACGTCGTCGATCTTTGAGGCGTGCAACACCGGTAGATCTGTGGCCGCTCGCACCCGTCCGGCGAAGTCGAGGTGCGGGGCCGAAGCCATACCGTGAATCGGAATCACGTCAGACAGCAACACGTCGGTAGCGGTGTGACCTCGAATCACGTTGCAGAAGTCGACTAGGCCAGCCGACTCGAACTCGGCCAAGATTGCTAGACCAGCTGATTCATCGATACCTCCAGGGATCGCCTGATCGATTGCGATTCGTAGGCCCACCAAAAAGTCCGAACCGGTTTCTTTCCGGATCGCCTCGAGTACTCGGGTAGCGAACCGAAGTCGATCGTTTCCCAGCCCATACTCGTCGTGGCGATTGTTGAGGGTTGGCGACCACCAGGCATCGAAAAGGTGCCCGTAGGCTTCAATCTCAATACCGTCCATCCCGGCTGCCTGCATCCGTGCTGCCGCTGAGGCAAAGTCATCCACTATCCGGTCGATATCCCAATCCTCAGCCTCCTTGGGGATCGAGCGATGGGCCGGCTCGCGCAACGCCGAGGGTGCAACCAACGGAAGCCAATCGGCTTGCGCCCACGTAGTGCGTCTGCCGAGGTGAGTGATCTGGATCATGCAGGCGGCGCCGTGCTCGTGGACTTCGTCGGTTAATCGTTGAAGCCACGGGACGATCTCGTCGGAGTACGCCAGCAGGTTGCCGAACGCCGGCGGACTATCGGGCGACACAACCGCCGACCCAGCGGTCATGGTAAGGGCGACACCGCCTTTGGCTTTTTCGACGTGATACAGCCGGTAGCGGTCTTTAGGCATCCCGTCTTCGGAGAAGGCTGGCTCGTGGGCCGAGGAAAAGATCCGGTTTCGCAGTGTTAGGTGGCCGAGTTGGAACGGCTCGAGCAACGGATCGCTAGTCATGCTCGTTGGTACCTGCCCTCCTCGACCTCAGCCGCTTCGCCCCGCCGGAGCATGCGAGCGATATGAAGCTCGGCAGTACGCTGCTCGACGTTGTCGGCAAAGACATGCTCGACGTGCGGCCTATACACAAAGCGATGGGCCACCATGTCGGCAATCGACCGCGGTTCCGCCAAATAGCCGAGCATGGCCTCGTGACGGCGACCAATAACAGCAGCAAAATCGTCAACCATCTGCACGAAACGCTCGCGCCCTTCGATGATTCCCTTGTGGTGGAAGGTGACGTAATAGGCAGCTTCCTCGTCGCGGACTCTAGCGAGGCTCTCCTCGAACTGTTCGAGGTCGGACCAAACGTCGCCGTAGTACGGCCCAAACCCGGTGAGATCGATGTCGGAAAGAAAGAAGACGCCACCGCTGACTCGAAACCCACTGTGCCCACGGGTGTGCCCAGGAAGGTGAACCGCTTCGACGGTGACGCCACCGAGGTCAAAGATGTGCCCGTCTTGGAACCCTTGGGCGTCGGGCCGAGGCTGATAGCTGAACTCTTCGAGGATGGTGGTCCCAAAATCAGAACGCGCCTGACCCTCTAGGCCATACACGTCGAGCAGCCCTTCGAGGTGCACGGCACCCTGAAGGTCATCATCGTGAATGTGGATGCGGGCACTGCTGAAAACCCGTTGCCAGCGAGATGATCTTCGTGCGCATGGCTGTTGATGACCGCGTCGATCCCCACCGACACGCCACCGCGTTTCACGACGGTGATGGAAGGGTCGATTATCACCGCCTCGGCACTTCCCTTCACAACCAACGAGTTTCCCGACGGGTAGCGCCCCTCATCGTCACCCACCACGACCGTTACCGAATCTGAAAGTTTGCGATCCACCAACCAATGGTGTCAGACCAAGCTCGATTGGACTATTTGGCCAGGTCGAGTAGTTCTCTCTACATGACCATCACTATGTACGGGGCTGACTGGTGCGGCGATTGCCGTCGAGCTAAGGCCTACTTCGCCGACAATGACGTTAGCTACGACTATGTCGACCTCGAGCAAACCCCCGAAGCAACCGAGATCGTGCTGGCCCACAACAACGGTTTGAAACGAATCCCGGTAATCGTCTTCGACGATGGGTCGCATCTAACCGAGCCTTCGAACGAGGCCCTCGCCAACAAGCTGGCTTCGCTCAACGGTTCCGCGGAACCGTTTGACTTCGAGATCATCGAGAGTCGCGACGAAGCGCGTTTCGAACTACTTCGCGACGGCGAGTTGGTGGGTTTCGCAAGGTACGAGCAGCGCGGAACGACAATTGTGGTCCCCCACGTCGAGACTCTGGTCGAACACCGCGGCCAAGGCTACGCGGCGAAACTGATGGACGGCTTGCTCGACATTCTCCGGTCCGAAGATCGAACTATCGCCCCACTCTGCCCGTTCGCGGCCGGGCACATCCGCGACAACGCAGAGCACCACGATCTGCTCGCCTGAGGCCAGCTTGATTAGGGACGCAATGATTAGGGACGTGTCTGACACCGTTAGGTTGGTTTGATGGCTGAGACGATCGATCGATTAACCAATGAGACCGTTGAGCTGCTTCAGGCGCTCATCAAGAATCAGTGCGTGAACGACGGCACGCCCGAGTCGGGTCACGAGGACCGCAGCGCGCGGCTGCTGCGCGACGAACTCGAAAGCACCGGGGTCGACCTTCAACTGTTCGAAACCGCTCCCGGACGCAGCTCGCTAGTCGCCCGTTACGAAGGCACCGATCCTTCCGCCCCCGCCCTGTGCCTCATGGGCCACACCGACGTCGTACCGGTTAGCCCTGATGGCTGGCGGGTCGATCCGTTCGGCGGCGAACTTCTAACCGACTCCGACGGAACCCAAGAAGTCTGGGGTCGCGGCGCGGTCGACATGTTGAACCTCACCTCATCGATGGCTGTGGCCTTTCGCGAGATCGTTCAATCGGGAAAGCGCTACCCAGGCGATGTTATTTACTTCGCAGTCGCCGACGAAGAAGCGGGCGGGGTGCTCGGGGCCAAGCAGTTGATCGAGAACGAGTGGGACGCGCTGAAATGCGACTACCTACTTACCGAATATGGCGGCACTCCAATGATCGACGGCGACCGCACCATCGTGCTGCTGACCAGTGCCGAGAAAGGGGCCGGCGCCCGGGAGATAACTATCACTGGCGAGCCCGGCCACGGCTCTATGCCGTTCGGGGCAGACAACGCGCTGATCAAAGCGGCAGAGGTGGTACGACGGCTATCGGAGTACAACCCAGACCCAAGTCTTGAAGGACTCTTCGTCGGACAGATCAAGGCTCTCGGGTTAGATGCTGCGACAGAAGCCAAATTGCTCGACCCGGCACACGTGATCGATGCCCTCGCCGAACTGCCGCCAAGCCTCGCCGCCAGCCTGCATTCGTGCTGCCACATGAGCTTTAGCCCCAACCGGCTATTGAGCGATTCGAAGGACAACGTGATCCCCGACGTAGCGAAGCTGCTGGTCGATATCAGGATCCTGCCCGGCGAAACCCAAGACGACGTCGAAGCCCATCTTCGAACTGCCATCGGCGAGGATTTGATGGCCTCGGTACAGTTCAAAACCCTCTACCCCGAAGAAGGATCCACCGCGTCGAGCACCGACACGCCGCTCTGGAATGCACTTGCCGATTCGATCCTGATGGCATATCCCGGTGCCGAAGTGATGCCGAGCATGGTCACCGGCGGAACCGACGCCCGGTTCTTTCGGCGCCGCGGCGTCCCCTCTTACGGTGCGGGGCTGCTGAGCGACAAGATCCCATTGGGTGAGTTCATGAGCCGATTTCACGGCCACAACGAACGCATCGACGTAGATTCTCTGCGACTCACAACTCAACTCTGGCTCGACGTCCTCGACCGGCTCTGGGTGTGACCGCCCCCAGTCCCAAGAAGTAAAGTCGCTCCGGTGACAAACGCGATCGAAATTCAGGGGCTGGTTAAGAGTTATGGCGACGTTCATGCCGTCCGCGGAATCGATCTAGCCATCGCCGAAGGAGAGATCTTCGGTTTTCTCGGCGCCAACGGCGCGGGAAAAACAACAACGATCGAGATCCTCGAAGGGTTCAGGCAACGAACCGCTGGCGAAGTAAGAGTGCTGGGGCAGGACCCTGCCACCGCGCCATTGTCTTGGCGCGAAGAGCTCGGAATCGTGCTTCAAGAGTCCGAGGTCGAAGGCGAGCTTACAGCACTCGAGGCACTCACTCTTCAAGCTGCCTACTATGCCCGGCCTCGCAATTCCGAAGAGGTGTTGGAGTTGGTGGGGCTTACCGAGTCGGGTGGCCAGCGGACCAACAAGCTCTCGGGCGGTCAGAAACGTCGACTCGACCTGGCGTTGGCTCTAATGGGTAATCCCAAGCTGATATTTCTCGACGAACCCACCACTGGCTTTGACCCCAGCGCCCGCCGCGAAGCTTGGGAGATGATTGCCAATTTACGAAGCCTCGGCTGCACAGTTCTTCTCACCACTCACTATATGGATGAGGCCCAATATCTCGCCGACCGGATCGCGGTGATCAACGCAGGTAAAATCGTCGCAGAGGGAACCGCCAGCGAGTTGGCCGACCAGGTTGCGGTGACCCCTCGCATTACTTGGAAGGCCGACGATTCGGTGCAGGTTCCGGAGGGTTTTGGTGCATTCCGAGAGATCGAAAGCATGATTATCGAAACCAACGATATCGTAGAGGTGGTTCACGCGTTGACCGGGTGGGCCAAGGAGCAAGCGGTCGATTTGGTCGATCTCGACATTGTTCGACCAACGCTGGAAGACACGTTTCTGCAACTGACCGGCGGATCCTGATGAGATGGGTAGGTCAGCTCACCAACCGGGTGAAGTTCGATCTGTTGATGTTTCGGCGCAACCCTGCGGCCGCATTCTTCACGGTCGTTCTTCCGTTGATCTTCTTGTTGTTGTTCACCTCGATCTTTGGCAACGACACCCTAAGCACCGGTGCGAAGGTCGCTACGTTCTACGTGCCTGGCATTCTGGGGCTGTCGGTTGTTTCCTCCACAATGGTGAACCTGGCCATGACAACCACGACACGACGTGAGCGGGGCATCCTTAAGCGGGTTCGAGCTACACCGCTACCCCCATGGGTCTTTG
Source organism: uncultured bacterium (assembly GCA_965524675.1). GTDB lineage: Bacteria > Actinomycetota > Acidimicrobiia > Acidimicrobiales > SHLQ01 > CALLQB01. The sequence continues at coordinate 5,203 of CBERPN010000169.1, forward strand.
TCGCTAGTCAGATAGTTGTGGCGACACTTATCACCGCTCTGATGACGGTTCTGGTCGTCGGCATTGGTCGGGTCATTTTCGGTGTTTCACTTCAGCTTTCGGCCTTTCCCACCTTAATCATCACACTGCTCATCAGTACCGGGGCCTTCTGTGCTCTCGGACTTGCGCTGTCGACGATCATCCCGAGCGAAAATGCCGCACCGGCCGTCACCAACGCCATCGCGCTTCCTTTGTATTTCGTAAGCGACGTGTTCATCGTTAGCGAGAACACGCCGCGTTTCATAGAGATCCTCGGTGGGATATTTCCCGTACGGCACTTGGTCGAAGCGTTGCAGCCGGCGTTTAACCCCTTCGTTGAGGGCACCCCCATGGCGTGGGGACATTGGGCCGTGATCGCAGCCTGGGGAGCTTTCGGACTGATCGTCGCAGTGACCCGGTTCCGTTGGGCGCCCCGCTAGCGAGCTTCTAGGAGATGGTACGCTCGCACGCTGAGGAGCCTTACGACATGCCCATGAACTTTGATCGATTCCGCGCCCACCCCTGGCACGGGCTTCCCATTGGCCCCGACGTTCCCAATGTGGTCGATGCCTATATCGAGATCACGCCATTTGACACGGTCAAGTACGAGATCGACAAGCGCACCGGTTACCTAAGGGTCGACCGCCCACAAGGAAGCTCGGCCTTACCACCGACCCTTTACGGCTTTATCCCTCGCACCTACTGCGCCGACCGGGTCGCTGCTCTCACACCAGGAGCAACGATTGGCGATCAGGATCCGCTCGACATTTGTGTGCTGAGCCAGCAACGAATCGAACGGGCCGACATTGTGGTTCCGGCACGAATCGTCGGCGGAATCCAGGTTCTCGATGGCGGTGAGGCCGACGACAAGATCGTTGCGTTGCTCGCCAGTGACCAGGTATTCGACTACGCCACAAACCTCAAGAACCTTCCGAAAGCGGTCATCGACCGGATCGTTCACTACTTCGCAACCTACAAGATGGACATCACCGGCAATACCAAGAACGCCATCGAGATCGTCGATATCTACGACGCCGATCACGCCAAGACCGTGATCGAGGCGTCGATAGCGGACTACGACGAGATGTTTGCGGTAGAGGATCGCCGCCAGGGCGAACCCTCTGCCTGAAGCGAAGCCCCTCCGTGACTTTCAGGGCGCTCTTGAAGAACCCCGAGGTCGCGACGGCGTTGGTTGGCTACTTCATTGGCACGATCCCGTCAGCCGATATCGCCACGAGAATGGCGGCCCAAAAAGGTAACGATGTGAAGGCCATCGATCTGCGCGAAACCGGCACCGGCAATCCGGGGGCTAGCAACGCTGGCCAAGTTCTAGGTGCCAAGTGGGGAGCCGGAGTATTGCTGGCCGATATCGCCAAGGGGGCTGCCGCAAGCCTCATCGGAAGACGCGCAGCAGGGCAACTAGGAGCGACTATCGCAGCGACCGCTTCGGTGATCGGTCACTGCTACCCGGTGTGGAATGGCGGCAAAGGTGGAAAGGGTGTGGCACCCAGCATTGGCCAGGTACTCGGAACATTCCCGGTGTACTTCCCGATCGATTTCGCCGTTGCCGCTGCGACCGTTGCGGTGCCGTCACTCAAAGACAAAGCGTTCGTCGCCAACTCGGTCGCGTCGCTGGCGTGGGTGGCAAGCTCAACCCTGTGGTGGAAGAAGGGTTGGTCGACCGGCTGGGATGACAATGCTGACGCTTCTTTACCGATCGGCGCAATGATAAGCAGCGCGGTGATCGCCTCGAAGTTTGTATTGAATCCCATCAAGCGAGATAACTAAACCGGAGCCTAAGGCGGAGCAACTCCACGGCCTGGGCGAAGGGTGCTGCGGGAGAACGTCGGCTATCACGCCGCCTCAACAAAGATCTGGCCGGCGCCGCGGTAGTGCTGGACGACCGAAGAATCCCGGGCAGCAAGGCCAACATCGATCACATCGTCGTGTCGCCCTCGGGTATCTGGATCGTCGACGCTAAGAACTACACCGGCAAGGTTGAACTTCGTGTCGTTGGTGGCTGGCGGAAGCGGGAAACGAAATTGTTTGTCAACGGGCGCGACCGTACGAAACTGGTCGCCGGGATGGGGTTTCAACACGAGGCCTTAGTGGCTGCCCTAACGCGAGCGGATCTCGGCGACATACCGGTGAGTCTGGCGCTTTGTTTCACCAATTCTGAATGGCCGCTGTTTGGCGGTACCGGCAGAATTGACGATGTTTGGATCGTTCATGCCAAAGCGCTAATCAAACGAATCATGGCACCCGGCACGGCTCTACCGCTCGACCACCGAAGTGTCGCGGCGGCTCTCGAGAGGCAGCTACCGGCAGCGTAATAGCAGAGGTCGCGACTACTCCTATCTAGAGTAGATGTCAGATCATCGCCCGTAAGTCTCGGTCTTCCCATTGCATTGAAATGGGGAAATTCACCTATTCGCTGGCTGCGAGCGTGGCCGCTATCTGGATGATCTGATCTTCCTGGCCGCCGACCAGACCGCGGTTGCCGCACTCCATCAAGATGTCGGCACCCGAAACGTTGTAGCGCTCGGCGGCCCGGTAGGCGTGCTTCAAGAAGCTGGAGTAGACCCCCGCGTAGCCCATTACCAATGCAAGTCGGTCCAACACGCACTCGTCATCCATGATGGGGCGCACAACATCTTCGGCGGCGTCCATCATCTTGATCACGTCGAGACCGGTCTCAATACCCAGCCGCTCGGTCACCGCAGCCAACGCTTCACAGGAGGTGTTTCCGGCCCCAGCACCGAACCTGCGAGTCGAACCATCAACCTGCACCGCTCCGGCCCGAATGGCCAGAATTGTGTTGGCCATCGAAAGCGACAGGTTCTCGTGGCCATGGAAACCAACCTGGGCATCGTCGCCCAGCTCGGCCACAACCGCGCCCACTCGATCTGTCACATCGTCCAAGATCATTGCCCCGGCCGAGTCGACGACATAGACACACTGACACCCGGCCTCAGCCATGATCCGGGCCTGGGCCGCCAGGGCCTCCGGCGGCGAGGTGTGGGCCATCATCAAGAACCCGGCCGTTTCCATATCCATCTCGCGAGCCAACTCGAAGTGCTGGATCGAAATGTCGGCTTCGGTGCAGTGGGTGGCAACCCGAATCAGCGAGACTCCAAGATCATGGGCAGATTGAATATCTTGCTTGATTCCTAGGCCCGGCAACATGAGTGCGGCGATTTTGGCATCGTTAGCCTCATCCACAGCGGCCTTCATCAGAAGCTTCTCGTCGACCAACGACCGGCCGTAGTTATAGGACGACCCGCCGAGGCCATCGCCATGGGTGACCTCGATTACCGGCATGCCTGCATCGTCTAGGGCGCGGACTACGGCCCGAACGTCGGCTTCGGTGAACTGATGACGCTTTGCATGAGAGCCATCTCGCAAGCTGGTATCGGTCACCCGGACATCGAGGGAATCGGAGAAGGGCACTACAGATCCTGCTTTCCCGCTGGCGCACTATCGATCTCCCGAGCGATTTCATTGCCGACCTTGGTGGCGGCCGCGGTCATGATGTCGAGGTTCCCGGCATAAGGCGGCAGGAAATCACCGGCACCCTCAACCTCCAAGAAGACGGCGACTCGGCCGCTGTCATCGGGACCAAATGGCACATCGAACTGCGGCTCGGCAATCATTCTGTATCCGGGCACGTAGCTGGCCACCTCGGCTACCACATCGCGAATCGACTGCTCGATCTTGCCGGTATCGGCATCGAGCGGAATCTGGCAGTACACGGTGTCGCGCATCAACAGCGGCGGTTCGGCCGGATTCAGGACGATGATTGCCTTGCCAACTATTGCGCCGCCAATTACTTCGATGGCCTTGGAAGTGGTGTTGGTGAACTCATCGATGTTTGCTCGAGTGCCAGGGCCAGCCGACGCCGAGGAAATCGAGGCAACGATCTCGGCATATTCGACCGGGACGATTCGAGATATCGCGTGCACGATCGGGATGGTTGCCTGGCCGCCACAGGTCACCATGTTCACGTTCA
>CBERPN010000170.1:0-9195 GCA_965524675.1 uncultured bacterium
CATCGTCATCGATGTCGATGCATTGGCCGTTGAGGCTCTTGGTCACTCGGTGCATGTCGACGCCGTGGGCCTATCGCCCGACACCGTCTACTGGTACCGGTTTACCCAGGGTGAGTTTGTCAGCGACGCTGGCCGCGCTCGCACCTTCCCAACCAAGGATTCCGACGTCGACGAATTCCGTTTCGCTTTCAGTTCATGTCAGAACTATGAACAAGGCTTCTATGCGGCCCACCGCTATTTGGCCGACGAGGATATTCACGCATTCATCTGGCTCGGCGACTATATCTATGAGTACGGGCCGAGCGAGACCGGCGTCCGTCAACACGACGCCCCCGAAGTAGCCACCGTAGAGGACTATCGCAACCGTTACGCACTGTACAAACAGGACTCAGACCTCCAGGCGGCTCATCGCGCCCACGCCTGGATCGCCACCTTCGACGATCACGAGGTCGACAACAATTACGCTGGCGACGTCAGCGAAAACAACGACGGCCCAGCCGAATTTCGCGAACGGCGCGCAGCCGCCTACCAAGCCTGGTACGAGCACATGCCGGTACGCCTCGCTGCGCCGGACGGTCCGGATTATCCGATCTATCGACGGGTCGATGTTGGCAATCTCATCTCGTTCTACGTTCTCGACACCCGCCAGTACCGAGATGACCAGCCCGACGACGGTGCGTTGGTCGAACTACCGGTCATTGGGGTGAATCCAGATGTACGTCCGCCGAGCCCGGACTCGTTAAATCCCGACCGCACCATGCTCGGCGCCGACCAGGAACAATGGCTTCAACGCGAGTTCGAAGCATCGACTGCACGGTGGAACGTTCTGGCTCAGCAGGTATTCATGTTTGGCCCGATCATCCAGTTCGGCGAACCGTTGGTCATAGTCGACACCTGGGACGGCTACGCCGGGCCGCGCGAGCGGTTGCTCAGTGGGTTTGTCGAGTCGACAGCCACCAACCTCGTCGTATTGACCGGCGACTTTCATTCGGCAGCCGCAGCCGATCTACGGCCGGTACCAGAGGATTTGGCGCAACCCGTCGTCGGTGCCGAGTTCATGGCCAGTTCAATCGCGTCGAGTTTCTTCGGCGGGAACGACGCGTCGTTCGACGCTCTTGTGGCGGGCGTTCTTGCGGGCAACGAGCAAATGAAATTCTTCGACGCACGTGGCGGCTATGTGGTCTGCGCCGTCACCGAGGAGTCTTGGTCGGTCGAGTACCGAGCGATCTCTGACCGGACCGATCCCGATGCCAGCATCTCGACTATCGCAAGGTTCACGGTAGAAGATGGCATCGCCGGAATTACAAAGGTCTCAATCGGCGAGTAGACGGGACCCAACAAGCCCGATGAATACCAGCGTTGAGTCGCCACCTGTCCATTCGCCATCGACACTAAGGGTGAGTCGAACTCCCACCCGGTGAACGACCACACGCTCTGAGGGCCGGTCGCTGAAGTGGATAACACCCTTTACCCGCACGACACCGGCCGGTAGCTCCGCTAGTAGCGTCTCGACGTGGGCTCGATCCATTGGGCCAGGTGTCGTGTAGTTCCATGTCTCATACTCCGGACCGACGGGCTCTCGTTTGGCTGACGAAGCCACGACTTGTTCGGGTCCAATTCCAAACAATACTTCCAACCCAACATTGGCTTGGATGGACTCGATCACCGTGGCGGTCACGTTCGCTGCAAGCCACTCAAACACTTGCTCGCGTTGCGATTCGTTTAGCAAATCGATCTTGTTGAGGATCACCAGGTCGGCCGCGCCAAGTTGCTGCAACACGACGTCGCCTACATATTTGTCGGCCGCCCGAGCAACAAGAGTCTCAGCATCGGCGAGGGTGATAATGCCGTCGAGTCGAAAGCCGGGCGAGTGGGCATACGCGGCTACCGAAGCAGGGTCGGCAACCCCACTCGCCTCGATCACCAGACGCGACGGCGGATCGGCCAAATCGGAGATTGTGGTAAGCGCTGCGGCGAATCCATCGACGAGTGTGCAACAAATGCAGCCGTTGGCAAGGGTCATCGTGTCGCCGTCGGAGTGTTCGATGAGCTGCTCGTCGATGTTGATCGACCCAAAGTCGTTCACCAGCACGATCAGCCGCTCGGTAGTCGAGCTTAAGATCTGGTTGAGCAATGTGGTCTTGCCCGCGCCCAGGTAGCCGCCGATGACGGTGACCTCGATGTTGCTACCCACCTGAGCCGGCGGGAAATGGCAGCCCACCAACCACAGTGCCCCACACCGCGATGTCTTTGAGTGTGATTGGGTCTACCTCGGTTGGGTCGTCTTCTAAGACGGCGAAGTCAGCGAACTTTCCAACCTCGATGCTTCCGACGAGATGATCGAGTTTGAGTTGGTGCGCCGCACCAATAGTAATCGCCTCTAGCGCCTGCTCGACGGTAATGCACTCCTCGGGCCCAAGCACTTCGCCTGTGGCCGTGAGTCGATTTACCGCACACCAAGCCGTGTGCAGATGACCCATGGGCGTGACCGGAGCGTCGGAGTGGATCGAGAGCCGAACCCCTTCGCGGATCGCGGTGGCGCATCCGTCCATTCCCGCGGCCCGCTCGGGGCCTAGAGTCTGGTCGCGATGCTGGTCGCCCCAATAGAAGATGTGGTTGCTAAAGATGTTCGCGTTCATACCCATTGAGGCCATACGACGGTACTGGGCAGGCGTAGTCATTTGACAGTGTTGAACGGTGTGGCGGTGATCCCAGCGAGGGTGATGTTCTAGCGCGGTCTCGACGGCGTCGAGGAACACTTCGGTGGCCTGATCGCCATTGCAGTGACAATGAACCGTCAGGCCAACGTCGTGGTAGGCGCTGACGATTTCGGCCATCTGTTCGGGCGGGGTGAGCCATAGCCCGTTGCCTGGGTGATTCTCCGGCGGTTGGTAGTAATAGGGCCATTCGACGCGGGCCGTGAAGCCCTGGATCGACCCATCTAGAATGAGCTTGACGATTCCGAAGTGCAGTTTGTCGGTGGCCTTAGCTAGCAGGTCGACGGCTATCTGAGCGAGTTCGACCGGATCGCTGGGGCCGCCGAAGCCATTCGACACCGCCACCATTACCCGAGCCGGGTAGGAATCGTCGTCGGTCACTTCGCGCCAGGCCGTGAGCACATCAGGGTTACTGAGGTCGCTGGTTCCCAGGTCGGTGATAAGCGTCTGGCCGGTGTTGCGAGCCTCATACGCGTAGTTCCATTTCGCTTCGGGCGAGGTGATAGCTGCGGCGATTATTAGATACTCGGCTTTGGCCAGAAGCATTGCCGGGGGTTCTTGCAGTTCACCGTTGGGCCTACCGTCGTCACAGCGCGCTACGCCTGGTGTCGTTGTTTGTTCAGCGATTCCGGCCTTTTCCATCAAGGCGGAATTGACCGTCGCTAAGTGTGCACTGGCATGGAACACAAAGATCGGCCGACTCTGAGACACCCGGTCGAGGTGTTTGGCCAACAATCGCTCGCCAGCGAAGTAGATCGGGTCGAGACCCCAAGCCACCAGTGATGCCGAAGGATCGGTCATGGCCGACTCGACCTCGATGAGCCGGGCGATGACCTCATCGATGTTGCGGCACGCTTTCCAAAGCCGGCCATCGGGGGCGCCCCGGTCAAAGAACCCCACATACGGGAGCTCCCACATTCCGCCTGCCATCACATGGCTGTGAGCCTCGATGAAACCTGGCAGCAGCACCTTGTCGGCGAAGCGGTCATCGATAACGTGCTCGCCCCACAGCGCCAGTTCTTCGGCTGTGCCTACGCCGAGCACTCGGCCGTCTCGAACCGCCACCGCGGTCGCAAACGGAAGGGCCGGGTTCATGGTGATGACCCGTCGAGCGGGATAAATAGTCGTCATACCAGGATCATATTGGAGCAAGGTACAAGATTCTAAATAGGGTTCTTACCCGCATCGGAGCTGAGGTCGATCTGTCGATCGATCGCTACCGTGTCCAAAAAGGTGCGGTCGTGGGTCACCAGCAGCAGAGCTGCAGGACGACGGCCTACCCCTGAGCGTAAGCTCAGGACGAGGACGCAGCCAGCAGCGACGGCGAGGTGCGACGAGACGTCATAGGTATTTCAGAGACGCACCACTTGCGATCATAGAGAAGATCGAGATCCGCTACCGCTGGTTTCCGCTGGGCAAGGCTTGCTGGCACTATTGACATCACATGTCGCATTCTGATCAACCCGCCGAGAACCTCGACGTGCTGCACGACCGTGTGGCCTCCCAACTCTCCAGCGTTGATCAGCGCTATACCCACGGCCGCCGAAATTTGGTCGGGCTTTTGGCCCAGGCCGGGCGCCCGGTCACCTTGCCCGAGTTGTTGCTGATGGATACCGAGATGCCTCAGAGTTCGGTCTACCGAAACCTCGATGTGCTGGAACGCACAGGCTTGGTTCAGAGAATTACCACCGGCTCAGAACACGCGCGTTTCGAGCTCTCCGAGCCTTTGCTCGGTCATCACCACCATCTGATCTGTATGAGCTGTGGAATGGTCGAAGATGTGCGATTCGACACAGATTTCGAGCAGCTAATCGACGACCGATTGGCTACGGTTGCCGATGGCTCTGGTTTTGATGTGATGCACCACAGCCTCGACCTGCATGGTCACTGCGGAACCTGCCGCACGGCTTGAGTGTTGCGCCGGCGGCTACTTTTGTGCCGTTAGCTGCCAGTTGGCCTGCTGCGCGATTTCCGATATCGAACTGGCGATCAAGGCCCTCACGTCGGATTCGACAGCCTTAGGTAAGCCGGTCGACAGCACCAGCATGATCTCGCGGGTTAGCTGGGGTTCGGAAATTTCTCGTACCGTCAGCGAACCCAACTCTCGTTCGCGGACGACGTTGCTGAGCGGAAGCACGGCCACCCCTTCGCCTTCGAGCGCAAAGGCGAGTAACGCGTCGGCTATGCCTACCTCGCGAGCGATTATTGGCTTTAGGCCACGTTCTTTGAACGCACGATCGATGTGGCCACGAATACTCCACGAGGGCTCGGTCAACAGCAACGGAAGCCTAGCTAGCTCGGCCAGCTCGATCGGGTGCTCGCCCGGTTGCTCAGCGCATAGCAACTCGGCCTTGCCGACAGCGTACAAGCGCTCTGTCGCCACGGTCAGCGCTGTGGTTGTTTCGATGTCGTGCTGCGGGTAAATGAGAGCCGCGTCGTACTCGCCCGAGATGACAGCGCGGTGCGCAAGCGGCGATGGCGCTTCAACCACGTGAACCCGGGTATCGGTAAGGTCGACCGCAGCCCTTCGGATAATCGGGGGCAGCAACACTCTGGCGGTGCCCATGGGAATAGCGATCGTCAGAGCATCTGGGCGGCCTCCGAGACGCCGAAGTTCAGCCAGAAGACGCCTCCAGTCAAGCGTCAACGCCGACAGCCGTTCATAGGCGAGCGTTCCAGCCTCTGTCGGCTCGATCCCACGACCGTCGGGCTGAAACAGTGCGACGCCGAGTTGCCGCTCTAGGTTGCTCATCGATCGGCTCACCGCTGGTTGAGTCATCCCCATCTGGCGCCCGGCAGCGGTCATTCCGCCGTGCTCAACAACGGCCACAAACAGTTCGAGTTGCTCAATCTGCATCGCATAACCATAGCAATATGGGTTGATTATGAATTGGCCATAGGCGCTGCAGCAGTTCGGTTCGTAGCCTTACTGCCATGACCGGCTCTTCATCTGCGATCCCAGCTAGCTCCAAGTATGTGATCATTGGGGCGGGCATTCATGGTTTGTCCACCGCCTGGCATCTCGCCCAGGAACTCGGCAGCGGCAGCGAGGTTCTCGTCCTCGACAAAACCGCCGTCGGCGCTGGCGCTTCGGGAATAGCCTGCGGCGTGATTCGAAATAACTACTACCAGCCAGCCATGAGAGAACTCATGGCCCATTCGGTAAATATCTGGGAGTCAGACCCCGACGCGTTTGCGTATCACCCGGTTGGATACATGCAGATCAGCCACGAGGCTATGCGCGACGATGTTCGTTCGATCTATGAGCAACAGCAGGCAATAGGCTACGACTCGGCGTTCATCGAAGGAGCCGAATCGTCGCGCGACTACATGCGAGAGATTTTCAGCGACTGGCGGGCTCAAGGCATCACCTCGGTGCTGCACGAAAAGCGGGGCGGCTACGCCAACAATAAGGCGTCACTCGTGGGGCTCCGCAATAAGTGTGAAGCCCTGGGCGTGCAGATCATTGCGGGCGTCGAGGTGCTTGAACTCGTCACCGATGACTCGGCGGTAACCGCGGTCGTCACCGACCAAGGCGCCGTGGCGTGCGATCGAATAGTCGTAGCTGTTGGGCCATGGGTTCAGAAGTTCTGGGCGATGCTCGACCTTCCACCAATCACTCAGATCAAGGGTGCCGACGGCACGATGCACGATCACCCAACCTGGATCTATTGGGCGCTCCAAGAAGGTGTCCTCGGGGTAGACCCGGGGTTCTTGGTAGACAACGCTGGCAACATGCCACCGGTAATTCACATCGATACCGATGCGCCGCTGTACGACGACGACGGGACGCTGGTCAGCGAGGGCCCGTGGGGCATCTACTACAAGCCCGACTTCAGTTTCGGGGGTGTGCAGGGCGGATACATGCCTTATGTCGTCGACAAGCCAGCCGCTGAAGTTGCGGTCGACCCGTACGGACCGGAATCACCCGACTTCGTTGTTGGCGACGACTTCTACCGCACCTGGACGGCGGCGCTTTCGCATTGCCAAGAGCGCTTCGAGGGAAAGAGCGGGCTCATCAAGCAAGAACCATCGGGCGGCATAGGAAGCATGACTCCCGACAGCTTCCCGATCTTCGATAGTTTTTGCGAGAATGCCTACTTCATCTGCGATTCAAACCACGGCTACAAGATGATCGGCGTTGGTGCGTTGGTAGCCAAGGAACTCATCGGCGAATCACAATCGCTTCTGGAACCGTTCCGATACAGCCGTTACGCGAAAGGCGAGCTGCACCCGGTAAGCAATAGCCCCTATCCCTGGAGCTGAGCGCGTCGACTCACCCGACCTAAATGACCTCGAGTTCGGAGCCATCGAACAATGGTGCCATCGCGTGGGTTGTTACATCGTCGGCCAGTTCGCTCGCCGACGGGGCGATAATCGGCGCTGTGGCTCCGGCGATTATCGCGGGCAACAGCCGAGCATCGCTCGACGTGTTGAGGAACAATTGGCTAGTCGACAGCACGTGTCGAACCGAGCGAGCGATGGCAGCTTCGTCGCTGAGGGGTTCGTACCAACTAAACCGTGCATCTGACGGGTTTACCCAGCGGCGCCGGGCCACCGCCTTAATGGTCTGCACCGCTACCTCGCGCTCGGCGCACGTTTCGAGCAGCTCCTCAACATCGTGGCGATACGCCGGGTTCTCCATCAGCAGCCAGCTATAGGGAAGCAGCACCGAGTCGAAATCGAACTCGGCGAGACTGCGGGAGTGCATCCCGGCAATCCGAAGCCCGTGGCCGGTAACCCCTATGTGACCCACAAGCCCTTCGTCGCGAGCCGCGATCAGCGCCTCCACCGCTCCGCCAGGACCATGCGCTGTTGTCCATTGGTCGTCTTCGACCAGGTTGTGGAGCTGGATCAGATCGACCGAATCAACACCCAGTCTTTCCAGCGAGAGCTCGAGTTCGGCTCGTGCCTCGTCGCCTGTTCGGCGATCGGTTTTGGTCGCCAGAAAGAACTTTTCGCGATGGTCGACAAGCCACGGTGCCAGCCGCAGCTCGGACTCGCCATAGCCAGCCGCCGTATCGATGTGATTGATGCCATGTTCGAACAGCAACGGCAACACCACCTCGTCGGCCCGCTGCTGGCTCATCCCCCCAAGCGCCGCCGCGCCAAAGATCACCCGACTACTCAAATGCCCAGTCCGTCCGAACGCCTTAGTATCCATACCCCATGGTGTCAGACACGTCCCTAATCATGCGTCCCTAATCAGAAGTTCTTTCAGTCTTAATCAATCCGTTTCGACAGTTGTTGTCACACCTCACACTTAGAGTGCTGATTTATGGGAAGACCGATAAGAAACGACGCAGCGGGCAATTGGCATCACGTCACAAATCGCGGAGCCAGACATGGTGCCATCTTTCTCGACGATGAGGATCGGGGGCACTTCTGTCGGCTAATCGGTGGAATTCGCAAACGCTATGAAATCGAGACGCACTCGTACTGCTTGATGGGCAATCACTACCACCTTATGCTTCATTGCCCATCGGCTGGGCTCTCCGCTGCCATGGCGTACCTTTCCGGCTGCTACACCCGTTCCTTCAACGAACGCCACGGGTTCGACGGTCCACTCTTTAAGGGGCGATTCACATCGCGCGACATTGAATCCGATCAGCAGTTGCTCGACGCATCCAGGTATATCCATCGCAACCCACTCGATATCGATGCGCACATCGCGCTGGCCGAGTACCGGTGGTCGAGCTACGGGGCATATCTCGGTTCATCAATCCCGCAGCCGTGGCTAGAGACCCGGCTCCTCGCCAAAATGGCTGGCACACCTCGGACCTACCATCGTTTCGTCGAGGCTCGGCGCCCAGCCGACAAACTCAGGGCCAAGCCCACCGACTTATCAGCAGTGGGTAACGAGATCGCTCCCGTTCGGGCAGCCCCAACGCTACGACAGATCGAATCCATCTCGGCCAACGCCGCTGGCTGCACCGTCGAAGATCTCTTGGACAGCAAGACACGGGTCATGAATTTGCCTCGGCTACTCACCATTGTTGTCGCCATGGATGATTGCTCGATCAACCCGGCGGAGCTAACCGAACGACTCGGAATCGGACGCTCCGGCCTGCGGTCCTCGCTCGCTCGAGCTCGCGAACTCACTCTAGCTGGCGGCCCACTTCACCAGCTCAGGGAAGAAACGACTGCCCTGCTCGCAACAATCGGACCCTCCCATTAGAGACGCTGATTAGGGACGTGTCTGACACCGGCGGTCGCACATCACTATTCAGGGGTTATGTACGAGGCGGTGAGGCCGCCGTCTACCAGCAGGTCGTGGCCGGTCGTGTACGAGGCTTCGTCCGACGCTAGAAACAGCGCAGCGTTAGCCATCTCGGCCGCGTCGCCGAAGCGCCCCATGGGCACGTGGACCAAACGACGCTGTCGTTTTTCTTCTGTGTCGAGGAAATCCATCAACAGTTTGGTGTGTAGCGGACCGGGCGACAACGAGTTCACTCGAATGCCTTCACGGGCGTGCACG
>CBERPN010000171.1:0-9165 GCA_965524675.1 uncultured bacterium
GTTCGACGCCGAACAATTCGCCGCCCGATTCGCCGACTCGTTCAACGATGTCGAATCATTCCTTTTAGGTAACGACGGGTTGTTCGCCCGGATCAGCGGCGCTCTCGACCTGCTCGAAGAGAACGGTCCGGTCGAATCAGCCAAGGCTCGAGCCGAGTTCTCAATCGAGGAGATCGACGAGACTATCTCCGCGAAAGAGCGCCGCCTCGAATCCACCGAGGCCGGGCTTCGTCGACAGTACTCAGCACTCGAAACCCTGTTGTCACAGCTCAACAGTCAAAGCAACTATCTAGCGTCGCTGCTGGGCGCAGGCCAGAACTCATGACAACCAGACAACAGACCACCAAATGGACAGCCATAATCGATGCGCTCGACGATCAACTACGACTTCAGGAGCGCGCCTTATCGGGCGGCCGGGTTCCGGCAGGTGTCGTGTTCGATGTTCCGCCCGTAGCGATGAGTACGACCGAGCGCGCCCGAGCGAACGAGCTCTTGCTTCGTACCGATGCGTTACTCAACAGCGTGGTCGATATGACCCGAACCGTACAAGCGCTCGACCAGTCCCCCTACAGCGACTGACAAGCACTAACTAGCGCTGCCTCAAGGGACTGGAACCGACAGAGTTGGGGTCGAGAGCAGTCGCTCTGGACCTGTCCCATTTGGCCCAGAGAGATAGTGCCAATCGGCTCAGAAATTGCGGTTATAGCACCCGCTGGTGGGCCGAAGCTACAGCCGCAAACAAATGGATTAGTAAACTCGTTCACGGAAGAACGGACCTAACGGTCGGTTCTTCCGTTTTTCGTTTTTAGCTTTCAACCATCGATCGAAATCAAGCAAAGGCAGGTGACAACAATGATCTCTGATACCACAACAGCAGCTCTAGAACATGCCCTCAAGGCGGTCGCTCTTCGACAGCGAACCGCAGCGCACAACATCGCCAACGCAGCCACACCCGGATTCCGCTCGCAACGGGTCGACTTCGAACAACAGCTGTCGTCGGCGCTCGACAGAGGAGGACCGCTCGAAGCAGCAATCCTCACCCGACCCGCCGCAACACCGATAAGCATCAACGGCAACGATGTCCTGCTCGAAGAAGAGTCGACCATCCTGCTCGAATCCGAGATCCGCTACGAAGCGCTAATCGCCGGACTGAATCACAAGTTGGGCCTAATCCGATCGGCGATTGGATCGTGAGCCTCTTTCAAGCACTCCACACCGCAACCAGCGGCGCATCAGTAGCTCGGGTATGGATCGACGCTATCGCCGACAACGTCGCCAACATGAACACCACCCGCGATCCGGGCGAAGAGCCCTTTCGCGCTCGCCAGGTCGTGGCCGAGTCGGTGACCGACAGAGGCGGGGTTGGTCGAGGGGTTCGGGTACAGCGAATCGCTGACAAACCCGGCGACCCAATCATCGTGTTTGACCCAACCAACCCCCAGGCCGACGAGTTTGGAATCGTTCGTCGAGCACAGGTCGATCTCGGTGAAGAGATGACCAACTTACTTCTAGCCAACCGAGTGTACGGAATGAACATCACCGTAATTCAAACCGCTGTCGACTCGTACCGAGCAGCCCTACGGATCGGCGCCTAGTGAGTATCACTCCCATCGCCGCTACCGGATCAATCAACCCCCTGTCGGGTCTGTCGAGCACCAAGGCCGCAGAGTCGGCATCCAAGGCTGGCGGAGTCGACTTCCTATCAGGGCTAAACGACGCCGCCGAAGCCACCAAAGTGGCGGATCAACTCGGTCAGCAGCTAGCGACCGGCGATCTCACCGATCTACACGAGTTCACCGCCGCGGCAGCCAAAGCAAGCATCGGGATCGAGCTCACCGTCGCGGTCCGTAACCAGGCCCTGTCGGCCTACCAAGAAATCATGAGGATGCAGGTCTAGTGGTACGTCTTCAAAATACTAACGGCGCCTCCTCGCACCTCGCCGCCACTAGCTGCGTCCTCGGCTTACTCTCCGGGGTAGGCCATCGTCCTGCGTCCTTGACAGCAACGCCGAGGACACGACGAACCACCACCACTATTTCAAAGACGCACCACTGATGGCAATGAACGGAACGGATCTTCGCCAATGGTTCGAGCAGACCGCTCGATCGATGGCGCCTATGCAGCTAGCCATGAGCGCGCTCATCGGAGCGGTGGTGCTATTCGGCAGCTGGTCGTTTTATCGCTGGACGACAGCGCCCGCCTACCAGGCGATCGTCAGCGGGGCAGCCCCCGCCGAAGTCGCAGAAGTTAGTGGTGAACTCGACTCGGCCGGAATTGGATATCGGCTAATCAACGGAGGCACCGGCGTAGAGGTACCCACCAGCCAGGTAGGCGCGAGCCGCATCGCTCTCGGCGCAGCTGGCCTGCCGGGTAACGGGATCGACGGCTATGAACTACTCGACCGTCAAGGGTTCAGCGCCTCTTCTTTCCAGCAACGGATTGGATATCAGCGCGCGCTCGAAGGAGAGCTGACCCGCACCCTTAACGAACTGGATTCCGTTCGATCTGCAAGCGTTCACCTCTCTATCCCCGAGGATCGACTGTTTACAGATTCCGACGAAGCGTCGGCATCAATCCTGATCGCAGCTAACGGTTCGGTAGGCGCTCGGACCGTTGAATCGATCGTGAACGTGGTCGCCAATGCCGTCCCTGGCCTAACCGCCGAGCAAGTGACGGTGTCCGACACGAGCGGACAGATCCTCACCGATGCTGGCGGGAGCGGCAGTGGCTTCCTCGAACAGCGGCTCAGTTACGAGCGGCGACTCGAAACCAGCGCCGAGACAATGCTCGCGACAGCTTTGGGGGCTCAGAATGCTGTGGTTCGAGTGGTCGCCGAACTCGACCTCGACGAAAGCTCGACCGAAACGGTGACATTTGATCCCGAAACGCAGATCGCTATTCGCGAGCAAACCATCACCGAGCAGTTCGAAGGCAACGGCGGCGATAGTGCTGGCATTCTCGGAATTTCTGAAGAGACCCTCGACGGTGGCCAGATCGCCAACACCGACTCGGGCACAGGCTATGTACGCAACGAGCAAACCGCCGAGTACGGGGTTGCCCGAACCACGACCGTTCAGAAGAAATCACCCGGCCGAGTGACCAGCCTCACCGTAGCGGTTGTGGTCAACGACTCCCTCGACCCGGCACCAGATTTGCGGCAGATCGAGAGCCTGGTTGCAGCGGCGGTGGGTCTCGACACCGAACGTGGCGATTCCATAGCCATCGAAACACTCCCCTTCGATCAGAGTCTGCTGGCCGAAGCCGACGAAGCGGTAGCGAGCGCCGAATCGGCCGCATCGCTCGAGACGATGATCGGTTATGCGAAGACGGGTGGGGCGATTCTTCTTCTGCTGGTCGTCAGCCTGTTCCTCCGTCTCGGGTTCAAGAATCTGGGCGCACTGTTTCCGGCGCGAGATGCTGATGAGTCAGACGCCGACAATAAGAGTGATGCCATCGATCTAACCGATGGGGCCGATGCCTTCGACTCGTTAGCAAATTCATCAAGTCCGAATGTGATGAAACTGATCGATCGTCAGCCCGAAGAAGTAGCCACATTGCTACGTAGCTGGTCCTCGGAGTCGTTGAACTAATGGCCGCTGGACCCGACTCTCCGCTCGCCCGGGTAGCCGAAGTGCTCGTCGCACTCGGCGAGGATCGCGCCGCACCAATCCTGAAGACCTTCGACGAAGAAGATGCCATTTTGGTCGCGGCCGAGATTGGCCGTGTCGGCACCCTCGACCCTGACGAAACCGAGGAAGTCCTCAACAAGTTCGCTGAAGGGCTAGGGATCCCCGAGCCAGCCACTGGAGGCATGCGCTACGCCGCCGAGTTGCTGACCCGCTCTTTCGGTCCTGAACGAGCGTACGAACTGCTTCCTCTCATCGACCCCCGAAACCGACCCTTTGCATTTCTAGAGGCCGCCGATCCCGAAGTTGCCGCCAGAACTCTTGCAGGCGAGCCCGCCGGGGTTCTCGCCTTGGCGATGGCTTCGATCGAGCCAGGGGCCGCCGCGAAAATTCTAAAGAACCTCGACGAAGAACTACAGATCGACCTGACGATGCGAATCGCGACTATCGCGCCGGTCAAAGCCAAGACCGCCAACTTCATCGAGATCGATCTCAGGACTCGCATCGGCCCAGTGCTTCTTCCCGAAGGGTTAAAGGAGATTCCAGGAATCGATGCCATCGTCGAAATTTTGGGACAATCGGCCCGCGAAGCCGAAAAGCGCGTGCTTGAGGCCATCAAGGAGCGCGACACCGAACTCGCCGACCGGATTCGCGAGGCCCTGTTCATCTTCGATGATGTCGCCGCCCTCGACGATCGAGCGATCCAAGAGATCCTTAAGAGTATTCAGACCGATCAACTCTCGATCGCGTTGCATGGGGCCGAAGATGACATTAAGGAGCGATTCTTGTCGAACCTCTCTACTCGCGGTCGCCAAAACCTAGAGGAGGAGATGGAGTTCTTGACCAACGTCTCCGCCGCCGACGTTCGAGCTGCGCAAAAACAGATCGTCAAGGCCGTTCGCGAGTTGGAGGAGTCGGGCGCTATCACGATCGAACGCGGCGGTGAAGACGAATGAGCGGACTTCGAGTAATGAAGGCCCCGCCGATCCTGCGCGATGGCTCCGCCACGACCTCGCTCGAAGCTCTTGAGATCGCGCTGGCCAAAGCCCACGCAGATGGAGTTAGCGAAGGCCATGAAGAGGGCCTTCGCGAAGCCAACCTCCAAATAGAGACAGGCCCGCTTGCCGAGCTGAACCTGAGGGTCGAACAACTGCTCGAACGCAGCGGCGAAGAACACAAAGCCGCGCTGCGCCTCGATGCCGAACTAATCGTCGACCTCTCGCTGACGATCTCGCGATGGGTTATTGGAGAAGCGGCCACACAGCCAGAGACCCTTGGGCAGTTGCTAAGCGACATGGTTGTCGAGGCAGCCGAGACAGATCCGATCAGCGTGCGTGTTTCCCCCGAGGCCGCGATATTGCTGCAGAAGTCCTATTCCGGCGACTTGAGAATTGTCCCGGACCGCTCCTTAGCGCCCGGCGACCTAGTTCTTGACACCAGCGGACCTCGCTTGGAGATGGTTGTCGAAGAAGCGCTATCGCGCGCAAGCGAAATCCTGCTCGACGCCCCGGGCGGCCCATCATGAAAACCGCAGAGCTTGTCGACCGAATCGAACTGCTCGACCGTTCCAAAGGTGCACTCCCATACCGCCGGCTCGGCCACGTCACCGGAGCGGTCGGATTAGAGGTGATCGTTCGAGGAATCAATGCCGCGATTGGCGACCTGGTCTCTATCGGAACCGAACGTTTGCCAGCGGAGGTCATTGCGCTTCGCGACGACGACATCGTCGTCATGCCGATCGGATCGCTTCATGGCGTTGCATTTGGCGATGTTGTTGAGTCTATTCGAGGCAACGTCGGACTCGACCTCAGCACAGGTTTGGTCGGACGAGTAGTCGATGGTCTTGGAATGCCGATCGACGGTGAAGGCCCTCTGGTTGGCGATGTAGAGCGGGTCCCTTACAAAGCCAGCCCACCGAATCCGCTTGAACGGCAGCGAATTACCGAACCTCTGTCGGTTGGGGTCCGCGCGATCGACACCCTCATCACTTCCGGCCGGGGACAACGCCTAGGCGTGTTCTCAGGTAGCGGCGTGGGTAAAAGCAGCCTGCTCGGCATGATGGCCCGAGGAACCAATGCTGACATCGTCGTCGTTGCGCTCGTGGGTGAGAGAGGCCGAGAGGTACGAGAGTTTCTCGAGGACGATCTTGCGGCGAGGGGCCGAGAGAACTCGATCGTGGTAGTAGCCACCTCCGACGAGCCCCCACTGATGCGACTTCGCGCGGCTTTCACCGCCACCCGCATCGCCGAGTGGTTCGCAGCCAAAGGCAATGACGTCTTGTTGCTGATGGATTCAGTAACCCGCGTCGCTACCGCTCAACGAGAGATCGGGCTCACAGCTGGCGAGCCCCCAACCACCCGCGGTTACCCGCCATCGGTGTTCGCCCTGCTCCCACAACTTCTCGAGCGGGCCGGGCCGCAGGTGATCGGTTCGATCACCGGCATCTACACGGTGTTGGTCGAAGGCGACGATCTGAACGAACCAATCACTGATCATGTCCGCTCGATCCTCGACGGCCACATTGTTCTAAATAGGGAATTGGCGAGCGCTGGGCACTTCCCCACTATCGATGTGCTCGAAAGCGTAAGCAGATTGGCCACGAAAATCTGCGACCCGTCTCAGCTAGAGGCGGCTCAACAGCTTCGACGCCTCTTAGCTGCCTGGCAGAACGGACGCGACCTGGTCGAAATTGGGGCCTATGTGGCAGGAAGCAACCCCGACCTCGACCGCTATCTCGAACGCAAGGACGCGATTTTGCAGTTCCTTCGCCAAGACCTTACAGAAATCGCTGACCCTGACAGAAGCTGGGAAGCGCTCCAGAAAGTTGTTGCCTAATGGCTCAGAAAAAGTTTCGGCTTGCATCGGTCCTTCGCTTGGCACGCCACCGCGAGGATCACGCAACGGCTGACCATCATCGCTCGGTTCAGGACCTCGACGCGGCCGCCAGCCGAGCCGAGCTAGCAGCCGCCATCGCCAAGGCTCAGCCTCACGGGGGCAGTGTTCTCGACTTCCAGCGACATGCGAATCGAGCGGAGTTGCGAGGCCAATCAGCTATGTCAACTGAAGAGGTCCGCCGTGAGCGTTTAGCCGATGAGATGCAAGCGCGGGCCGCTCTGTTGGACCAGGTTCGCCATCGCCGGGGCCTCGAGATACTCGAAGAGCAGCACTCAAAGATTCGTGCAAACCTTGCCGCGCAAGCGGCGGAGCGAGCGCTCGACGACCTCGCTCCCTACCAGCACCAAAGGCGCCAATCATGACCATCGCCGACGTGCAACAGCGAATCGATCAGATTCTGGTGAGCTTTGCTCCGCCGCAAAGGAGAAGCTCGATTCGAGCCGAGCAATCAGCCGAACAGGCCGACTTCGACACAGTCTTATCGCGCGCATCGCTGAGCGATTCGCGACGACTTGGCCCCAGGCAAGTTGCTGCGGGCGATCCTCCAGCGATGTCTCCCGTTCTACGCGATCTCTTTGCCAGTGCCGCCGATCGGTACGGAATCGATGTCGAACTACTGATGGCGGTGTCCTGGACCGAATCGGGCTTTCAGCCCGACGCCGAATCGGCAGCTGGCGCGATTGGACTCATGCAACTCATGCCGGACACCGCGGAGTGGTTGGGTGTCGACCCTCACGACATCGTTGAAAACATCGATGGAGGGGCCAAGTTCCTTCGCCATCTCATCGATCGTTTCGGCCGACTCGACCTAGTCCTAGCCGCTTACAATGCCGGACCAGGCGCGGTCGAAGCAGCGGGTGGAGTTCCCTCGATACGTGAAACGCAACGATACGTACCGCTCGTTCTCAGCCGCCTCCAAGCCCTTCAGGAAGCTTCGGGCTCGCCGACCCTTGAGGCACCGAACGGTTTGGAATGGGCATACGGGCTTGTGAGCCCACCCGCTATCGCTGCTCCCCCCGAAGTCGCGACCGAACTCACTCAGCCAGCATTGAGCGACTCGACACGAAGCTCCACTAGCGCGACTGAACGTCTTGTCGATGTTGTGAAGGGACAAACACAACCTCAGTCAGCAACCGCTGGCAGCGATGCTCGACCAACGATAGATTCCGCCAACCCCAGTCTGGTACCCGCAGTTTCTGAGACTTTGGTTGAAAGCTCTGACCGAGCCGCGCCAGGTTCCGGTGGCCATCGCCAGATACCCGAACCGGCGATCGAGGGATCCGAGTCAGCTGTTGACCCGAGTTCCCCGTCCGACGATAAAGGCGATGCGGAGACCGCCGCCTCGCTCTCGGAAACCGAACCGGCCGAATCTGGTGACCGTGGAGAACAGGAGCAAAGTGAGACGGCGTCACAGCAACCAGTATTGGTCGCAGCCCGCGATTCTGCTGGGGCGGACTCCGCCGACGGCGAGATCGATACACAAGCTGGGCTCGCTGCGGTCAGCACCGGCCCCGCCGCTGCAGCCCCATCCGCCACAGTTCGCTCCGCTCCTCCCCTTGCGCCAGCCCGAATCCCCGACCTTGTGGCGACCATGGCGCAACGAGGCGGCAACCAAACTCTGACCTTCGAGTTCGACCCGCCCGATTTGGGCGACGTGCGGGTTCAAGTAATTGTCCGCGGCGAAACGGTCACGGTAAATATCACGACCCGAAATGACGAGGCATCGCTCGCTGTCGAACAGCTACGTCAACGCATCGAAAGGTCACTCGACACCGAGGGTTTCCATCTCGACGAGTTCGACGTGGCGAACCAGAGCGATAGCGAACGCCAACGCCGCCGCGAACAGCACCGCGATTTAGAAGTTCCACGGCTGCTCGCCAACGTAGAAGCAGAGATTGAGTCGGTTGGCCCGGCCAGCTCTGACCCGACCCATTCCGACACGAACATCATCCGGCTGTAGGAGACGACATGATCGACGCAATAACCGGCCTATCGCTCGACAACCCCTCGCAGTCAGTGTCTGCAGGCACGCTCGATAAAGACGCCTTTCTGCAGCTACTAGTGGCCCAGATCCGCTACCAGAACCCGCTTGAACCAATGGACAGCCAGGAGTACCTGGCGCAAACAGCGCAATTCGCAATGGTGGAACGAATCGAGGAGATGGCCAAGTCACAGACAGCCGCGATGTCGTTTCAACGAGCGCAGCTCTCGTCGAGCCTCGTGGGAAAACAAGTTACTGGAATCGACCCGATCGAAGGTGAAGTAGTCACCGGGGTCGTCGACTCGGTGGCCTTCAATGAAGGTAGCCCCGTTCTACTTGTCGATGGATTCTTGATTGGTCTCGAGAACATTACCAGCGTCGCCGAAGCACCCGAAGACAGCTCGACGCCAGCGATCGAACCCGATGAGCCTGTCGCTGACGAAGCAACCGAGGGCGACGCCATTGCGGACAAGCCTGAGACTGACGCGGTAGTGACAGCGACCGACGGAGTGATCGAGGGCGATGACATCGCTGACGGCGAAGACCTAGCCAGCCTCGTAGAGAGCGGAGTTGAGTCTCGCTCGAAAAGTCCGATCGATCCTTCCGATCGCTCGGCCGACATCGCCTCACCGGATGCAGTCGACCGTGGCATCGATTCTCTTG
>CBERPN010000172.1:0-9134 GCA_965524675.1 uncultured bacterium
ATAGATCTGTTCTTGACCCAGTTGAAGCTCGATCACTGGCCGGTCGCTCTCGTCGATCTGAAGATATCTGGGCGAGTCGGCCCGGCTTAGTTCGTGCAGGCCGACCCGATAAACGGCCGCGACCTCGCTCGGCGCAGGCTCGAGATCAAGAGCCGCCCCGCCCCACACGACAACCGGTGACATTACGTATCCCGAGCGGGTGGGGAAGTCGTCGAGCTGGCCAAGCACGTCGTCGGGGCCGAGCGACACGCCAAGCTCTTCATCGAGTTCGCGCAATGCGGCTTCAATGATGGTTTCGCCTGGGTCGACCTTTCCGCCGGGAAGAGCAAATTGCCGAGGATGGCTGTTGAGTCGAGTCGATCGGCGACAGAGCAGGAACGCAGCGCCGCCCGAGACACCGAGCATCCGCTCGGCGGCATTGTCTTGCTCATTGGTTGGCTGTTCGACCGTGGTGTCGATGGGGCTGGCCATGATGTGATCACTGCCAACGTTGGAGTCGACGAGTACGACCGCCACGGCAGCCGACGTGAGCTGAGTTCGCTGCGAATCTTCCACAACCCGACGCTCATGAAGCGCGAGATTCTGTTCTATCCGGCCCCGTAGCTCCGGTGAGTACTCAAATGGTTCCAACTTTGTCATCACTCCCATTATCGCAAGAGTTGGGGACCTCGAGCGATGTTGGACTACTCAAAAAACGAAGGTCTATGTGCACAAAAAGCGAAGCGTCAGTAGGACTTGGGTAGCCCGAGCACCTTGTTGCCAATGAAGTTGAGCACCATCTCTTGACTCACTGGAGCGATCTTCATTAGCCGCGCCTCGCGCCAATAACGCTCCACGTGGTACTCCGTGGCGTAGCCAAACCCGCCGTGGGTTTGCATCGCGCGGTCGGCGGCGAAGAAGCCAGCCTCGCTGGCCAAATATTTGGCGGTGTTAGCTGCTTCAGCACAGCTCAATCCGTTGTCGTAGCGCCAAGCGGCTTCATAAACAGCTAGCTGCGCGGCGTGCAGCTTCATGTGCGCTTCGGCCAACGGGAAGGCAATGCCCTGGTTCTGGCCGATGGGCCGATCGAATACGATCCGGCTATTGGCGTAGTCGGTCGCCCGTCGCAAAGCTGCCCGGCCGATGCCGATCGCTTCGGAAGCGATGAGGATTCGTTCTGGATTCAAGCCATCGATGATGTAACGGAACCCCTCACCTTCGGTTCCGATTAGTCGCGACGCCGGCACTCGCAAGCCGTCGTAGCGAACCTCGCACGACACCACCGCGTTGCGTCCAACTTTGGAAATCGCGGTGATGTCGACCGCTGGGTCATCGAGGTCGACGAGAAATAGTGAGATTCCGGCGGTGCGACTCTCCGACTCTTCGATGGGTGAGGTTCTCACCAACAGCAAACACATCTCACACAATGACGCTTTGGTGGTCCACACCTTGGCGCCGGTGATGACGTATTCGTCGCCGTCGCGCACAGCACGCGTGGTGATGGAGGTGGTATCGGTCCCCGCATCGGGTTCGGTCACCCCGAACGCGACATGCAGTTCGCCTGCTGCGACTCGTGGTAGTACTTCTGCCACCAGGTCGGCTGACCCATGACGACGCACGGGTTCCATCCCAAAGATCGACAAATGGATGGCCGAGCAACCGTTCATGGCGGCACCAGATGCTGCGATTTCGGTGAGCATCACCGATGCTTCGGCTATACCCTGACCGCCGCCACCAAACTCCTCGGGGATAGCAATCCCGATCCAGCCGCCCGCTGCGAGTTCGTTGTAGAACTCCCATGGAAACTCGTGTGCGGCATCTTTCTCGGCCCAGTACTCGTCGCTGAAGTCGGCACAGATTCGTCGAATTCCCGCACGAATCACCTCGTGATTTTCATCAATATCAAAGTTCATCGATGTCTCCTTTTTGCGAAGCCGACCTGGTGGGTGCTTATCTTGGCCGCTATGGCACTAAGAGACGAAGCCCAGATGTTTGTTGACGGACTCGCGGCGATGGAGTTCCCGCCATTTGAGACTATGGATGTGGAGACGCAGCGGGCGATCCTCGATCCGGTTGTCGATAGCGATGTCGAGCCGCCGACTATTCATTCGTCGATCGATCAGACTGTGCCAGGGTTCGCTGGCGACATTGCGATTCGGGTGTATCGGCCGACGGCCGAGGCGGACCTTCCAGTAGTTCTCTTCTTCCACGGAGGTGGATGGGTTATCGGCACGCTCGACAGCCACGACGCCCTCTGCCGCTCGATCGCCAATGCCGCCGCAGCGGTGGTGGTGAGTGTCGATTACCGACTTGCCCCCGAACACCGCTACCCGGCCGCATTCGACGATTGCGCAGCGGTGACCGCGTGGGTTCATGCCAACACGGCCGAACTCGGCGTCGACGGGTCGAAGATTGCGGTGGCGGGTGACAGCGCTGGCGGCAACCTTGCCGCCGCTGTCGCGTTGTTGGCCCGTGACCAAGATGGCCCAAAGCTTGCCGCGCAACTGTTGATCTATCCGGCCTGCAACCTGGCCGAGACAAACACTGCGTCCTATGGGGCAAACGGCGAGGGCTACCTGTTGACCAGCGGTTGGATGGATTGGTTCATCGATCAGTACGTCCCCGAAACGGCCGACCGAACCGAGATCCATGCTTCGCCGGCTCTGAGCGAATCGCATAGCGAGGTTGCCCCGGCGCTGGTCCTGACAGCGGAGTATGACCTGTTGCTCGACGACGGTAAGGCCTACGCCGACACGCTAAGAGATGCTGGCGTCGACGTTGACTACTTCTGTTTTGACGGCCACGTTCACGGCTTCGCCAGCCAGATCGGCGTGATGGACGCCGCCGACGAAGCGGTCGCAAAGATGGCAGCATTTCTTGCCAGTCGCTGGTAATAGTTGCGGTAAAGAGTTGGCTGAGCGTTGTCGATGCTCGGGTTGTGAAACACATGATCCTTCGCCGAGATGGCTTGTGCGCGACCTGTCAAACGCCCACGCCTGCGGGAACCAAGGCATGGTGGTGCAAGTCGCGGCGTTGTGTATTCTGCGACACTTGCGCTTCGGCCCTACCGGAGGCCCATCCTCTGGCACCTGTGTTACCGGAGGCCGCACCTCTCCCGTCGGCGGTAGCTCGAAGTGTTGCTGGCGGGTCTGCGCAAGCCGAGTACGACAAGCGCCATGCTCGCCATCTCAAGAAGGTGGAGAGCAAGTGGGGGACGGGGGCAATTGGCCAAATTGCAAAGGCCGTGATCGATGAACCGCAGCATGTGACGGCGTGGAAGAAGGGCGCCGAAGGCGAAAAGCGATTGTCGGATCTACTCCATCGTCAGCTCGGCGAGGGCGCCGTGGTGCTCGACGATCTGAGCGTTCCCGGAACCAAAGCCAACGTCGACCACATTGTTGTCGCGGCATCTGGCGTGTGGATCGTCGATGCCAAGAACTACAAGGGCAAGGTTGAGATGCGGTCGGGCGGAACGTGGCGTAAACGGTCCGTACTGCTGTTCGTGAACGGACGTGACCGGTCGAAATTGATCGACATGATGGGCTGGCAGGTTGATGCGGTGAGCAAAGCGCTCGATGCCGTTGGGGTGGATTCCATCCCGATTAGGCCGGCCCTTTGTTTTATCAACTCAGACTTTCCCCTATTCGGGGGGACGGGCCTGATTCGAGATGTGTGGGTTGGACACGGTCGAGGGCTGGTGCGCGAGATTCGCAAGGATCACGCTCTTGCTGGCGATCAGGTGCAACTCATCGCAGCCGCTCTCGCCCAACAACTTCCGGCAATCCAAGCAAGCTAGACACCCCTGGCTTACCTCGTACATGGGCCAGCTAGTCACCCGCGACGCAAGCGCGCGATTTGGGGTCAAGTCTCTTCTTCCGTCAACTTGGCGCTCCGGTTGGCGGCCCAGTCCAAGAGCTCACCCGCACTATTGGCCCCCACGTTCGACCGGTCGGACACCGGCGGCCTGCTGGGATCGTGGTTCCTTGCAACTAGACGGAAGAAGAGACTTGACCCCATCCTTTGACTCCCTCATTCGATGTCGTCGCGGATTTCCTTCCGTTGTGCCTAACCAGATATTTGTCTGCCGTACGGCGTCTCGCACTGGGTAAGTGTCGAAAAGCAGTATCCGTCGCTTAGTGTTAGTGCAGTAGATGGGATTCTGATTGAGACGGCTGCTAGGTCGCCTTCTTCGTAGGGATCGTCGCAGCCCTTTAGGTCGAGGATGGCAAAGGCTTGTAGCGTGACGTTCCCGTCGAGATTGCTCAAAGCGATGAAGTGGCTAGAACTTGGGCATCGCGGTAAGCGGATAGTGGTGAGATGTCTGCCTTTTCCGCTGCTACCCGAGCTGGTGACCTTGACCGGGATCTCGACTCCATCGACGGCTGTGTCGACGAAGTTTGGCTTTCCGAAGCCGCATGCTCCGAGCAACAAGACAAGTGCCATAGCCAGTAGTAGAGCGATGGTTCTATTAGTTCTCATCGCTTCTGCCTTCATGTGTTTTCTAGTGTCCTGTCATGCTTGTTCGGTGTCATTTAGCCGGTGAGGATCTATCAAAGTAACGAGACTGCACAAGAAGCTTCTCCAGTGGGTTGGCTTAGCCGCCTGCCAGGATCTGTTGGCGGGCGCCTTCGTCGTTTGGCCAGGTTCTACTGCTGCCGGCGAGGACTAGGTTAGCGATGCCCCAGGCGACTACACCGTCGGCAGTAAATTGAAATATGCCTTCATCGAGTAGCGCGGTGGCGACTTGTCCGAAGGCGGCGGGTGTTCGGGGGTCGAAGGCGTCGTCGAGTTGGGTGTAGAGGGCAACGCACGCCGGCACCGGGGCTAAGGGAAAGCCGAACGATAAGAGACAGCCGTTTCGTTTGATGTTGTCCCGAACTTCTGGTCGGGCGACGGTCTCACGGTAGGCGTTACCAATGGTGATTAGGAGTGCGTGCACGCCGCTGGGCAGCTCAATCCCGGCTTTTTCGGCTTCTTCTAGTCCGTGCATGGTGGAGAGTTGTTCTGCTACTCCCCATCGGGGTCAAGATTGGGGGTCAAGTCTCTTCTTCCGTCAACTTGGCGCTCCGGCTGGCCGCCCAGGCCCAAGAGCCCGCCCGCACTATTGGCCCCCACGTTCGACCGGTCGGACCCCGGCGGCCTGCTGGGATCGTGGTTCCTTGCAACTAGACAGAAGAAGAGACTTGACCCCATCCTTTGTTTTCATGCGCCCCGATCGCGGACTCACCAGAGATGCAATTCGGGCTGTGGCACTGCGTCACGGCTTCGATTGGCATCTTATCTATGTGCCATCGATTCGCCCTGGTCGTACACGGCGGAGAATCTGGTCTGGTCACCTGAATGTCATTCATCGCCCCACGGCGTTTCGCACTTTCTTCCAACCGAGAGGCAGTAGCCGTCATAGCGTTTGTCAGTTGAGGGAAGGTCAACTGCTATTAGCTTCTTCTTTCCGAGCCTCGCCAAGTCATCACAGTCATCTGGGTTGACTCGAGAGAATACCTGAAGCGTAAGGGCCCCATTCGCTTGGTCTCGACCGATAGCGACAAACTCACTCTCGGAACAGGCTGGCGGAACTATTACGATGGAGACTACTTGTACGCCCGCGCTGCTAAATGATGTTGCTTCGACCGGTACGAGTATTCTGTCCGTTGTCTCTGTGTTTGCGACCGTCGGTAGTAACCCACACGATGAAGTCAACAGACAAACCGCCGTTAGGAGAAGCATTGTTTTCATTCGAGGTGCCATCGGTTCGTATCGGCTAGGTGGACACCACTCTTTAGCCGCTGGCCAGTATCTGTTGGCGGGCACCTTCGTCTTTTGGCCAGGTCCGGCTGCTGCCTGCTAGGACTAGGTTAGCTATGCCCCAGGCGACTACGCCGTCGGCTGTGAATTGAAATATGCCTTCATCGAGTAGCGCGGTGGCGACTTGTCCGAACGCGGCGGGTGTTCGTGGGTCGAAGGCGTCGTCGAGTTGGGTGTATAAGGCAACGCATGCCGGCACCGAGGGGGCTAAGGGAAAGCCGAACGATAAAAGGCAGCCGTTTCGTTTGACGTTGTCCCGAACTTCGGGTCGGGCGACGGTCTCACGGTACGCGTTACCAATGGTGATTAGGAGTGCGTGCACGCCGCTGGGCAGCTCAATCCCGGCTTTTTCGGCTTCTTCTAGTCCGTGCATGGTGGAGAGTTGTTCTGCTACCCCCCATCGCAGTCGTAGTTCGTCGTCTGAGTCGCCGCGTTCGATGGCGTTCATGAATATCCACCACCACAGCCCGCCGCGGTTGGCTCCATAGTCGGCGTGACGGAGCGGTGGTTTGTCGAGTAGGTGGGCTCGCAACCCGTCTTGGACACCTTGGAGGATGAAGGAGTCGATCAGGCTAAACGCTTCCTGCTCAGCAAAGTCGTGAGCGGTGGCAATTACTAGGACATTGCTGATATTGGCGAACCAGGACGTGTCTGGTCCAGCGGGACCCTGTCCAAAGAAGCCTACGTTGTTTCCGTGGGCCAGGACGATGGCCGCTTCGAACCATTCGATCCTGTCTACAAGGGTGAGTGCGTCGATGTAGGTGATGGTGCAGTTGAGTTGTTGCCAGCAGTCGGGTGATCCTGGTGGGGCGGCTGCTGCGTTGGTTGGGTCGGATTTGATGTTGTAGTAGTAGTTGTCGCCCCAGATGCGTATTTCGGGGGCGATGTTTGGGTCGACTCCGGGGGCGATGATGGTTGCCAGTAGCTCGAGTTGTGCGGCTGTGAGGCGTTGCTTGTAGACCTCGCCTGGGAAGATTCGGCTACCGACTTCCTCGAGGTCGGTGTAGCCGTCGCCGTCGGTATCGACGCTGCCCGAGTTCGTGGCGTAGTTGCGAAGGCTCTGCCCATCGGGCAAATAGACTTCCTCGCAGTCGAGCAGCCCGTCGAGGTCACTATCGCTATCGATCAAAGCGGTTATGGGAGCCGTGATCGGCGAAGTAGCAGCGTTGAAGTGGCGGTTGATCTCATCGTCACCAATGGCTCGGTCATAGATCGCGAACTCGTCGACGATCATCTCAGATTGGTTGTACCCAAACAGCTCCAGGGTGTCTACCGAGGGAGTGATGGCAAGGGAACCGGCTGTGACCGTCGAATCTATTTCGACTGCGTTCACCCAAGTGGAGAGGTTTGTGCCATCAAACGTAACCACTACATACTTTCCTCCGGACAAGAAATCGAAGTAGTGGTTAGTTGAGAAGTCGCCGTCCGGTCCGAACCGCCCGATGACCTCTGTGACCGGTCCATCGCCTCCAGTCCTGATCGCAAGGACGAACGGCGACGCTCCGTCAGAGAGTTCGATGATGGCGTTCGAAGCACTGGCCCCAAGGTCGATCCAGAATTCAAGGGTGAATCCGTTTGGATTGATCGCTGTGCCGGGGCCTTGGCCGCTCAGCGCTATGGCTCCGCTTTGCGTGAAGTCGTTGACCGGTAGTTTGGTTGCTGAGTCAGTGCTCGAATCGACGAGTGAGGCATCCGAGACCGCGTCGGGCCGACCCGTCAGGTTGTAGCTGCCGAGCTCATCAGTAAAAGGGTTGGGCGCATCGTTGAAACGCCAATAGGCGACCGGGTTGCTCGCTTGAACTTCCTCTTCGTAGGTGCCAACGTCGCCGTCGACTGCCGCAGAGCAGGCCACGTCGAGAAATGTGTTTCGAAACGACGTGAAGTCGAGCACAGTGAAATAGGTAAAGTGGCTCGTAGTTGCAGTAATCGTGTCTGTGCCTACGACTTGGCCGATCGGGTCGACGGGTACCCATACCCCGAACTCCTCGTCGAGGTACATCATGGTGGGGGCAACTGGGTTGCTCGAGGAATCGAACGGTAACGTCACCAGCGCTGATGTGAGGGTGCCAGGGTTGTCGAGCGTGATATCTACGATCGGGCCGAGCGCCCCGAGATCAGACAGTGCGGGTAGAACGTCGATCGCTAGGCCGTCGGCCGCCCCAACCGTGCTCGCCGTAACGGTCGCTCCAGAAGTTGGCTCGGTAACCACTGTGTTGGTCGGCTGACCAGGGCTGCCTTGGATCAGCTCGCATTTGATTGTCGTTTCGCCGGAGAAGCAGGAGTCATTGCCTGCCCGTCCGTTGAGGCTATCTATTCCGACTCCGCCGTCGAGTCGATCGGCGCCCCTGCCCCCAAAGATCGTGTCGCTACCGCCACCGCCTTCCAGTATGTCGGGGCCCTTCCCGCCGTGTAATTCGTCGTCGCCAGAGCGGCCAAGTATCGTATCGGCTCCGCGTTTTCCACGAATTGTGTCGTTTCCCGGACCGCCATCCAACAGATCGGCACCTCGACCGCCGAAGAGGACATCGTTCCCGTCGCCACCGTAGAGCTCGTCAGAGCCGCGGCGGGCTCGCAGCACGTCGTCGCCGGGGCCACCTTGTAGCACATCGGCACCCTTACCAGCGATTAACAAGTCCGCGCCAGTGCTTCCAAAGAGGAGGTCCGAACCTTTGCCGCCTCTTAGCTCGTCGTCACCATCGCCACCGTCGAGTTCGTCTTTGCCTCTTGACCCGATGAGCTTGTCGTTACCTGACCCGCCAAAGAGTATGTCGTTACCTCTGCCGCCGAACACAATGTCGTCACCGCCGTTAGCAATAACCACATCGTCGCCCTTCTTTGCGCAGATGATGTCGTCGCCCTCGGTGCCTTCAAGAACGTCGTTGCCATTCGTGCCCACAATGGTGCAGGAGCTGTTGCCGACATAGACCGTGACGGTAGCGGAATCGCATTCGCCGCCACCCGTACAGATTGTGTAGTCAAAGCTGAAGACCCCCGCCTTGTTCGTAGCCGTGTACCGAACGACCGCGCCGTCGTCCAATGCAATCGAAGCGGTGCCCTTGGACGGCTGAGAAGAGATGGACAACGTCGATTCGTCGATGACATCATCAGGATCTTCATCGTTTTCGAGCACATCGACTAGAACGGCACTCGATTTCGGTGTCCACGCCACATCGTCCACCGCGACTAACCCTTGTGGTGGCTGCGCTGACGCTTGGCCATCGCCGACGATCGGTGCGACCACCGAGGCCAACAACAGCAAGGTTAGGCCGACCACTCCTTTACGTAACGAAAACAGCGACATACTCAGGATCCTCAGATGTAGAAGGATCCTCAGATGTAGAAGGATCCTCAGA
>CBERPN010000173.1:0-9124 GCA_965524675.1 uncultured bacterium
GCGTCCCCTGGATGGGCCTCGCCGCAGCAGCAGCGGTTGAACAGGTTGCTCAAGGTCGAATGGTCCCGCAACTAAAGCAACGTCGTGCAAGCCGACGCCAAAACAAGGGCGAATCGCCTAACTTTCGAGTGCGTTGGATTCCCACTCTGCTCGAAGCGAATCGGGTTAACGCGCTCGTCGCCTCGGTTCCTGGCACGGTGATGACATCGAACCCACGCCAGGACAAACACAGCTTCGTCACCTCGTTGATCGCCGAACTGGTAGATGCGATTGCGCGCATCGCTGCCGAACGTATCGACTCGCCTGCCGCTCCGCCCGAGCCCAACAGTCTGCACGATGCGGGAGAGGCCTTGCTTGCGAACCTCGACGGTTCGAGCTTTCAGTTGCCCTCTCAGCCCGGAAACGATCTATCTCGACGGCTCGCTCGCTGGGCTCAGCACGTCGTCGGGGTTGGGGGCGATCGACTGATCGTACAGCTTGACCCGCCCGACGAAATCGGCGCCTGGCATGCAAAGGTCTTAGCGCCCACCGAGGACGGCGACGTCGAACCTGTTGAAGCCGCGCTAGTCACGTCTTCGAAGTCGCGGGCTAAGGCACTCGGTGATCAACTCTCACGGATAGAGCGGCTCTTCCCCGAACTGCTTCGCCCTGGTGGCCACCGACGAGGCGAAGTCATCCTCGACCAAGACGAAGCTTGGCGCTTGATGACCGACGGTGGCGAGTCGCTAACCGCCTCAGGCTTCGAAGTTAGAGTCCCCGCACTGTCGCGCAAGAAGCCAACTCCGACCCTGCGGCTCACGTCTGAGGGCGACGAAACCATGGTCGGGGCTCAACAGTTGGCAAACGTGCGCTGGTCAGCGGTGTTTGGCGACGTCGAACTAACCGCCGAAGAGATTAGTCAGCTCGCCCGCCAGGCTCGCCCACTGGTGAAATCTCGCGGTAAGTGGGTTGAGCTCGACAAGGTCGATTTGGCTGAAGCCGCGGCCGCACTCGCCGAACGGGCAGACCAAACCCGGTTGAGCGGTGCAGATATGTTGCGCCATGCGCTCGGTCTCGAAGGGGGCGGGCTACTCGGCGGCATCAACCTCTCAGGCGGCGGCTGGGCGTCCGATCTGTTTCGAAGCGTCGAAGACCTTCCGGAGGAACCTCCGACCAAGCCTCCGCACTTCGAGGGCGAGCTTCGAACCTACCAGGCCGATGCTCTCGCCTGGCTAGGGCTACTGGACGCCACCGGATTGGGTGGCATTCTTGCCCTCGACATGGGCCTTGGTAAAACCCCGACGATGTTGGCCAACATCGCAGCCTCAACCAGCTTCGGCCCAGCACTCGTGGTTGCACCACCGGCAGTGGTCGGCAACTGGGCAAACGAGGCTCAGCGATTTGTGCCTGGTGTCACTGTGTTGGTTCACCATGGACCCAACCGAGCCCGCGGCGAAGAACTCGCCGACTTGGCCGATGAGTACGATCTCATCATCACTACCTATGGCACCGCGGTGCGCGACATCGAGGAGTTCAGTCACATCGAGTTTGGCAAAGTGGTGTTGGATGAGGCTCAGGCGATAAAGAACCCCACCAGCGAGACGGCTCAACAACTGCGCCGTCTCGACGCCCGCACCCGCGTCGCACTCAC
The DNA here is from genome assembly GCA_965524675.1 of uncultured bacterium. Taxonomy (GTDB): domain Bacteria; phylum Actinomycetota; class Acidimicrobiia; order Acidimicrobiales; family SHLQ01; genus CALLQB01. The sequence goes on from CBERPN010000173.1 coordinate 1,631, forward strand.
CGGGACGCCGATTGAGAACGGACTCGGCGATCTTTGGGCCATCCTTGATTGGACCAACCCCGGCCTGGTCGGAGCGCGAGCTCCGTTCATTGCCAATATGACTCCCGAGAGCAAGGGCAAAGAAGGCGCCGAGCAAGCGCTGCGAGCGCTGAACGGGCTTCTCGTATTCCGCAGGACTAAGGCCGAACCGGCGATCGCCGCCGAGCTACCCGACCGGATCGACGAACTCGATCAGTGCGCGATGACACCCGAACAGATCGGCCTATACCAAGCCGTGCTCGACGACCTGACAGCGGCAACGGCTGCAGCCGACACTGGTTCGAGCGAACGCAAGGGCGCAGTTCTAGCTGCCATCACCGCCCTAAAACAGATCTGTAACCATCCCGTCAACTATGAGGCCGACGACGAACCGCTCGATGGCCGGTCGGGCAAGCTGGCACGACTCAACGAAATCGTCGAGACAGTATTCGCGGCCGACGAACGCATGCTCATCTTCACCCACTTCGCTACCTGGGGAAACCGTATGGCCGACTACCTCACCGAGCGAACCGGTAAGTCAATTCGCTGTTACCACGGTGGCCTGTCGCGCGGCGAGCGCGATCGCATGGTCGAGGAGTTCCAAGCCGGAACTGGAGCTGGTGCACTGGTGTTGTCACTAAAGGCTGGCGGGACAGGCCTGAACCTGACCGCAGCGAGCCATGTTGTCTTGTACGACCGCTGGTGGAACCCTGCTGTCGAGGATCAGGCGCGCGACCGGGTTTGGCGGATCGGCCAGAAGAACACCGTCATCTGTCACCGGTTGATCTGCCCCGGAACCATCGACGAACGGGTCGAAGAAGTGGTCGCCGGAAAGCGCCAGATCGCCGACATGGTCTTGCCAAAGTCCAGCTCGATTGGTGATCTTGACGCCGAACAACTGCAGAGGGTCCTCGGCCTCGACAGCGAGGCAATGCTCGAACTGGAACCGGGAGAGGCAGATATGGAGGTCGCACAATGAGTTCTCGTGGACGAAACCGAAATCGAAACCGCGGGTCGCGCGGTCAAGGCGACCCGAACTCCCAGGGCCAGAACAACCGCAACCAGAGTGGTCAGACCAACCAGAATCGCAAGAAGTCGAACAAGAACCGCAGTCGATCGAACGGTCAGAAGAGTCAGAAGAGTCCAAAGTTTGACCCGGTTGCCTTCTGGGGTGACGCCGATTTGCTGCCGCCAACACGCGGGTATGTGGTCGACACCGACGACACCACCGCTATCATCCGGTCGTTAGGGCGTCCGCCAATTCCTGGCAGCGAAGCGGCCGCCGAGCACCACTTCTCGATGATATACGAACAATCGGCTAACCTAGCTAAGGCGATCGCAGTGGCTTGTGGCCTTGACCAAGAGGACGAGTAGCACTCCGTTAGGGCGCCAGTAGGCTGTCTCCGATGGACACTCATAGCAAGCCCGAAGTATCTGTTCCCGAGAGCCAGCCTCCCACCGAGCTGGAAATAGTCGATCTGGTGATCGGCGATGGCGCTACAGCATCAGCAGGGCAGCAAGTCACTGTTGACTACGTTGGTGTCTCGTGGTCGACGGGTCAACAGTTTGACGCGTCCTGGGATCGCAACGACACCTTCGCCTTCTCGCTCGGCGCGGGCCAGGTAATCAAGGGCTGGGACGAAGGCGTTACTGGAATGGCGGTAGGCGGACGGCGCCAACTAACCATTCCCCCCTCCATGGGCTATGGGGCTGCCGGTGCCGGCGGCGTTATCGGCCCTAACGAGACCCTCATCTTCGTCGTCGATCTTCGCGGCCTCGGGTAGCTGCGACGGCGGCGCGACGTCGAGCGTTGCTCGTACGTCTCCGTTGTATAACGTGCCGAGCACGGCCGTGTTATCGGATTCTAAGATATCGAGCGCCGTCGAGACATCGCTCGCCTTCACCGCACCGCGACCCGCGACCAAGATGACACCGTCGACTTCGCGGCCGACTATTCGACTATCGGCGAATCCCAACAACTCGGGTGATGACACCACTACAAAGTCGAAGTGTGCGCGAAGATGAGCGACCAGACGAGGCAGCGCCGACCCGGCCAGCAGCTCAGCCGGATCACGATCGGTTGAACCGGCACTCAATAGTGAGAGTCCGGGGGTGCCTGTGGTTTCAAGAGCATCGATTGGGGCGATGAGCATGTCGGTGAACCCAAGCGAGCTATCTACCCCAAACATTTCTGCGACCTGGTCGCGACGAATATCGGCGTCGATGAGAACCACGTTTCGGTCAAAGCGTGCCAACGTGACCGCTAGTTCGCCAGCTACGGTCTCGGCTCCCTCACCAGCGGTAGCACTGAGCACTTGAATGACACGGGTATCGGTGGCTCGAGCTGCGAAATCAACCGACGTTGCGAACGACCGCAACGAGTCCGGACGACTGCTTCCTGACGCTGGCAACACACCCAGCAGCGCATGGCCGGTGCTCGCCAACTCTCCAGGGTCGCGCAACGTCGTGTCGCTACGTTCGAGCCACAAAGCCACCGTTACTCCGGCGAGGGCGCCTAGCAGTACGCCGAGCACCAGATTGCGGGCGAGGTTTGGGCTTTTGGGTGCGGTAGGGACTTCAGCTCCCACCGTCTTGATTGCGCCCGCATTGTCCCCTTTTAGCACGATGCCATCGACCTGTAACGAGCGCAGCTGGCCAGCGAGACGACTCAACTCTGATTCGAGACGGGTGCGTTCGGTTGATTGCTGACCCAAAACCCTGGTTCGCTCCTGCAGCAGGGCGATCGTCTGTTCAAGATCGCGGCTCGACGCGATCAGTGAATCGATTTGTGAGACCGGGACTTGCAGCTCGTCGAGTCGCTGGCTTACCCCATCTAAGTCGGCGTCGGCGCGGCCAATCCGACGGTCGTGGTCGGCGAGGTCGAGCTCGCTTCGTGCCAACACGTAAGTCTCGGCGAATCCGTCTGCCGCTTCGGCCGCGGCCGCAGCCGAAGGCGCATTCGCAACGAAGACGAGGGTGGTGGCCTCCGCTCGGCGGTCTGTTGCTGGAAGTTTCTTTGCGGTGACCTCGACTTCGGCGTCGACCCGAACGACATCGTTAGCTTTGGTCTGGAAGGCGTCGCTTCGCACGTACTCAAGTTCTGCGTTGACCGACCGTGTTCGAGCCGCATCATCGTCGCCGCCTAGCGGAAACAACTGTGCTGTCGATTCGGTTCGCAGCAGTACCTCGGCGCTGGCTTGATAGGTCGGCGCCGTGAGCAGCGTCGCCAGCAACAGCAATCCGACGACACTAAGCGCGACGACGGAAAACGCCAGCCATCTGCTACGAAGCACTGACGATATCTCGGTGAAGGTTGGCACCTGCGCCGCGGGCTCCGATCCACTGCTGCCAGATCCTGGAGCGATTGTCGAGTTGGTCTTCATGTGGACGCCTCGCCGCAGCCAATTAAAGCGCGGTAGTAAGGGGGATGACGACAACGGTAGAGCACCCCGCTGTAGCTACGGCAGAGCCATATGCCTCACTCTGAATGAATTATCTGGCCCTATGAAGATGATCGACCAACCTCCAAACTACATGAGGTATGCGTGAGAAGAACTCGATATCGGTGCTTGTTGATTCGCGAACAGCACCATCGTCGCGCTCGGACGCCTCCGAGCGACGCCAGGGCCAGAGGCGTAATCTCACCGCTGCGCCCGTTACCCGAATACACACTCCCGAGGTTCGTAGCGACCTCGAATGGGGAGAGCCTGTCTCGAGTGCCGAACCGCCGCTCGTGCTGCATCGACCTCTCTACAAACGGCCCTTAGACACTGTCGTTGCTGCGATCATCGCACTGCTGATCCTCCCACTGGTTTGCACAATCGCACTCATGGTGCGGCTCAGCTCACCAGGGCCGATCCTGTTCGCGTCGATCCGCCTCGGCCGTGACGGAAAACCCTTTCACTGCTACAAGTTCCGCTCGATGCACGAAGGAGCCGATGAGCGGTTGCGAGAGGTCCTAAAGAACGATCCCGAACTGCGTCGAGAATTCAATGCCACGGCCAAGATCAAGGACGATCCACGAATCACTCGTGTTGGAAGCCTTCTGCGTCGGACAAGTCTCGATGAACTTCCCCAACTGTTGAACGTCCTCCGCGGCGAGATGAGCTTGGTCGGTCCGCGGCCGGTACCAGCGGGTGAAGCCTTGCGGTATGGCACCTGGTTACGCCAGGTACAGACCGTTCGGCCGGGACTCACCGGCCAATGGCAGGTTTCGGGCCGAAACGACATCTCCTATGAACAACGCGCTCGACTCGATTATGTCTATAGCGCTAGCCACACGTTGCACGGCGACCTCGCGATTCTCGCCCGAACAGTCCTTGTCGTGCTGCGTCCGTCGCGGTCGGGGGCGTACTAAGTGCCTACCAGAATTCTGCACGTTCTCGAACCCACTGACGGTGGGGTGCCCGAATGGGTCAGGCTCGTCGCCGAAGCTCAAGCCGAGCGCGGCGCGTCGGTCGGCATTGCATCGGTCGAACAACTCAGCGACAAAGTGGCCTTTCATAAGTTAGAGATCGGCCGATCGAACCCCATGTCGCTACGCCACGGTGGTCAGACAATTCGTGAGCTAGCGACCGACTATGACCTAGTCCATCTGCATTCGTTCTTCGCAGGAATGGCTGGCCGTCTTATCGATCCGGGCGTACCCACCGTCTTTCATCCCCATGGCTGGGTCCACCAAATGGATAGCCGTAAGAGCCAACTTGCGGGAGCGACAGTTGAACGGACCCTCGCCAGCAGAAGCGAAGCGATCGCCACGGTCAACCTGCAGGAGACCCAGCACGGCATCGACGCCGGCATCGACGCTCGTTACCACGAGGTGGGCGTTCCGGTAGACCTCGGCCGATTCGACTCGCTACCGACCAAGGACAGCGCTCGGCGCGCCCTCGGAGTCGCTGGCCACCTCGCAGTATGCGTCGGCCGCTTGTGCACTCAAAAAGGCCAACGCCAAATGATCGAGCAATGGGACTCGGCGACCGGCGGAGCGATCACCCTAGTGCTCGTTGGCCCGGTCCAAGATTCATTCGACATGCCCGAACGGCTTCCCGACTCGATCATCCACACCGGTCGAACCGACCCAGCCCCATGGCTAGCGGCAGCCGACGTAGTAGTTCAGCCATCGCATTGGGAAGGCCAAAGCATTGCCGTGGGTGAAGCGCTTGCGGCAGCTCGTCCAGTAGTCGCCTTCGACGTGACCGGTATGCGACAAGCGATCCTCGACGGCGACCGTCCACCAGCCGGAGCCGTCGTACCCAAAGGTGCCTATGAGCTACTGCTACACGAAGTAATGCGTCGAATGTCAGACCCGATGCGACGACTCAGCGAGGGCAAGGCCGGCCGTCAAAGAGCACACGATCTGTTCTCGGCAAACTCGATGGCCGACCGCCTAGACGACCTCTACGAGGAGCTGCTCTCCTCTCGGCGTTCCCCGCGCTGTCTCGGCGTTCCCCGGCCACGCAGGCCTTCTCCCGGCGTTCCCCGGCCACGCAGGCCGCCGGGCTCAGGCTCCGGGCTGGCGCGCTTTCTCGGCGTTCCCCGGCCACGCAGGCCGCCGGGCTCAGGCTCCGGGCTGGCGCCCTCCGCCCTACCACGCTCGGGCCACCCGAACTCGATTCCGGAAGGCCACACAATGCCCCAGACTAACTCCGGTGCGCCGCAGCGTCTCCGTGACAACGGCCCGGCTGGAAGCCAGTCTTCCCGGCGTTCCCCGGCCACGCAGGCCGCGGGGCTCAGGCTCCGGGCTGGCGCCCTCCGCCCTACAACGCTCGGGCCGCCCGAACCGCTTTCTCGGCGTTCCCCGGCCACGCAGGCCGCCGGGCTCAGGCTCCGGGCTGGCGCCCTCCGCCCTACCGCGCTCGGGCCGCCCACGGTTGACTCCGAGAGGCCTGGCAATGCCCGACACTGATTTCGGTGCGCCGCAGCGTCTCCGTGACAACGGCCCGGCTGGAAGCCAGTCATTGCCTAATGTTTTGATCATTGGGGCGGCTCGGGCTGGGTCTACGTTTCTTGTCAAGCAGCTCTCGCAACATCGCGAGATCGCATGCTCCAATCCAAAGGAAACCCATTTCTTGTCGCTGGGTCATCTGGAAAGCGGCTTTGAAGGGCCAGACGACGCAACCACCATCAACCGTCAGATCATCCACACGATCGAAGACTACGAGGCGGCATTTCTTGGCGCTCACGACGCGGCGGTTCGAATCGATGCCTCCGTCTCCATGCTCTACCACCCAGGTGTCAGTATCGAGGCCATAAGCCGCTACCTGGGTGACAACGTTCGGGTAATCGTGGTTCTTCGCGACCCTGTAGAACGGGCCTACTCAGCCTTTAAGTACCTCCAGAATCGCGGCTCGGAAACCCTCGAGACCTTCGAGGAAGCACTCGATGCCGAGGAAAAACGAATCGCTGAGAACTGGCATCACCTTTGGCACTACTCGTCGATGAGTCGCTACGCCGAACAACTCGAGCCGTGGCTCAATGCCTTCGGCGATCGCCTGCAGGTAGTCGACTACGAGAAACTCACCAACCAGTCCGAGGATGTTGTTCGTAACTTGGTCGGGTGGCTAGGCCTAAAACCCGAGCTGGTTCATGTCGATAGTCGAGCAGTGAACTCCTCCGGCGAATTGCGCAGCCCAGCGGTACAAAACCTCCTCAGCACCTGCCGTAATCTCGGTTGGATGCGAGCCGCGGTCAAAGCGACTATCCCGTTTGCGATGCGCGAGCGAATCAGGTCGATGAACTTGCGTGGTTCGGCTGTGCCGACAGCGGCACGCGATCGACTCATGGGCGATCTCGAGGATGACATTGCGCGGCTGCGTGAACTCCTCGGCCCAATGAGTCCCCAATGGCTCGACTGACCGACCAAGGCCACTCCAAGAAGCCAGCTTTCGCTCCGATTGTGCGGGCGGGACTAGGTCGTGTCGCACTAGCCGCTGGCATCGCGATATTGGTCATATGGCTGACCCGTATTCAAACCACCGATCAGTTTGCGCAAACGATGATCGCATTATCGCTGGTCGCAACGGGCGCGATTGGCGGTGCCTTCGGATCAAATCGACTTCTGCTTCGCGAGCTCGCCCCGCTAGCGATACCATCCAATGCAAGCAGCAAGCTGATAGCAACAGCCACTCGAAGCGCTTCGATTACCACCGCCATCTCCGCGGTTGTAACGACCTTCGCTATTGGCGTCATCGTTGGAGAATGGTCGCCGTTGCTGCTAATTGGATCGGCCGCCGCAACTAGCACAGGCGCACTCCTCTACGTCGTCAGCGATGGGCTTCGAGCCACCAGCACGGCGCGAGGCCGATGGGCGAGCGAACTCACATTCGGTCGCTACGGCGGGGCCGCACCCGTTTGGGCGTGGTTGGCAACTCTATTTGTGCTGCGCCCGACCGACCCGGGGGCCATCATCGCACTGCTCGCTTTGGTGTCAGCAGCTATTGGGCTCCCGCTCCTGCTTCGACTGCGCGCCCAGCTCTC
>CBERPN010000174.1:0-9034 GCA_965524675.1 uncultured bacterium
AACCATCGGCAACGTGTGGGAACGGCTGCAATATCTCGAAGCATGGGAGGGGGTGGCAGGCATCGGCGACCTCCGAAATCGACAAGTCGACACTTTGGGAAATCTTGCTGGCTTCGATTTCACGATGGACACACCGGTTGGCCGGATCGACGACCGCGCCAAGGTGACCGCGCTTCAGGCACCGCGCCACAGTCTGTCGATCTTCGCCGACCAGAAGGGTCTTTTGGTTTATGTGAATGTCGCCCTCAATCGGATGGCCTCGGGGGAGGCCACCTTGGTCGATGTAGAGGTGCGGGCCGATGCTAAGTCGTTCCTGACCAAGCCGCTCGCGGCGACACTCAATATGGCGATGGCACAATCGATCGAGAACGAGGCTCGAACCATCGCTTCTCGGGTGTTGTAGGGGTTATCGCTACTCGGGAGCCAACAGGCCGTAGTGGCGATAGGTGGCTACTCGCTCAGAAGTTGGAGGCGCAATGTGCTCCTTCACCACAGGCGATGCCTTCACAGTTTCCTTGTCAAAGGGCACCGTGAGGCTTTGGTGTTTCTCGACGACGGCTGAAATCGGCACCAAATGCTCGCCCCGAATCCGGTTGGTCTTAACCACCAACCACTCCGGCTCAAGATCTTGCGGGCGCCGGATGACATCTCGGACCTCGCCGATCGGGCCGCCTGATTCGGCGTAAAGGGTGCGGTCGATGAATTTCTGCATAGTGGACATATCAGTGCTCCTCACATGTTATGCCCGCGCTGCTTCGCTAAAACCGTAACCTTTTCGTAACATATTGGCTAGTGATTTCTTAGCCGTGGATGTAGTCGGCGTTCCTAGGTAAACGTCGAGACCCAATCGGGTTGCACCGTCCGCTCAAAAACCTTGTCGAATTCTGGCCGCTCGATGTCGTTGAGCACCGGTGCCAGCTTCTTGTACAGATACTCAGAATCGCTGGTCAGCAGCGGGTACCTGAGCAGAGTTACAGGAATGTGAGTGCTGGAGAGTTCGAGTACCAGGTCGTAGATTTTGGCAGCGAGCACAGCCTCTTGGGCAGCGGGATCCCTCGTCTCCCATAGCCCACCACAAACTCCCACCTCGCGAACCGCGGCCCGCTCTTCGGGCGGGTATTCGCAAACAGTTCGTTCCGTGACGTCTCTTCTACTCTCGGCTGCCGAGTACAAATCTCGCATCGGAACAAACACGTGCTCGATGTTGATCGTCTCGTCTTGAACCACTTCAGCGACATAGTTGCAGAACTGTGGGTCTTTGACGATGTATGGGGCATCGCCGTGGCGCACATCGCGTTCAAGGCCGGCGCGGGCATTAGGGAACAGCCCCATCTTGCCCGTCTCAAATCCGGTGTCCAAGCCAAGGTTGGTCAATAACGCCACCAAGAAACTGGTGCCAGCACGGCCGGTGCCGGTTATCACGACATGGTTACGAGCCTCCCCCATGATCAGAAGCTAGCCGGTAGTCGCCGCAAGCACCTATGGTTCGGGCTCAAGCAGCCTGTAGAGGAAACCGCTCCTATGAAGAATCCCGCGTTCGTGTATCACCAACCCGACAGCTTGGACGAGGCCCTGGCCCTGTTGGCCAAGCACGGCGACGACGCCAAAGTTCTCGCTGGCGGCCAGAGCCTTTTGCCCACGATGGCGCTTCGGCTCGGGCCACCCGAACATCTCATCGACATCGGCCAGCTTCCAGGTCTCGACCAGATCAGCGTTGCTAACGATGGTGGGCTAACTATCAGAGCGCTGGTCCGTCACGGCGCCGCCGAACGCTCCGATGACGTTGCACGACACGCCCCCTTGGTTCACCAAGCCATGCCCCATATCGGCCACCGGGCTATCCGCACCCGCGGCACCGTCGTCGGCAGCATCGCCCACGCCGACCCGGCGGCCGAGATGCCAGCCGTAGTTCTCGCCACCGCTGCCAAGATGGTGGCGCGCTCGGTCGACGGCGAACGCGAGATCGCGGCCGAGGAGTTCTTCGATAGTTACCTCACCACCGCGCTTCGGGCTAACGAGTTACTCACCGAGGTGAAGTTTCCTCCCTGGTCTGTCGAATCCTCGGGTGCGGTAGTGGAGGTGAGTCGCCGTCACGGCGACTACGCGCTGGTTGGTCTGGCTTGCCGCATGAATATTTCCGGCGGGCTCATCAGCGACGCAGCTCTCGCTTTCTTTGGAGTAGCTTCCGCTCCGGTACGAGTTGTGGAAGCCGAGGCCGCGCTGGTCGGTAGCTCGCCTGACAGCGAGACTTTCGGACGAGCGGCCGCCATCGTGAAGGCCGCCCTGTCACCCACCGCCGACATTCACGGCAGTAGCAACTATCGAAAGCACCTCGCCGGGGTTCTCACCCGAAGAGGTTTAGAAGCCGCAACCTCAAAGATCGGAGTTCCCGCATGACCAGCGTCGACGTCGACAGCACAATTGAGGTTTCCTTCACGATCAACGGCGACGCGTTCGAGGCCGACATCGAACCTCGACGAAGCCTGTCCGACGTTATTCGCGAAGACGTCGGACTCACCGGAACGCACTTGGGCTGCGAGCACGGGGTTTGTGGAGCTTGCACCATCCTTGTCGATGGCGAACCAGCTCGGTCGTGTCTCATGCTCGGTGTGCACGCTGACGGCTGCTCGCTCACCACCATCGAGGGGCTGGCCAACGGCGACGAGCTTCACCCAATACAACAAGCGATGCACGAAGCCCACGGGTTCCAGTGCGCGTTCTGCGCCCCGGGATTCTTGATGAGCACGCTGGCGTTACTGGCCGAAAACCCAAGCCCAACCCGCGATCAGATCCGTGAAGAACTCAGCGGAAACTTGTGTCGCTGCACCGGCTACGAGCCGATCATCAACGGTGTCGAGACCGCCGTCAGGTTGATGAACGGCGAAGGGAGCAAGTCATGAGCGGTTCGTCGGGGTTGAGCTTCGTTGGTCAGAGCGTAAAGAGGGTCGAAGACGATCGGCTGCTGCGCGGCAACGGGCGCTACGTAGCCGATATAAACCCTGAGGGCGTGCTGCACGCGGTGTTCGTGCGCAGCCCGATCGCCCACGCCCGAATCAACAGCATCGATGTGGCAGCGGCTCGCCGTGCCAAAGGTGTAGCCGCCGTGATGACGGGCGCCGAAATCAACGCCATCACAAATCCGTTCCCACCATTTCTTATGGTGCCGGGCCTATACACACCGCTGTACTGGGCGCTGAGCGAGGACAAGGTCCGCCACGTGGGCGACCCCGTGGCAATCGTCATAGCCGAGTCGCGCTACTTGGCCGAAGACGCAGCCCAGCTAGTCGAGGTCGACTACGAACCGCTCGACCCGGTGCCGGGAATAGCACAGGCGCTTCGACCCTCGTCCGAGCCGCTGTGGGAGAAAGCCGGAGACAACGTCTTATACGAGGCTGTCGACAGCTTCGGAGACGTCGACGCCATATTCGCCGGCGCCGATCGGGTCATCACTGAGCGGTTCTCGTGTCAGCGCCAGTCGAACCAACCAATGGAAACCCGCGGCAGCGTGGTCGAGGTCGACCCGGTTTCCGGTCGCCTAACTGTGCACAACGCCACCCAGTCGAGTCACATGCTGCGTTGGATAATCGCGGCTCTCACCCAGAAGGAGAAGACTTCCACCTCGCTCAAAGGCTTCCTCACCAACAAAGAGCGTCGCAGCGCCTTCTTCGACGCTGCCAAAGAGTTCATCGATTCCAACAAGCAAAGCTTGGGGGCACAGGACAACGCTGGCGCGATCGTGCAGTTCAAGAAGGACAAGTCGTTCGTGCTGCATCTCAACCGCATCGGCCTTGGTTTGTTAGGTAAAGACGACTTTCCCACCGTGAAGGCTCAAGACATTGGCGGAGGCTTCGGTTCGAAGGGCTCGATCGCCCGCGAAGACATAGCTTTGGCGGCGGCGGCGATCGAGCTAGGCCGTTCGGTTAAGTGGATTGAGGACCGGGTTGAGAACCTCACCGACGGAGGCCAAGCACGCGAAGAAGATATGACGGTGTCGGTAGCCGTCGACGACGACGGAACCTTCCGCGGCCTCAAGGTCGACATGGTGATGGATCAGGGTGCCTACCCGGGCTTTCCGGTTGGGGCGCTGTTCACCGCGCGGGTTATCAAGGTCATGCTTCCTGGCGCTTACAGGTGGGACGCTTTTCAGCTGAACTCAAAGATCGTGTCCACGAACAAGGGTAAGTACGTCGCCTACCGTGGGCCCTGGGCCAACGAGACCTGGGTGCGCGAACGAATCATCGACGTTGTCGCCCGAGCGCTGCAGATGTCGCCTACCGAGCTTCGTCTAAAGAACATGATCGGCGAGGACGAAATGCCGACCGCCATGATCACCGGCCCGACCATCGACGAAACAATGTCGAACCGCAAGACCCTCGAGCGCGCAATCGAGGTGGTCGACGTCGACGAATTCGAGGTGGAGAAGGCTGCCGCGCTAAAGCAAGGCCGCCACCTGGGAATCGGCTTTGCCTGCTACCACGAGGCCGCGCCAGGGCCACCTAACTACATCGACTCCATCAACCCTGGCACCGACGTGTTCGCCGACGAGAAGGCCCGAACCGTAGTCCAGGCCGACGGTCGAGTGCTGGTCTATACGCCACAGATGCCCCATGGGCAGAGCCACGAAACCACCTACTCACAGATCGCGGCCGACGAACTCGGCGTAGCAATCGAAGACATCCAACTGATCTGGGGTGACACCGAACGAACCAACTTCAGCTTCCTCGGCACCGGCGGCAGTCGCGGCGGGCCTATCGGTGGCGGATCGGTGAAGTACGGATCGCGTGAAGTTCGACGCCTAATCGTCGAAAAAGCGGCCGACCTGCTCGAGGCATCGGTCGAAGACATCGAGATCACTAACGGCAACATTCACGTCGCCGGCGTGCCGTCTCGCGGCCTCACCATGGCCGAGGTCGCCCGCTCTCAGGCGGGCGATCGGGCCGCCGACGATGCCGAAGCATTCACAGCAACTGTGAACTACAAGGGCAAAGGCGACGGCGGCTGGTCGTGCGCCACCCACGCTTGCATCGTCGAAGTCGATCTCGAAACCGGCATGGTGAAGATCCCCCGCTACGTAGTAGTCGAGGATTGTGGCCCCATCATCAACCCCGCAATCGTCGACGGGCAGGTTAGAGGTGGAGTGGCACAAGGCATAGGTGCAGTGCTGTACGAGGCGAGCGTGTACGACGATGATGCCAACCTGCTGACGACTACCTACATGGACTATCTAATCCCCACAGCCATGGAGATTCCCGATATCGAAATTCACCACATGGAAACGCTGACCCCGGGCGAGAACGACTTTCGTGGGGTTGGTGAAGGCGGCATGATCGGCGCACCAGCCGCGCTCACCAACGCAATCGAAGATGCCTTGGCAAGCCGTGGGGCGCGCATCACCGAGCAATACCTGCCACCGACCAGGATTCTTGAGCTAGCCGGAGTGATCGACCCCGACTAGCTCAAACGAATCAGCCGGTGGGCATTCCGCTGACAGCTTTGACCTCTAGGAACTCGTCGATGCCAAGCGAGCCGCCTTCGCGGCCGATTCCCGACTGCTTGTAGCCGCCAAATGGCGCTCCCGGAGCGCGGTTGGCGCCGTTTAGTTGCACCATTCCGGCACGAAGCTGCGAGGTTACCCGGCGAGCCTTGTCGGCATCGCCGGTCTGTAGATAGGCGGCAAGGCCATAGGGGGTGTCGTTAGCGATCTTGACCGCTTCGTCTTCGCTATCGAAAGGAATCATGGTCAACACCGGACCAAAGATTTCCTCACGGGCGATGGTCATGTCGTTGTTGGCGTCGGCGAACACGGTGGGCTTGGCGAAGAACCCGGTGTCGATACCGTCGGGTCGGCCGGTGCCTCCGGCCACCAAGGTTGCGCCCTCGTCGATGCCCTCTTGGATAAGCGCTTGCACCTTGTCGAATTGCACCTCGGAGGAGAGCGGGCCGATATGGCGGCCCTCTTGGGTGGGGTCGCCCACCTCGGTGGCCTCGGCGGTGGCCTTGGCAATCTCGACCGCTTGGTCATAGATGCTGCGCTCGACGAGCATGCGGGTGGGAGCGTTACATGACTGGCCGGTGTTCATCATGACGGCGTGCACTCCCGTCTTGACCGCCTTCTCAACATCGCTGTCAGCGAAGACGATGTTGGGAGACTTACCACCCAACTCGAGCGAGATACGGGTGATGTTCTCGGCCGCCACCTTTGAGATTATGCGCCCTGCTCTAGTAGAGCCGGTGAAGGAAATGACGTCGACCTCGGGGTGTTCGGTTAATGCTGCGCCGACACCGGCGCCTTCGCCATTGACCAGGTTGAACACGCCTGGTGGAATACCGGCCGCGTCGACGAACTCGGCGAACAGCATCGATGACATCGGGGCGATCTCGGACGGTTTGAGCACCATCGTGCAACCCGCCGCGAGCGCGGCTCCAACCTTGAGGGTCACCTGGTTCATCGGCCAGTTCCAAGGCGTGATCAACACCGCCACACCGGACGGTTCCTTTACCAGTTGATGTTCGGGGGCATCGGGGTCGGGGATCTCGGTGAACTCGAAGTTCTCGAGCACCGAGACAAACGAAAGCAGATGCCCGATTCCCGAACCTGCCTGAGCCCGTGTGGCTAGCGACATCGGAGCACCCATCTCGGTCGAGATCGCCTCCGCCATCTCACCTGCCCGACTCTTGTAAATATCGACCAGAGCGGCCAACAGATCGCGCCGCTCTTCCTTGCTGGTTTGGCTCCACGACGCGAACGCTGAGCGCGCCGCCATCACGGCTTGGTCGGCGTGGGTTGCGGTACCGAGCGAAATCTGGGCGTAGGCGGCTTCGGTGGCCGGGTTGATTACAGCGAGGGTGCCAGCGCCCTCGGGAGTCACCCATTGGCCGTTGATATAGAAGTTGGTCTTATCGATCATTTCGTCTCCGCTAGTTAGTTTTTTGTCGAGTTCGGTGGTCGGCGGTATGGGTTCTACTCGCACACCGCGGGTCGGCACAAAATCGTCGCGACCGGTTACGTGTTCGATCGTAGAAGAGTTTTTCGCAATCGACTGCTCCGCAGCGTCCGAATCGAGAGGTTCCGTCGTCGCACAGCTCCTGCGCCAATGCCATGAGCACGTCTGAAATCACTTGGTCGTCGAAAGTAGCGTTGCTGGGAGTCCAGTGGATATGTGACCCAATGCCGTCGTGATCGATGATCGAAGGCGAGATCGGCAAGTCGTCGAGTTGTTCGTTCACCAACTTGGCCGCTGTCTCGACGTCGAGATCGGGTAGGGAAACGATGAGTGGGGTGAGCGCCTTCAGCCGCGTTGTTAGCCGGCGAAGCGATGCTTCCGACGCTTGGATCGAACGGCTAAATCCTCCCTCGCTCAAGATTTGCCTGACATCGGCCTCGCCCTCTAGCAGTGCGTTCACCAGCTCGACCGACACCTCGAGGGTGAGGCGAATCTCCGATTGGTGCCCTCCGGCCACGTACATAAGGCCAGTCTAGGGGTTTGGTAGGTAGGTCAGAGTTGTTTGCCCGGAAGCTGTTGCCTGCCACTCTTGTCGCCTGCGGCGACGGGGCCGTTGGGCCCACGGAGCGCGGCGAGTGGGTTCGCTTCGCTCGCCCACCTCGTGAGGGGTCCTTACCCCAAACAACTTGCGACGGGTTGCTAAATCATGTTAGACCCTTACACTAGTGTAGAGCTATTAAGCGTTAGCTCCTTACACACGCTCGGAGGTAGCGACATGATTTCAAAGTTCTTGCCGGTCCTGTTGATCGTGGCCAATGTGATGGGTGCGGGCATGATTGTTCCCCAAGTAGTCAGGCTGCATCGCCGCGGCATAGTCGAAGGCGTATCGGGCGTGTGGGTCGGCGTCGGCATTGCCATGAACGCCTGGTGGATCGCCTACGCCCTGCATTCGCAGCTGTGGGGGATCGCTCCCGTCTCGATCGCCGGGCTGGTGCTCTATTCCGTCATCGCCTGGCAATACCGGGCAATCGTTGGACTCAAAGCTCTTCACTCGCTCGGGCTGGGCGCCCTGCTCGGGCTCATCCCGCTGCCGTTCCTAGTTTTCGGCGGATGGAGCGCTGCCGCGCTTGCCATCGGCCTCTCATACGGAATCCAGTTCAGCCCGGCTGCCATCTCGGCGGTCACCTCCAAGCAACTCGAAGCCGTCTCGCCCACCACCTGGACAATGGCCTGGATCGAAGCCGCCATCTGGTTTGTCTACGGCATCACAATCGACGACCCGGCCCTGCTACTAGGCGGCATAGGCGGCACACTGATGGCATCGATCATCCTGCTGCAGCTACGCCCGAGCCGACAAGCATCGCTGCCCATGAGAGGATCAATCGATGCGAGCATTCAAACAGGTCGACGTGTTCACCAAGGTTGCGTACCGCGGTAACCCGGTAGCGGTCGTTCTCGACGGCGAAGGCTTGTCGTCGGCCGAGATGCAGCGGTTCGCCAACTGGACCAACCTGAGCGAAACAACTTTCGTCACCGCGCCCGCCGACCCGAGCGCCGATTACAAGGTTCGTATCTTCACGCCTGACGTAGAGCTCCCCTTCGCTGGACATCCGACGATCGGAACCTGTCACGCCTGGCTCGAATCCGGAGGAAGTCCAAAAGACGAAACGACCATCGTCCAGGAGTGTCAAGCCGGGCTGATCTCGTTGCGACGCTATGGCGGCCGCTTAGCGTTCGCCGCCCCACCGATGACCCGATCGGGTCCGGTAGAAGAAGCCGACCTTGAACCGGTCTGCCTAGTGCTGGGTCTCGACCGCTCAGAAATCGTCGACGCCCAATGGGCCGATAACGGCCCGGGCTGGTTGGCTGTGCTGTTGACCGACGCGGATACCGTGCTCGCCCTCGAACCGAACTTCTCGGCGGTGGAGAGCTACGACATTGGCGTCGTTGGCGCCATCCCGCTCGGAGTAGTGGGCCAACATGACGGCGACGAGCCAGCGATAGAGGTAAGGGCCTTCTTTCGAGCCGGAGGCCAACCTGCCGAAGACCCGGTAACCGGCAGCCTCAACGCCGCACTCGCCCAATGGTTG
>CBERPN010000175.1:0-8987 GCA_965524675.1 uncultured bacterium
CCCGCCTCCACGTCGCCTCGATCGCATCCGGGAGACCTTTCAGGCCGTCACAGACAACGATGCACACATCCTCGACACCACGGTTCTTGATGTCGGTCAGCACCGACAACCAATATTTGGCGCCCTCAGAACCGCCAACAGGCCCAGCCCACACACCGAGGATGTCGCGTTTGCCTTCGATCGTGACGCCAATAGCGGAGTAGAACGGCCGGTTTGTGACCTGCCCGTCGCGGACCTTCACGACAATCGCGTCGATGAACACCACCGGATAGACGCGATCGAGAGGCCGGTTCAACCAGTCAGACATCTCGGTCAGCACACCGTCGGTGATCTTCGACAGCGTCTCGCGAGAAACGTCGGTCCCATACGTTTCAGCCAGGTGAGCCTGGACTTCGCCAGTCGTGAGCCCCTTCGCTGTGAGCGAGATGACCATCGAGTCGACACCATGCAAACGGCGTTGCCGCTTCTTCACGGTCTTGGGTTCAAACGACCCGTCACGATCGCGGGGCGTTTCGATCTTCACCGGGCCAACCTCGGTGATCACCGTCTTCGATCTCGTGCCGTTACGCGAGTTCTGACCGTCACGACCATCGACCGCGTGTTTCTCATAGCCGAGGTGTTGATCCATCTCGATCTCGAGGCCGGCCTCGAGGACCTGTTTAGTGATCTGCCCCAGCAAACCGTCAGGGCCAACCAAATCGACCCCCTCAGCGCGGGCCTGCTCGACGAGCTGCTCCGCGATCGCAGGATCAACCTGCGACGGCAACCTCAACTCGGGCTTCATCTTCTTCGACGCCACAGCGCCATTCTGATCTGTCATTATCAATCTGTCCTTTCGAGCCGACCCCGACCATCGGAGCTCAGCCTTTCAGGCCAGACCAGTTACACCATTCATATGACAGTCCCCGGCGTTGGAGCGTGCGAGGGCGCGATTACCGAGCGCGTTTGATCGGCACTGCGCCTCTCCCGATCGGGATGTGCCGTTATTGGCGGGCGGTCGCGAACGGCTAGTCGAGGCCGGCGGCGCGGGTAGAGCCAGAGCTGGGACGGTACATGCGTGGTCCGGGTACATCGGCGTGTAGGCCTAGGAGGCCTATGGCCTCGATGTTCAGTAGCTTCGGGAGGCGCCGGGTGATTGCGGGTTTGCCTTCGAATCGAAGACGGCCGGCTTTGACTGCGGCTTGGATGGATTCTCGCTGGTGAATGATCTTGTGCATGGTGAGAGCGTCGGTCTCGATGACGGCGTCGGTCTCGAATCCCTGATCGGTAAGGCAGATGGAGGTGACTTGTCGCTCGCTCACGATCCACAGCCTTTCGCCACCATCGGTGAATGGAACATGAGTACGGCCCGCCGGCCGGCTGGGAGCACGGACGTGTCAAGGCGGCTATGGGCCCGCCACATCAGCTGCTTCGCGTCGCACTCCTCAGCGGTGGGGTCCTGCATGACCCACTTGACCGCCCAGTTGCCAAGAACGTGCAAGGCCGGCCGGAGCTCTTCGCATGCTTGTGTTGGCAGGTGCTTTGTGAGCATGCTTCGCGACATGGCAGGGAGACCGCGGGCGATGTCATTGAACTGGCGCGACCCGGCCAGCAGCTCGCGTACTACGAGCAGGGTCCACCGTTCGCCGATTACTTCCATCGCCTGGGAGATCGAGCAGTACTGGTGGTACTTGGTGGCCATTCCCCAAAGATGGCAGTCCAGAAAAGCTACCGGCCTGGTCTAGACTGAGGACTAGGCGGCGTCGCGGTGGCTTCTTACGCTTACCTCAACTCAAACGTCATTGTGGGGCGGGACCCGTCCCGCCGTCGCAAAGAGAGGGAGATCATCATGACAATCTCATCACAAGCAGCTCAGGGCCTGCTCTGGGGAGTTGAGCCGGAAGGCTGGGCCTCGCACGAGTCGAATCATTCGCCGCTATTTCGAGCGATGATCGATGCGACAAGCATCGGCGCCGACAATCGTGTCCTCGACATTGGCTGTGGTGCAGGGCACTCGTGTGCATTGATCAAGGCAACGGGCGCCACTGTTGTCGGGGTGGATGCCGCTCAAGGCCTGGTCGACTACGCCAACAAGACCTTCGATGGCATCGATTTCCAGGTCGGCGGAATCGAAGAACTGGCCTTCGGTGATGACGAGTTTGATGTTGTCTTCGCAGCGAACTCGGTGCAATACGCTGCGGACTTGGGTACTGCGCTACGGGAACTTGCGAGGGTGTGCAAGCCCGGTCGTTCCATTGTCGCAGGACTCTTCGGGCCGCCCGAGGCGGTCTCCTATAAGCCCGTTCTTGAAGCTCTGGGTCAATTCATGCCAAAACCACCTCCCGGCACCAAGCCCGGTGGTCCCTTTCGTTTGTCTGCGCCCGGCATGCTCGAAGACGGCTTCACTTCGGCGGGAATTGGCGTCACGGGAACGGGCGAGGCCAACTGTCCGTTCGAGTACACAAGCTGGGACGAGTTCTGGCGCGGCACAAGAGCCGCGGGACCCACGCAGATGGCCATCGGTCTCGCTGGACTAGACGCTGTTGAGGAGGCGATTCGCACAGCCGTCGAGCCACTCACGGCCGAGGACGGCAGCATTTCATTCGATACCAACATGTTCATCTACGTCGTTGGACAGGCCTGAATCATATAATGACGATGGCCAGCCCATGACTGGCCTACGCGACGTGTCGTCTTCTGCTTCGGTTCGACCCCACATGTTTTCCACCGGGTCGATGACGTCAGCGCTCGGTAGCTTTCTTGAGGGTGAGAAGGGAGATCTCACTTATCCCGTGCCGATGTTCTTGATCGAGCATCCGACCGGGCTCGTGGCCGTCGATTCCGGTCTGCACCCAGACCTGGCTATGGACTCGTCGAGACTCGGCCCTCTCGATGGCCGGTTTCGGGTGCACCTGCCCGCTGACGGCACTGGGAATCGAGAGTTGGCTCCAGATCTCGTTGGCTGATGTCACCACGTCAGTTTGGAACAGATCAGGAGCGCAGTCTCGACGAAGCGGCGGGCTGGCGGGCGCATACTGCCGAGCATCTGCGTCGCAATCGAGACCACTTGATTTCACCGCACAGAATCACGACCACAACCTGCGAGCGACCGCCCGCCCCACCAGCATGACTGCCAACAGAACCAAGCGGATAGATCACCGACATATCTTCCCAACTGTGGCACCCGGTAATCGCGAGATCGTGCCAACAGATGACGAGGGGCTCAAGGTTCAGACGAGCGACACCCACTTCACGGTCGTGCAGCCAGCCGTACCCAACGTGTTGTCGAAAATACAATGAGTAGTGCGCGAGGAGGGACTTGAACCCTCACGCCCTTTCGGGCACAGGAACCTGAATCCTGCGCGTCTGCCAATTCCGCCACTCGCGCGAGTAAGTAGCAGCCATGACGATACCTCCAACACCGTTAAGTGCGGCACCGGGTCAAAGCGTTCTGCCATGCCGGGAAATGATTGTGCATGTACCGCTAGTGTCTCGGTCATATTGATCCGGTGAAAAGAATCGGCGAGGTTGAAGACCAATGGTGATGAAAGATATCGAGCAACGGCTCGAAGGAATGGTCGAAGGCCTGTTCGCGCGCGTGTTCAAAAGCCGAATCCGGCCGGTCGAGATCTCACGACGGCTGATCCGCGAGATGGATCACGGCCGCTCGGTTGGGGTCAAAGGCGAGACGGTCGTACCCAACAATTTCGTGGTGCATCTCTCGCTCTCGGACCACCAAGAGTTCGAGGGCATCGCCGATTCTATGACTCGGGAGCTTACGCTCGCAGGTCGCGAACACGCCCGCGACGAGAGCTACCACTTCATGGGGCCGCTCGAAGTGACGTTGCTGAGCGATGAGGCGCAGCGCGAATCGTCGTTTCGAATCGTCTCGCAGATGCTCCAGGGCGAAGGTGGCGGTGGGGCTGGGTCGCTCATCTTGCCGACCGGCGAGCGTGTGTTGCTTGGCGACTTCGTCGTGACGGTCGGACGCCTGCCCGACTGCACCATCACCCTCAACGACCCGAACGTGAGTCGCAATCACGCCGAGATTCATCCGGACGGAACCAGATTCAAGGTGATCGACCTCGGCTCAACCAATGGCACAAAGGTAGATGGCAACCGAATCGGCGAGTACGAACTGACCGATGGCGACGTGGTGATCTTTGGCAGTACGCCAATCGAGTTTGCTGCTTCCTGAGCTATCTGCCGCGAAGTCCCCAAGGAAGAAACGAAGTGTCAGCGCCAACACGCAACCTGAGTGATGTCGCGAACAGTCGCGATGCGCTCACACCGGTAGGCTCTCGTAACCATGTCCGAACAGTTGCTGACGGTACTCAAACTGTTCTTGTTGGTTTTGCTGTACCTCTACTTCTTACGTGTGCTCCAAGCTGTTTGGAGCGAAGTTCGCGGTCCGCGGCCCAACCAGCCCACCAAACCACAGCGAGCCGAGAAACGCTCCCGCCCGTTGGCAGGGGTTGTGAGTTCGCGGCGAACCGCAGCGCGTGGTTCGGCGCATGGCTCTCGGCTCATGATGGTCGAACCACCGGAAATCGCTGGTACGAGTTTCGAATTAGGCGACGAGATCGTCATCGGCCGGTCAGCAAGCTGTCAGATAACGCTCGACGATACCTATGTGTCGCAGCTCCACACCCGAGTGTTCAATCGCGAGGGGCGATACTTTGTCGAAGACCTCGGCTCGACCAACGGTACCTATCTCAACAGAAACAAAGTATCGGCTCCTACCCCTGTGAACCCTGGCGATCGCGTTCAAGTGGGTAGCACAGTGTTGGAGCTAGGCTGATGGCGACAGATTACGAGCATCTGGTTTTTCGAGCAGCAGAATCAACCCACGTGGGCATGCTGCGAGAGGTCAACCAAGACGCGGCTTTCTTGACCCCTGATGTGTTCGTGGTCGCCGACGGGATGGGTGGTCACGCCGCTGGCGATATTGCCTCCGCCATTGCAGTCGCCTCTATCGCCGACATGATTCGCATGGCTGGGGTAGACGATCTAGTCGAAGCGGTGAAGGCCGCCAACAAGTCGATCCTTAAGCGAGCCGATTCCGAACCAGAGCTAGCGGGCATGGGCACCACGGTCGTCGCATTGGCATCGTTCATTGAAGCCGACGTCCAACAACTCGCACTCGTAAACGTCGGCGATTCTCGGGCCTACCGACTCTCGGGCGACGAACTATCCCAACTCACCGACGACCACAGCCTCGTCGCCGACTTGGTGCGCGACGGCATGCTGCGAGCCGACCAAGCCGAACATCACCCACAGAAGAACATCCTCACCCGTGCCTTGGGTATCGAACAGGATTTGCGGGTCGATTCATGGGTTCACCAGCCGATTCCGGGCGACCGCTACCTGCTTTGTAGCGACGGCCTGTTCAACGAGGTATCTGAAGACGACATAGCCGAAATTCTGCGCAGCTACTCGAACGTGGACAATGCTGCCGCCGAGCTCGTCGCCCAGGCCAATGCACATGGCGGTCGCGACAACATCACGGTAATGATCGTCGACGTGGTCGACCCCGCCTCGGCCGAATCCACCGAGGAACCAGCGGCCAACGACAACGACGAAGAAGCTGACGACGCATCCACCGAGGTAGCCGACGACAGCGGCGATGAGTTGCCCAAGACCGAGGCTTCGACCACACCCGAACCGGACCAACCGGCGGCTCCGCCAGAAAAGTTCTCGCTCCGTCGGATGTTCCGGCGTCAGAAAGGCAACCCGAACGGCCCTACTCACTAATGGGTCGGGTACGTCGAACCACCGAACTTGGGTTAATCGTCCTAGGTTCGGTGATTATCGCCGGTGCGTACACATTGGCGAGCCTGGGTCGCAACGCATCTATCCCAGCCAACCTGGGGCCGTTCCTCGGAATAATCCTGGCCTTGCTGGTCGGTGCACATGTTGCAACCCGATGGCTGGCGCCCGAAGCGGACGGGCTACTGCTGCCATTGGCTGCACTGCTAAATGGCATTGGATATGTGTTCATAGTTCGCCTCGCCGGTGAGCGAAACGTGCCAAGCGACCTGCCCGGTCTTCAAGCCACATGGACAGCGCTGGGTATTGCTGCCTATGTCGGAACGCTGCTTCTCGTTCGCAACTCTCGAGTGCTCGACCAGTACCGCTATTCCTTTGCCGTCGCCGGAATCTCGCTGCTGCTGACACCGCTGGTTCCCGGTATCGGCCGCCAGATCAACGGTGCTCGAATCTGGGCGAGTATCGGCCCCATCAATTTCCAGCCCGGTGAGTTCGCCAAGATTGCCTTAGCGATCTTCTTTGCTTCGTATCTCGTCGAGAAGCGAGAGCTGTTGCAAATAGCAACCACTCGAATTGGTCCTCTTCACATCCCTGAGGTTCGCCATATTGGGCCACTGTTGTTGGCATGGGGTGCGTCGATCGTTGTGATGGTGGCCGAGAAAGACCTTGGGTCGTCGCTACTCTTCTTCGCCCTGTTCGCAGTAATGGTCTGGGTGGCCACAGATCGCGTTGCCTACTTGCTCACCTCGTTCGTTCTCTTCGCGGTCGGCGCCTTTCTGGCTTGGACGCAGTTCAGCCATGTGCAGGACCGAGTCGATATCTGGATCGACCCCTGGGCAGACGCGTCGGGTTCCGGCTTTCAGGTTCTTCAGTCGATGTTCGCATTCGCCACCGGGGGCATTACCGGTACCGGACTGGGGTTGGGTGACCCCGAACGCATCCCTGAAGTCGAAACCGACTTCATCTTCGCGGCGATCGGCGAGGAACTCGGGTTGGTCGGCGCCACCGCTATCCTGCTCTGCTATCTGCTGATGATCGGCTCGGGATTGCGGGTTGCGACCCGCGCCGAAGCGCCGTTCGACAAGCTTTTGGCAGTGGGGCTCACCGGATTGCTCGGCATGCAGACCTTCATCATCATCGGTGGCGTAACCCGGTTGGTACCGCTCACCGGAATCACCCTGCCGTTTGTCTCCTACGGCGGATCGTCGCTGCTGTCGAACTACATACTGCTCGCCTTGCTGATGCGAATCTCAGATGAGACCGCCAAACGCGAGAGAGTGCGCGCCGAGCGTGCCGACCAGCCCGACCAAATCGCGCCCAGTCAGATGCCCGCATGAACCGCCAGATCCGACGCTTCGGTGCCGGGCTCATGGTGTTGTATGTGCTGCTGTTCGCACAACTCAACCGGCTGCAAGTCTTTGGCGCCGAACGATTGGTCGACGACCCGAACAACACCCGGCCGATCGTGCGAGACTACGGGCAACGCCGAGGCTCGATCAGCACAGCCGATGGGGTGCTCATCGCGTTCTCTGAAGAACTCGACGAAGGCCAGTTCCGTCGCCAACGCGTCTACCCCGAAGAGCACCTCTACGCGCACACGACTGGCTTCTTCTCGTTCAACTTCGGAGCCGAGGGACTGGAGAAAATCTACACCGATGAACTTGCGGGCAAGACCACCGAGCAGGAGTTTGGCAGCATCTCTGACCTATTCGTCGATCACGACAACACCGGCCATCTCATCACGAGTCTGAATCACGAACTTCAACAGACCGCCCGCGATGCGCTCGGCGACCGCCGTGGCTCGGTGGTCGCGATCGAGCCGAGCACCGGAAATGTTGTGGCCCTCTGGAGCTGGCCCAGCTATGACCCAAACCTTCTCAGCTCGATCGACCAGGATACATCGCGGGCCGCCTGGCTTTTTCACAACGCACTCAACCCGAGCCCGCTCATTCCCAAGGCATACCGCGAGACATACTTCCCGGGTTCCACCTTCAAGGTGGTAACCGCTTCGGCCGCCCTGGAATCGGGCAACGTCACCGCCACCTCGCCGGTGTACCCGGTCGTTACGTCCTACACCCCTCCACTAACGACCTCCGGCATCGGCAATTTTGGCGGCAGTAGCTGCGGTGGAGATCTGTTTGAAGCCATACGTCGGTCGTGCAATAGTGCGATTGCGCAAATGGCTGTGGAGGAAATCGGCCCCGACACCCTTGCCGATGTGGCCGAACGCTTCGGGTTTAACAGGAAGCCTCCCCTCGACTTGCCAGCGGTGGCAAAATCTAACTTCGCCACCGACTACGGACCGTTCAACCGGACCAACACGACCGCCGCTGGTCGCGACTACGACGTCTTCGACAACACTCCAGCGTTTGCGCAAGCCGCCATCGGCCAGTTCGAAACCAAAGCGACCCCGCTTCAGATGGCCATGGTGGCCGCGACCGTGGGCAATGGTGGCAGGCTAATGGCACCCAAACTTGTCACCGAGATTCGCGATGTCGACGGCAACGTTATAGAAACTAACGACGACAAATTGTTTGACATTCCCCTTGGCCGAGGCACCGCAGAACTCATGCGCGAGGCAATGGTTAACGTCGTCGAAAGTGGGACCGCGAAACGTTTGCAGACCCCCGGCTGGGAAGTAGGCGGCAAGACGGGCACCGCTCAGTTGGCACAATCGATCGAAGCCACCCACGCGTGGATCATCAGCTTCGTTGGTCGGCCCGGCGAGAAGTCAGATCTTGCCATTGCGGTGATAATCGAGGTCGACCCAGAAATCGGCCAACAAACCGGTGGCGTAGCGGCCGCCCCGGTAGCAAAAGCCTTAATAGACAAGTTCGTCGAACTCCAAAACTGACGGTGTCCCTAATCACGGCATCCCTAATGTTGACGGAACGCTCGATTAGAGACGCTTTTGTTAGGGACGTGTCTGACACCGTCAGTTGGCTTTTGGGTTACTAGACTGACGCCCTATGCCAGAAAGTGGGCCGACCGTATTCAACGGTAGGTATGAACTCCATCGTCAACTCGCGCGCGGCGGCACAGCCGACGTGTTTCTCGCGCGCGATCAACTACTCGACCGGCCAGTGGCGATCAAGGTGTTGTTCTCTTCGTTCGCTGCCGACGAATCGTTTGTCGACAGGTTCCGCCATGAAGCCCAAGCGGCCGCAAACCTAAGCCACCCCAACATCGTCGCGATCTACGATTGGGGCGAGGAACGCGGCACCTACTTCATCGTCATG
>CBERPN010000176.1:0-8882 GCA_965524675.1 uncultured bacterium
TCCCTGCTGGGACTTCGCCGCCTACCACCTTGTTCTTTGGCGACTACGTTCGCGGAACTCTTGTCGAAACATGTTTCCACCAGGTGTGGCCGAGGCTGGCCCGCCCTAAGTCGAATCCTCGCCGTGCGCTGGCAGCGAGCGGTTCTGTCGGCGAGACTGCTTTCATGACCGCCACCGCGACCTTTGATCCCTTTGGCATGGCGTACCTGGCCGACCCTTACGAGGTTCTTCGTACCCTGCGCCACGACGAGCCGATTCACTACGTCGAAGAACTCGACTACTGGTTGCTGACACGACACGCCGATGTCGACGCAGTATTTCGAGAGCCTCACACCTTCTCGGCGGTATTGGCCCAGGATCCGATCTTGCCGCTGTCTCCCAAGGCGCTGGCGATCCTGGCCGAGGGCTTCCGGCCGATCAAGACGCTCTCGAACCTTGATGGCCCCGAGCACATCAGAACCCGTCGCGCCACGATGGTCGGATTTAGCCCCGGCCGGCTGCGCAGCATGGAACCGCTGATTCGTCGGACCGCTAAGGACTACCTCGAAGCAATGGTGGCTACCGGTTCGCCCGCCGATCTCGTGGCATCGCTCGCCTTTCCGTTGCCAGCGGCGATCATTTTCGCGCTCCTGGGGTTTCCGCCTTACGATACCGAGATGCTCAAAGGCTGGTGCGGAGATCGTATGGCCTTTAGCTGGGGCCGCCCGACCGAGGCCGAGCAGATGGTGATAGCCCAAGACATGGTCGACTACTACCGGTACTGCGAGGACCACATCCAGAACCGAATCAAAGATCCAGGCGATGACTTCACTAGCGATCTGCTAGGAGTACACCACGAAGATTCCGAAGCTATTTCTGTGGCCGAGATTGTTCACATCGTCTACGGACTCAGCTTCGCCGGACATGAGACTACGACGAACCTGCTTGCCAATACGGTCCGGAGGCTGTTGGAAACCGACGGCGCCTACGCCGCGATCGCCAATGATCCAGCGCTGATCGGCGCAGCGGTCGACGAGGGACTGAGGCACGACTCCTCGGTCATCACCTGGCGCAGGGTAACCACCAAGCCGGTGTTGCTGGGCGGTGTCGAACTTCCCGAAGGTGCCCGCCTGTTCTTGAGCTTGGCCGGAGCAAACCACGACCCAGATTTGTTCCCCGAACCGCAGCGGTTCGATATTGGACGCGACAACGCCAATCGGCATCTTTCCTTTGGCTTTGGCAAGCACTATTGCCTTGGCGCCACCCTCGCCAAACTCGAGATGGTCACCGTGCTAGAGGAGCTGGTAGCCCGATTTCCAAACCTCGAACTCACAGCCGGGCAGGAGCTCGACTTCAACCCGAACGTGTCATTTCGAGGACCGGCCCAACTTCAAGTCGAGTGGTAGGTGCGCATACAACGAACTGGTCGGGCTAGCGGCCCCTATAGGGGCCATCTGCCCGACCAGAACGGTTGGAGTTGGGACTTAGCCTTCTAGCGAAGCCGGTAGGTGATCAGGGCATGTGGCTCGACCTGTGTCCTAAACCCATGATTGTCGAGGGGGACCATTTCGATAGCGGTCTCGTCGAGTCTTGCTAACCACACTTCGGCTGGCTCAAATCCAAGCGATACGTCTGCATCGAGTTGGTCGTCGGTCGGATTGAGTAAGCGCAAGATGATCCCCTCGCCATCGTCAGCTGGCTTGAGCGCGCTGATAACGATCGCATCGTTGGAGACTGCCAGCAATGACTTGTCCGCTTCTAGCATCGGCTCAGGACCAGCAACCACGCCGCGCAGGCCAATGGTTGCTCTTTGGATCGCTCTAGGATCGCTGGTGTCGAGCAGCGTGATCTCGGTTTGTAGGCGGCCAAGGCATTGAGCACCGGCTGCCTCCATGGCGGGTCCGGCGGGCATGGGGCGAGAAGCGAGATCGTATCGAGCTAACCATCCAACCGATCTCAACAGCGTGAGCAGTATTAGACCATCGGGTGTTACTTCGGCTTCGGGTAGTCCGGGCGCAAGCACACTCAGACCGTTGGCCGAAACATAGCCCTGGTGACAGAAGGTCGTTGGGGCAGGGTGGACCCAATTGGCGGAATCGGGGGGTCTGGTCGAACTAATGGCGACATCGAAGGTGGTAGCTGCCTTGAAGCTTGTGGTCGATCTGTTGGTTGGGAACATGAGCCGAAGCCGGTGGTCGCGCGCATTGTTGTCGATCGTTGCGATGCACTGGATCGATGGGACTACCTCGGCCAGGACGATCGTGATGTCGACCGTTACGTCAGTGGTGTCGGTAGAACGGCTGGTGCGATCGGCGGTAAGGCTGGCCGGGATGTGAAAGACCCGTCGAACGGTTAGTTCCTGAATACCCGCTGCATGGCGCCGTCGCACCACCTCGACCGAGACGGGTTCCGGAATTATGGGTTCGCCGACCGGTTCGAAATCGTAACTGTCACCTCGATCGCCGATGTCTTGCACCCCGAAGAGTCCCGACCAATGTCCGTTGGGCGTCGCGACGGTAAGCGTTCCGTCTTGGGCAACCGTGACAGCCACATCGCCAACCAATAGCTCGCGACCGTCGTCAACGATGTCGGGTGCTGGCTCGGAGGGTGTGAGGCGGAATCGCTTATACCCGAATGCTGGAATGTCGTTGGCCACGAACTGAACGTCGACGACATCTTGGCCAGGAAACCAGCGGACTCGCGCCGAGTCCTGCGATGCGATGACTCGCACAGGCGTGTCAGCAATGCTGAATCCGAGATCGCTGGACTCGACAAGGGAATGGACCGCAGGCACACCTAGATGAATCGTGAACGCCGGATGTGCGTCGAGCGGCACGGTGACCACCGCGTCGGCCGTATGGCCCGTCGCGTTGAACACAGCGATCTCAAGGTCGTCTACCGACGGAACATCGCGATCGGCGTTGCGTCCCGCCAGACGCTGGAGAACCCGATCGAGGGTCTCTGTCGCTAGTCCTTCGGCGTCGTCGTAACGGCTCAGCATGCGCTCGTGGACCGAATCGATCGAGCAGCCACAGATCGAGTCGTGAGCCTGATTCAACAGCAACGAGCGCCAGGCTTCGCGAATCGCTGGGCTTTCATCGCTAGCCCCTGACAGCCTTGCGAGCGTCGACCACGGTTCCACCCACGACTGAAGAAGTCCTTCGATTCGCCGGTTGCGGATCTTCAGGTTCATCCGCGTCGACCAAACCCCGGGCAGTAGGTTGGCGACCCTACCCCCGACCAGTTCTCCGCTGAAGCTCTGCAACTGGTCGACCCCGGTGAGTCGCTCGACGGCGTCGTCGAGCGTGCCGCGGACAACTTTGGATCCGAGCTCGCCGCTCAACGACTCGACGAGGTCTGAGATTCCGGCGTCGGGCCGGGTGTGATCGAACCCGTTCATGAGGATCACGGGACTCTCACCCGCGTCTGCGAGGCGTCGAGCCAGTTTCGCTAGCCCTTCGACAGCCTCGTCATGGTCGTCCGGCGGGCGTGAGGCGGCGAAGTATCCATCGGTGAGGTGCAGTACCGGCATAGTCGTTCCGTCGGGACTCAACCACAGCCAACGTGGTCCAAGTTCATCGAGTTCGTCGCCGTTGCCGCGCCAATGAACGAAACCGGTTAGCCCAAAGCCAGCGAATAGTTGGGGGAACTGAGCCGGATGGCCAAACGAATCTGGAACATAGGCGACCTTGGATAGGGCGCCGTACTCGAGGCCAGCGCGTCGGCCCTCGAGAAGGTTGCGGACGTGGGACTCGCCTGAGGGCAACAACGAATCGGGTTGGACGAACCATGGCCCGATCGCGAGCCGACCGTCACTGATGTAGTCGAGGAGTTCACGGCGCCGACCCGGTCGTACGGTTAGATAGTCATCTAGGACCACCGTTTGGCCATCGAGTAGAAACCGAAAGCCAGTTTCATCGCCAGCTAAGTCGAGGACCTGATCGATGGCATCCACCAAGCGGGCTCGAAAGCCCTGCATCGTGCGATACCACTCGCGATCCCAGTGGAAGTGTGACACCACGACTACATCCGGGAACCCAGCATCATTTCCTTGAAGTTGCACCGCCATCGACCGTAGGTTGGCCGCGACGGCGATGCAACTGGAGTTCAGCGGGCAGCGTCTAACTCATCGAAGATTCGCACGCCATCCGACAGCGCTCCGATTATGTGACCTTCGTTGGGGAACACCTCGTAGGTGACGTCGCCACCTAGGTCGGTTAGGCGATTGGCTGCGGACTGCATTGGAGCGATCCAGCTGACATCACCATCACCAACGAAGAGGTGCACGGGAATAGCCACCAGTTCTTCGAGGGCGAGAACATCGTCTGCCGACGATGGAAAACCAGGGAAGGCCGTCAGAGAACGGAATCGCTCGGGATGGAGTGTGGCGATTCGAAACGAGCTGATGCCACCGTTGCTCACCCCTGCCAAATGGACTCCACCACCTTCGGGGCTAACCCACGACTCGATAAAGTCTATGAACCCCGGAATCAGTTTCTCCGAGCCTTGAAAGAACAGTTCGCCGTCTGGGGCGGCGGGGCTGACCACGACCCAGCCGCGGGCGAGCGCCTCGGTTTGGTAGACGTCACGCATTATTGAAGTCGTCTGTTCGATACCTTGGCCTCCCGGAGGCAGGGCGAGTAGCACCGGAGCCGAGTCGCCCGTTCGAAATCCATCGGGGACGATAGTGATGTACTCCATGGGCGTGTCATCGATTGTCACCTCGCCAAACGTTCGTTCGCCAGCCGTGAATGATGGTTCGGGATGGGAGCCAAGATCGGTGGCCGTCGATTCGCCGTCGTCGGCGCTTGTCGTCGGGTCTGACTCGGAGCTATTTGATTCGGTGCTCGTCGAATCGTCGCTAGCGCATGCCGACGCCAACAAAATCACTACGAGCAGGGAAGCAATGCGAGTCATGGCCCCGACCATAGGCACCGTTTCGCAACTACCTGAGCGCGTCTTGGTGCTCGTGGGACCCTGCTCTGTATGTCGTTGGCGGGACACCCAGTTCGCGCACGAATGCCTTCGTGAAGGAAAATGGCGTGCTGTACCCGACGAGTTCGGCAATGCGTGCCGCGGGCAGGGTGGTCTCGCGAAGAAGCCGCGCTCCCTGGTGCATCCGCCACAGGGTCAGGTAGCGAATCGGCGATTCTCCGATTAGCTCGGTAAACCGGCTGGCGAGGGTCGAGCGTGATGCCGCAACGTGTCCGGCAAGGCTTGACACCGTCCAGTCACGCGCTGGGTCGCTGTGAATGGCGTGCAGAGCTGCGGCTACGGTCGGGTCGGCAAGCGCTGCAATAAATCCCGATTGCTCGTTGTCGAGTTCGCTCAGTAGCTCGATTAGTAGCACCTCGGCGAGTCGGTCGGTTAAGGCTTGCGCTCCCGGAGCGAGACCCTTCGACCGAGCGACCGCTATCTGCGCCAGGTTGGTCCAGCCGGGCTGTTGACGCCCATCGCCGCGGATGACCGGCGGCAAGGCTTGAAGAAGTGGATGACTGAGTTCGCGGTCGTAGGAAAAGTGCCCGCAGATAAGCGTGGTTCCCGAGCCCTGCCCCCCAAGGCGGGCTACCCCATCGTCATCGACACGATCGAATAGAAGCTGGCCATCGATAACTCCGTCGCCGGGCTCATTGCAGAGTGAATGGGTCGAGCCCTGCGGGAGAACGACCGTTTCGCCCTCTCGTAGCTCGACCCACGGCCCGCTATCGACCGCCAAGAAACACGAACCCTCGGTGACCTGGTGAAAGTTGGCAAAGCCAGTATCGGCGATGTGAATTCCCCAGGGTGCGGTGAGTTGAGCCTCAAAGTAAAGAGTGCCTTGAAGCCTGATCGATCGGAGCACGTCGGTGATGACATCGGTGCGAGGTGTAGTAATGACCGTCACAAGGCTCCTAACCCACTGCTCGACATACTCAATTCCCGAATGTTGGAGCAGGCTCCTAGAACTCGAGTTCTGCACCGAGATTCTTACCCACCCGTTGCACGAGATTGGCCGCAGCCACCGTGAAGGCAATGTCGGATAGTTCGGCGGCCGAGAGCTGCTCGGTCATGGCGGTCACAGCTTCGTCGCTGGCGACTACGTTGCGGGTCGCCTCCTCGGCGAAGCGAGCGACGGCTCGTTCACGGCTGCCAAATGACGGATCGTCGCCCGCCCCGGGCCTAATACGACCAATCTCTTCGTCCGACCAACCCGCCTGGGAAGCAAACATCGTGTGGTGGCCTGTGCAGTAGGGGCATTCATTGGTTTTGGCCGCGACCAGGTAGGCGAGTTCGCGTAGTTTCGGATCGACGGTGAGTTGGTTGAACAATGTGTCGAGGACTCCGGCGAGACCGGCGGCTGCAGGGGCAGAGTGGCCGAGCAATTGCACCACCCTGGGGACCATTCCCATCTGAGCTGTCAATCCTTCATAGACCGGCGTGGCGCCGACTGCTTCGGTTCCAGGGGTGGCATATGGTGTCCGCGGCATGTGAATCGTTTCCTTTTTCGTTATGGATGCAACGACCGTACGAAGCTCTGCGTACCGCGGCAATGGGCGAAGCACCACGAGTCATGTCCGCCCGTCCAATGGAGCCGCGGACATGATCGCCAGCGCTCTGGCTATGTACGGCCGAGCGTGGCCTCCGTACGGTCAGCGGTATGAGAACTTTCACGAAAACATTGTCTCGACGCCTTCGCTACCCCGGACTGCTGCTCGGCCTGCTGGTCGTCGCTGCGGCCTGTGGATCAGATGACGATGTTGGCTTCGATGGTGTCGCCGTAGGTTCGGCCACAATCGTTGACGAGGCAGACATCGAGTTCGCCGAGATTTCCCCGTTCGCCACTTTTGGTTCGGCTCAAGGCGACTTCGGAACCAGCGCACACGGCACATTCGGAATCTTCGGAGCGGGAGCGGCGTCGCCTCCGCACACTCACAGCGGCACGTATTATGCAGTCGTGACAGCCGGTGAGATGAACAACCCGTTCGGCACCGAAGCCAACCCGCCATCACTATCGCCAGGTTCGTTCTGGTCGGTACCAGCCGATGACGAACACGTCACAGCCTGTCTCACCCCCGATGCCGAGTGCCGGTTCTTCTTCCATTCCGCAGCCAGCTTCGATTTCTTCCCGCTCGATGAGCTCACTCAGGATCGAAGTTCGCAGGCCGCATCGATTCCAGCCGCAGAGCTCGACTTTGTTGCCCTTGCCCCGTACTCCGGGTCAGCGCTGGTGTGGGGCGACATCGACGCCGGTCCGTTCGGGACGATTGTTCGCATCGGCGCAGGACAAGAGACAGGCCAAATGGCGCACCGCAACGGCTTCACTCTTGTGCCGCTGACCGGTAGCCTTAGGCTCGGGACCGATGACGAAGAGCAAGCCCTTGCGGTTGGGTCGCTGCTCGAGACTGAAGCAAACGTTCCACATCAACTCAAATGCGACGGTGGTACAGAATGCCTTTTCTATCTATTCTCCGATGGTCCGTTGCAGATCAATCGCTCCTAGCTGTCGCGGTACGGAATGGCTCCACCCGTCGAAGTGTTTCATGCACATGGCCATAGCTGCGCAAAGGCGTGATGCGCCCGCTGTCCTGGGTCGCATCGAGACTCTCTTTCATGAGAATCTCGATGCGGTTTTCAACGTTGGGTACCGAGTGTTGTGGAACCGGTCCGACGCAGAGGATGTGGTGCAACGAACTTTCTTGAAAGCAATAACGCGCCTCGATCAGTTGCGCAATCCGGCTAGAGCCCGCCCTTGGTTGCTACAGATTGCCTACCGCGAGGCGATAAGCGTGCTGCGCTCTCGACGGGAGGTACCAACCGACCCCGCCGATATCCCCGAGGTTGAAATGGTTAAGGCCTGCCCAGCCGAGGCAGCCGTCGCGTCGGATGTCGCGAGAATCCTCGACGAGGCCTTCACCCGAATGGATCCCGACGAGAGGTTGGCCGTGGTTCTTCGAGACGTCGAGCAATTGGCGATGCGTGAGGTGGCCGACGTGCTCGAAATCGGCCTGTCGGCGGCAAAGATGCGGGTACACCGAGGTCGGGCCTCGCTTCGCCAACTAGTAGCTGCAGAAGGGGTGCGCTAATGCGTTGTTCTGATCTTGCTGAACGGTTGACCGAGTTCATGGAGGGCGAGTTGAGCCCCGACGAAGAATCGGCTGCGCTCGAACACTTGGCCAGCTGCGAACACTGTGAGACCGTGCTCAGCGAAACTCGCGACGTTGTGAACCTAGCCCGCGACCACGGTCGCCCAGAGCTCACCGAGCCGGATCGAGCCCGAATGCTCGAATCGATCACAAGCGCAGTAAAACCGAATCGGTAGAGCCCGCTAGCCTTTCCAGGGTTGTGGTACGAACCGTGGGGTTGTCGAGGCATAGGCCTCGTAACCCGGGTAGCGCTCGGCTAGGCGAGCCTCTTCCCATTCGGCCTTGCTGTTGAAGAAGACGAAGGCGGCAACCCCGATGGCGAGGCCGATAAGGCTTCCCGACCTGATGGTCATTCCGGTGACGATTGCAAGCACGCCGGTGTAGATCGGGTGGCGAACATAGCGGTAGAACCCAGACGTGGTCAATTGGCCCCGGCTGGTGGGCACAGGTGTCGGCGTAAGCGACGATCCGAGCCGTAGCGACGCGATGACGATGATCGCCAGACCGCCCAAGATCAAGGCGTAACCAAAGCTGGTCAACCAGCCAGGTGTTGGCCAATCGTCACGACCTGGCAGCAGGATCAGCGCGACGAGTAGAACACCTTGCATTGCGACGAACAGCCAGCCGGTGACATGGCGGTTCATCAACTCTTCTCCATTTGGCTTATGGCGTCGATTAGTTCGCTTACGTCGGGCCGGTCGTCAGGACCTTCCCCCCAGAAGCCATAGACCAGTGTGCGATCGGAACCAACAACGAAATCTCCACCGAGCTGCAAGGTAT
>CBERPN010000177.1:0-8863 GCA_965524675.1 uncultured bacterium
ACAGCTTTACCTGGAATCTGGTTCAGTACATAGAAGAAATCGGGGTCCGAACTCGCACTATACGAAACGATCGGATCGATGTTGACTCGGCACTGTCATCTGGTGCTGACGGCATCATCTTGTCGCCCGGGCCGTGCACTCCGAACGAGGCGGGAATCTGTGTTGAATTGATCCGGCGAGCACCTAGTCGGCTGCCGATATTGGGTGTATGTCTCGGACACCAATGCATTGGGCAGGCCATGGGAGCGAGCATTGGTGCTGCCAAAGAAATTCGCCATGGCAAGACCAGCTCCATCAACAACTCCGGCGGCGCGTTGTTTGAAGGTTTACCAGCCGACTTCGATGTGGTCCGGTACCACTCGCTGGCGGTGAATCGCTCCACCATGCCCAGAAACCTAGTCGCGAACGCGTGGGCTGCCGACGGCGAAATAATGGCCATCGAACACGTCAGTCGTCCGGTGTTCGGGGTTCAGTTTCACCCCGAGAGCATCAAAACCGAACACGGTCATGCCCTCTTGCGGAACTTCTTACAAGTTGTAGGTCGATCCCAATAGTGTTCCTGTCGATCTCGAATTAGGGACGCATTGATCCCTAGGGGTTTTGGTATTCGGCCTTGGGGCCTAGGTAGTACCACCAATTAATGCCCAGGCAGATGATGTAGAAGATCGCGAAGGCGATTAGCGCGTACTCGGGGGTGGCGTTCTTGATCTGGGCACCAAACTCTTGGGGCACGATGAATGCTCCGTAAGCGGCGACCGCTGAGGTCCAGCCCAGAACCGGGCCAGCCTGCTCCTTGTCGAACACCACCGCAATCGTGCGGAACGTCGAACCGTTGCCGATTCCGCTAGCTGCGAACAGCACCAAGAACAACAAGAAGAACGGCACGAAGAAGTCTTCGGGGGTTGCCGATTGGTAGGCCTCACGCAAGAAGTATGCCACTCCTAGCGCGCTGGTCGCCATCACAATCGACACCCAATGGGTAACGCGGGCACCACCCACCTTGTCGGCGATCCAACCACCGACCGGACGGATGAACGCGCCGATAAAGGGGCCCATCCAGGCGAAGGTGAGCGCCGATGGGCCATCTGGATTCGCAGTGTCGTGGGTGAGAACGCCGTCGACATCGATGTGTTTGAATCCGAATACCACCTTGATGGCCAAGGCGAAACCTGCCGAGTAGCCAATGAAGCTACCGAAGGTCATCGTGTAAATGATGCTCATGATCCAGGTGTGTTTGTTGTCGAAAATCTTGTACTGGCGCTCGAGGCTTGTCTTGATCTCGCCCGGCACCTGCTTAAGCAGGAACACGGTGACGGCCAGTACCGCAGCGATGACCGGCCATTTGGCCCACGACGGTGCACCCAGTCCCGTGGGGTCGGGAAGGATAATGAACAACCCTGCCGCTGCGGGGATGGCGGCGACGGCCAGCAGGCCCATGATTCGTCCGAACGCGGCTCCGGTACTACCGATATTGGGCGAGACGTGCTCGGTGCGGATGTTGTTCAACCCGAACCAACCGAGAAAGGCCAGCGGGATCAGAAACACCAACCACACGAACCCGGCGTTCTGAATCCAGGTTTCGGTGCCAGCATCGATCTTTCCAATGAGCGTTCCCGAAGGCGACTGCAGCACCTTCGGAGCACCGCGGAAGATAGCGTTGGTCATCACCAGTGGAATGAGGACCTGCATTGTGGTGACGCCAGCATTGCCGAGTCCTGCATTCAATCCGAGAGCTAGTCCTTGCATCCGTTTCGGATAGAAGAAGCTGATGTTCGACATCGAGGAGGCGAAGTTTCCGCCACCAAAGCCCGACAAAAACGCCAGCAACTGAAATACCCAGAGTGGGGTGTCCTGGTCGAGCAAAGCGAACCCGGTTCCAGCCGCCGGGATCATCAGCAACGCGGTCGTCAAAAACAGCGTATTGCGACCACCGGCAAGGCGGATGAAGAAGCTGTTGGGGATACGTAGTGTCGCCCCGGTGAACCCGGCTATTGCGGTGAGCGTGAACAACTCAGACTGTTCGAACGGGAAGCCCAGGTTGAGCATCTGGACCGTGATGATGCTCCAGTAGAGCCACACTGCGAACCCAACCAACAGACTGGGAATCGAGATCCAGAGGTTGCGTTTGGCAACCTTCTTTCCCTCGCTCTCCCAGAACGCTTCGTCTTCGACGTCCCATAGGTTGATGTCGGCCATGAGTTCTACTTTCCGGTCGTTGAATTGTCGGCAGCCAATTGGGCTGCTCGGTCTACTTGGTTGCTGTCCATTTCTCCGTGAACGCTGTCTGTAGCTCCGTGAAACTCGATCGAGTGTGAATCCTCAGGCTCGTCGAGCATCAGGGTGGTGATCACGAGGCTCACCAAAGCGCCGACGGCCAAGATAAAGAAGAAGGTCCGTGAGTCGACCAGAGAGAAGATCACTAGGTAAATCACGGCGCCGACATTTCCATAAGCCCCCGCCATGCCAGCGATTTGGCCGGTCATGCGTTTGTGAACCATGGGGATGATTGCAAACGTCGCCCCCTCGGCCCCTTGCACGAACACCGATGCGAACATGGTGATGACCACGGCAATGATCAGCCAGGTGACACCGCCAAACATCGGCACGATGTTGCGGAGCCCGTCTTCGTCAACCCCGGGCGCCCACTCGCCAATAAACGCCATCAGGAAGAAGCCGACCACGATGCCGCCGATGTACATGAGCATGGTTTTCTTGCGGCTGGCGAGCCGGTCGGACAGGTAACCACCGAGCGGTCTAGCAACCAGGTTTACGAACGCGAACGATGCGGCGACGAAACCAGCAACGGTCGCCGTAACGATCGGAGCGCCCTTACCGTTCACCAGCGGAGCGAAGACCGTTTCGAAGAACTCGGGCAGCATCGACACGACGGCCAATTCGGCGCCGAAGTTTGCAAAGTAGGTGGAGTTGAGCGCCGCCACACTTCCAAAGGAGAACTTTTCGTCCTCGGGAACACCGGCCTTCAGTCGGGGCAAGTTCACCTGAAGGGTTCGAATGACGTGACCCACATATACCAAGGTAAGCAGAGCGTAGATGCCGTAGAGCGCCGAGTCGCTCAGCACGAACTCATCATCGACCTTTACATTCGACACCCGCCAAGCGAGTACTGCGAGCGCTCCTACCAAGGGAATCGACCAGATCAAGTATTGGACTAGATCGCTGTATGAACTGACCAACATCGGCTCAGCCTTCTTAGTCCTGACCAGGGTGCGACCATCGGGCACGTCCTTCACTAAGAAGTAGTACATGACCCCGTATACGGCCAGCACCAAACCGTTGATGGCCATCGCCCATCGCCAAGCATCGTCGCCGAGGTTGAGCTGGTCGCTGAGGAAAGAAAGAGCAAACCACGGAAGGGTCATAGCCGCGAAAGCTGACCCGAAGTTTCCCCAACCGGCGTAAAATCCTTCGGCTCGACCAATGTACTTCGGGGGGAACCACTGGGCGACCATCTTGATGCCGATAACGAAACCAGCGCCGACCCCGCTGAGAGCTAGACGCGAGATCAGCATTTGGGTGAAGGTATCGCTGAACGCAAAGACCACAGTAGGAATCGCCATCGCGACCATCAACAACGAAAAGACGATTCTGGCCCCGAAGCGGTCGATCAAGGTCCCGACGATTATTCGTGCCGGAATCGTCAACGCCACGTTGGCGATGAGCAGGATCTTCACGTGCTCTTTGGTTAACCAGCCCGTGCTCTCGCGCATGGTGGTGGCCAGCGGGGCCAGGTTGAACCACACGTAGAACGTCATGAAGAACGCAATCCACGTGTAGTGCAGAACTCGAATCCGCTCTTGGTCGAAGGCGAGCAACTTTGGGGCGTCGTTGTCGGGGTCGATGGTCTCAGCATCCATGGTCAAATAGCTCCCAATTGGTTCAGAATCAGATCGCCCAGGCTCGGGCAAGAGTCAGCAAAGTCAGCGGTAGCGCTGCATCTCACGATCGTTCGAGATGTGCGAGATTGCCGGTGCGTGACGGTTTGCCGTCACCTTCTGCCAAGGCCTAAAGAAGTACTGGAGGGGCAGGGTGATGATGTGCACGAGCCTCGTAAACGGGAAGACCGCTAAGAAGCCAAAGAACGATAGAACGTGGAGTTTGAGCACCAAAGGCAGCGGGCCGACGAAGCTTGGGTCGGGTTGGAACTTGAAGAGCGACCACATGTAGGGCACGAATACGGCGGTGCCCCAGAACGAGCCCCATCGGTAGCCAATGGCTATCCACACTCCGGTGACGATCTGGGCGCCGACGATGAAAAGAACAACCCAGTCCATCGGTGTGGTTACCCGTCGGACCCGAGAGTCGGTGAGTCGTCGGTAGATCAAAACACAGATTCCAAACGCGGTCCAGAGGCCCAGCGCGAGTCCGGTCGCCTCCAAGGCATAGAGGCGCAACTGCCCCCCGTTCCAGAGCTCGAAGCCACTGGGAATGATCAACGCCACGATGTGGCCGACCAGAATGGTCGACAGGCCCCAATGAAACGGAATGGTTCCCCAGTAGAGCTTGCGGCTTTCGAGCAGCTGCGAAGAAAGCGACGACACCGAGAACTCATGACGTCGCCAACGGATAACTGTGACGACTACCGCAAGGGTGGTGACAACGTAAGGCAGCACTCCGAACAGAAACTCGTTAGAGGTCATTGCTTGGCTCCCCTTCCGGAGATCATCACCGGCGCAAGGTCGGCGGTTAGTACTTCGGTGGCGGCTAGTAGGTGGCGGTAGGGGTTCTTCTTCGAGGCGGTGGCCAAGGTTTCGCACATGGTTGCCACCGCACCTGGAAGCGCTTCGACGAGATCGGACATGGGCTCGGAGCTGGCTGCGAGGTAGCGCAGTATTGGTTCGATGTGGTCGGGCAACTCGCCGCCAAGATCTACCCCGGCGTCGCGCATCGAGCGCTTGAGATCCGCCATGAACTCTCCTCGCCGGTAATTCTCACCCCAAGCAACATGGCCCACATATGGAACGAACTGCGGCGATAAATCCAAGGTAGATGTGTGAAGCTCTTCCCATTCACCGAGACTGAGCTTGTTCACCTCTGCTAAGAACTTGCGCATGTGCCGCTCGACGGCGCCATGCGCGCCAGCTTCGATTGCGCTATCGAGAGCTTCGGCCGCGGTTTCGTGCGGGTACCGGTAGCCCTGGGCCACCACCTCTGCGACGTGCATCATGCGCCCCGCCGAGGAGCCTCGCGAGCTCCGAACCCAGCTTCGCCCTTGGCGCTAAGCGGATCGTTGAGTTCCTCGATAGCCATCTCGCGGTGATAAGGCGGGAACACAAAGCGGTCGTCGATGGTCGGAATGGTCGTGAGCTTGTAGATGGCTTCGGCCACGTCTTCGGTTAGCCCCGCCGATTCGAGCAATTCGATAGTGGCGTCGTCGATGAATTGCTCGACGCTCTGGCGCCGCTTGTAGCTGCGCACCGCCAACATGATTCTTAGGATCCTGCGAATTGGCTCGACATCGCCGACCGTGAACAGGTTGGCTAGGTATTCGAGCGGAAGTCGAGCCTTGTCGAGTCCGTCTAGCAGTTCGAAGTCGTGGCGGTCCTCGCCGATGTCAAGGTTCACCAGATTGTTTTCGATGGTGCTCATCACCGGCGACAGCGGCGGGATGTAGAACATCATCGCGGCGGTGCGGTACTCAGGGTGCAACGGCAGGGCCATCCCCCACTCCTTGACGAACTTGTATACCGGCGAGCGGCGTGCCGCGTCGAGCCAACCCTCGTCGAGGCCCGCAGCGCGAGCAGCCTTGACCACATGTGGATCGTTGGGGTCGAGGATCATGTCGAGATGCCCGGCGAGCAACTCGTCGTCGGGAAGCGACACGGCCGCCTCGATGCGATCGGCGTCGTACAGCAGCACACCCATGTAGCGGATTCGGCCAACACACGAATGAGCGCACGCAGGAGCCTGACCGGTTTCCATGCGCGGGAAGCACAAGATGCACTTCTCGGATTTACCGGTGGTCCAGTTGTAATAGACCTTCTTATAGGGACACGCCGACACGCACATGCGCCAACCGCGGCACTTGTCTTCGTTAACCAGGACCACGCCGTCTTCGGCCCGCTTATAGATGGCACCGCTGGGGCATGCGGCCACACACGATGGGTTGAGGCAGTGGTTGCAGATTCGGGGCAGGTAGTTGAATACCACCCGTTCAAGCTCTTCCATCTGCGCCCGCACAGCCGCGTCGATCCCCTCCATCGAAGGGTCGTTGGCCGCATAAATACCCGAGCCGCCAAGGTCGTCGTCCCAGTTTGGCCCGCCCGTGATCTCCATCTCTTCGCCGGTGATCTTCGAAATCGGCACCGCCGTCGGCTGGTGTTCAGATTCGGGGGAGGTGAACAGATCGCCGTACTTAAAGGTGAACGGGTCGTAGTAGTCCTCGAGTTCGGGCAGCGACGGGTTATAAAACGCCTTCGCCACGCCGCCACCCTTGGAATGCAAGGTCAGCTTTAGGCGCCCCTTCTTGTCGCGACGCCAGCCACCCTTGTAGTGCTCTTGGTCTTCCCAGCCGGTGGGATAGCCGGTACCCGGGCGGGTCTCGACGTTGTTCCACCACATGTACTCGGCGCCTTCGCGATCGGTCCACAAGTTCTTGCAGGCAACCGAACAAGTATGACATCCAATACATTTGTCCAGGTGGAATAACATGGACATTTGTGCTCTGACTCTCATCGCCGGCCTCTCAGTAGTTCGGCCGGTCGATACGGCGTACGTAGACGAATGTGTCGCGGTTGACGCCCGTGGGGCCCCAGTAATTGAACGCGTAGGTGAACTGCGCGTAACCGCCGCTCATCAGCACCGGCTTAAGCCGGGTACGGGTGAGTGAATTGTTCATGCCAGCTCGCTTCTTGCGGCGTGGCGAGATTGGAATGCCGACGGTTCTTTCGGTGGCGTGATAAACAAACACCGTGCCGCGGGGGATTCTCGACGAAGTCATGCAGCGCTGCACGAACACCCCATTGTCGTTGTAGAGCTCGACCCAATCGTTGTCGGCGATGCCTAGGTCCTCGGCGTCTTTGATGTTCAGCCAAATCGGGTAACCGCCGCGAGATAGGGTCATCATGCGGTCGTTCTCGGAGTACGTCGAGTGAATCGACCACTTGCCATGAGGGGTGATGTAGTTGAACAATCGCCCGTCCTGATCCTCGGCGAGCGACTGCTCGGTTTCGGACAGCATCGTGTGATCGGGCCGCGGCTTATACACCGGTAGGTGCTCGCCCCACTCGAGATAGTTCTCGTGATCGAGGTAGAGATGCTGACGACCGGTGAGGGTTCGCCACGGCACAAGGTCTTCAACGTTGAGCGTGAAGGGACTGTAGGGACGACCCTTGGAGACCTTGCCACTCCAAGTAGGTGTGGTGAGGATCCGGCGCGGTTGCGCGATCAGATCGGCGAAGCTGATCCTCGTATCGCGCTGCCCGGCACCGAGATGAGTGAGGCTGAGGCCAGTTTTGGCTTCCTCGGCTTCGAACGCGCGGTGGGCTAACTCGCCGTTGCAAGCGGGGTCGAGTGCCAAGATCGCTTCACACACGTCGCGTGCATGCACCAAGGTTGGGCGCAGTGGTCCGTCTTCGCCGAGAGACCGTTCGTCGGGCTGCTTTCTCGCCAGTTCGTCATAGTAATCGTCGACCCGAATATTCAACCCGTGAGCAGCGACTCCGTTTTTGCGCACCCCTTCGCCTAGCGACGTCATCTGCTCGTAGAGCTGGGTGTAGTCGCGTTTGAGCAGTTTGAACTTGGGCATTGTCTTGCCCGGAATCGCCTCGAGGTCGCCGTCGCGCCAGTCGCCGACCGTCGGCTGAGAAATCTCGTCGATGGTGTCGTGAACGAGTGGCTGCATGACCACGTCTTCAACCATTCCGGTGAGACGCCCGCCGCCCGCCAGCTCCGACACCTTCTTCGCGAGGGCGGTGAAGATGTCCCAATCGCCTCGTGATTCCCACGCTGGCGGCACCGCAGCCTGCATTGGGTTGATGAACGAGTGCATGTCGGTGGTGTTGATGTCGTCCTTTTCGTACCAGGTGGCCGCGGGCAGGACGATGTCGGAATAGAGCGCTGTGGTATCCATCCGAAAGTTGAGATCGACCACCAAGTCCATCTTGCCGATAGGGGCGTCGGGGCGAACGTTGACCTCGACAACACCGGAATCGTCGGGCTCGGCGGCTATCGCTGTGGAGTCGGTTCCCAGATAGTGGCGCATGAAGAACTCGTGGCCCTTGGCCGAGGTACCGATGGCGTTGCCCCGCCAGATAAACCATGTGCGAGGCCAATTCTCGGGAGCATCGGGATCGTCGATCGAGAACTCAAGGTCGCCGGTCTTAAGCCGTTCGACGATGTGATCGACGACCGCCTCGTCAGTATCAGCCCCTTGGCGTCGCGCCGAGCGCACGACGTTGATGGGGTTCTCTTTGAACTGCGGGAAGAATGGCAGCCAACCGCGCCGCACAGCTCGGGCCTGATGGTCGAGGGTGTGATCGAAACGAGCGGGGTGGTGATCGGGTAGCGAGTCGTACTCGCGATAGCCGCGCTCGTAGCGCCACTGGTCGGAGTGCACATAATGCCACGATGGAGTGTTCTGATGACGCGGAGCCATGCCCCAATCGGCAGCGAAGGCAATGGAGGCCCAGGACGCGTGAGCGACCAACTTTTCCTGGCCGACGTAGTGGGCCAAGCCGCCACCGTTTACACCAATCGATCCGGTGAGCATCAAGGCGGTAATACCCGATCGATACAAAAGGTTGTTGTGGTACCAGTGGTTGGCGCCCGCACCGATGATGATCATGTTCTTGCCCTTGGTGAGTTCGCCGTTGCGACCCCACTCTCGGGCGTACTTGATCACCGT
>CBERPN010000178.1:0-8830 GCA_965524675.1 uncultured bacterium
TCTTGGGTTAGCGGTGCATCCGGCGGTGTTCGTTGTGGGCATTGTCATACTGGCGATCGTCGCGTTCGAGTGGACTATGGAAGCGTGGGCCGACCGGGCGACAGGCGATCGTGTTGCCAACCGCGAGCTGCGCGACCGAGTCATGGGGCCTATCGAATTGCCCGCGATGGCCATTATCGGGGTCGGCATGGTGGCGATTGCAATCTCTCGAATCCTGCTGGCGGTATCGGCTGTGGGAGCAGTTGTTGTTGCCTCGGTTGTTGCGGTCACCATCTTCGCTGTGGCCACATTCATAGCTATCGGGCCACCGCTAGGCAAGCGGGTGGTCGGGGCGATCGTCGGCGTCGGGCTCGTCTCGATCTTCGCCGCTGGCATCGTGTCGGCTGCGATCGGCGAGCGCGAATTCGAACGCCATGGCGGCGACGAGGGCCATAGCGACGAAGAGGGTCATGCGA
This sequence comes from uncultured bacterium, assembly GCA_965524675.1. Lineage (GTDB taxonomy): Bacteria > Actinomycetota > Acidimicrobiia > Acidimicrobiales > SHLQ01 > CALLQB01. Next base: position 456 of record CBERPN010000178.1, read on the forward strand.
TCTTGGAGATAGGCGCATGATCAGCAATTCTCAAAGAAACGATATTGCTGACCGCGCGGGCTTGGCGGAAGCTTTGCCACCGCACCACACTCCCCTAATGCGCCGAGTTAAAGCCCGCATTCTGTTGCCGCTAGTGGCGATCTTGATACTGCTGACCGGTTGTGCTGGCGACGCCGAACTCGACACCTTAGAACCCCAGGGTCCGAGCGCCCGCGAGATCGATGGCTTGCTCAACCCGGTTCTATGGGTTTCGCTGGTGGTGTTCACCCTCGTGATGGGCGCAACCCTCTTCGCCGTAGCGAAGGGCCGTGTAAAAGGCGAGTACGAAGAGGGCGACTGGCCCGAGCAGATTCACGGCAACGACAAACTAGAAGTTGCCTGGACAATCGTTCCGGCGTTGATAGTCGGTGGCATCGGAATCTGGACATTGGTCACGCTCTTTGGGCTCTATGACGTCGAGGCAAATGCCTATGCGGTGAGCGTCGATGGCGAAACCGTGCAATGGGAACCCCATGTGGTCGTCGTTGGTCACCAGTGGTGGTGGGAGTATCGCTACTACTTCGATGGCTTTGATGCCGATGCGTTTTTGAAAGAGGGCCACGCCAATCCGGCGAAGCAACTTCCCGAGGCCGACATTGTTACTTCAGGGCAGATGGTAATTCCCGCTGGTCAAGAGATCGAGTTGTCGATAACCAGCCGGGATGTAATTCACTCGCACTGGATTCCTGCACTCAATGGCAAACGCGACGCTGTTCCTGGGCGAATCTCACCTTGGGAACTCGAGGCCGATGAGCAGGGCTATTTCTTTGGCCAATGCACAGAGTTCTGCGGCTTGTCTCACTCACGAATGCGAATGCAGACCATCGCGATGACCGATTCCGACTTTCAATCATGGGTCGATCAACAGCTACAGCCAGCCAGTCTCGAAGCCGACGACGCAGAGTTCCTGGCGGCGCTCGCTGGCGGTGAATCACCGCAAGCATCATCTGCGGTGCAACGCGGGCTTGCCAATATTCGCAACCTTTGCTCTGCCTGTCACCTGGTAGAAGGCGTGAACGACGACGTATGGAGCAAGGACGGCGTCGAGATCAGCCTTGCATCAGGTGCCGCCCCAAATCTCACGCACTTCGCGAGCCGCACAACCTTCGCTGGCGCGATCTTCAATACTTACAACGAGGATGGATCCCTCAACCGCAACAAGCTGGAGTCATGGCTTCGTGATCCGGCGGCTCTAAAGGCCAACGACGCCGACAATCGTCAGGGCATGCCCAACCTCGGCCTCAGCGAAGATCAGATCGACGATTTGGTCGCCGCGCTTGAAAGTCTCGGCCCCAAACCAGCTCAATGGATAATCGAAGCGACGGTCGACATCGAATGATGCGTTCTTTCGCCGTAAAACCTGCAACTTCGTCAATGCTCGCAATCCCCCTTAACGCCTCCGGAGACCTCTGATGGCTATCATCGAGAACCCGCTCGAACTCGAACCCGCCGATGTCGCTAAAGTTGTCGAGAGGCCGCTCGGGATTCTTACTCGACCCTCGGGTGACACTGGTTGGAAGAGCTGGCTCTTCACTATCGACCACAAGCGAATCGGCATTATGTATGGCGGGTTCGCACTGCTGTTCTTTGCAATCGGTGGCCTCGAAGCACTCGCCATCCGGCTTCAGCTGGCGGTTCCCAACGGCAAGATTCTAAGCCCAGCGGTATACAACCAAGTATTCACCATGCACGGCATCACGATGCTCTTCTTGGTGGGGATCCCTCTCGGTGCCGCTTTTGGTAACTACCTGATTCCGATAATGATCGGGGCCCGCGACGTTGCTTTTCCGCGAATGAATGCGCTGAGTTTGTGGGTTTTCGTAGCGGGTGGAATCTTTCTAACATCGTCCACCTTCATTGGTGGCTGGTTCAAGAACGTTCCCGATGGTGGCTGGTTTAACTACGCTCCCAACGCTGGTTCGATGTTTTCGCCCAGCAAGGGAATCGACTTTTACGCCCTGGGTTTACAGATTCTTGGCATCGCATCGCTTGTTTCAGCGGTGAACCTGATCGTCACAATCCTCAACATGCGCACCGAAGGAATGTCGCTCATGCGCATGCCCATCTTCGTATGGATGATGCTCGTAACACAGTTCTTGTTGCTGTTCGCAATGCCAGTCATCGCCGTTGCGTTGTTTCTCCTAACCTTCGACCGGCTCTTCGATGCCAACTTCTTCAACGTCGAAATGGGTGCCGACCCACTGCTGTGGCAGCACTTGTTCTGGATCTTTGGCCACCCCGAGGTCTATATCCTGATCCTTCCCAGCTTCGGAATCATCTCCGAGATAATTCCGGTCTTTAGCCGTAAGCCAATTTTCGGCTACCCGTTCATGGTTGCATCGGGTGTAACCATTGGTTTCTTGGGGTTCGGCGTATGGGCTCACCATATGTTCACTACCGGGATCGGTCCGATCTCGGTAGCCGCTTTCACGATGTCAACAATGTTCGTAGCCGTTCCCACTGGCGTGAAGGTCATCAACTGGCTGGCCACGATGATCGGTGGGCGAATTCGACTAACCACCGCCATGCTCTTCTCCGCTGGCGTCATGTCGATGTTTACTATCGGTGGACTCTCTGGCGTGACCCACGCGATGAGCCCTGCCGATACCCAGCAGCACGACACCTACTACATCGTCGCCCACTTCCACTACGTCATCTTCGGGGGCATCATCTTGGGCTTCTTTGGTGGGCTGTATTACTGGTGGCCAAAGATGTTCGGCTACAGGCTCAACGAAAGTTGGGGCAAGGCTTCATTCTGGACTCAAATTCTCGGGTTCAACCTCACCTTCGGCCCGATGCACATTCTTGGGCTCCAAGGTATGAGCCGCCGGATCGATACCTATGACCCTGGTTACGGGTTCGAGTTGTGGAACATGGTCAGCACGATCGGGGCATTTATTCTCGCCACCGGCATTCTGATCACGCTCGCAAACTTTGTGTATTCGCTCTTCCAGGCAAAGAACCTTCCTCCCGTTGGGCCGGACCCTTGGGATGCTCGTGGGCTCGAATGGATGACTGCCTCGCCTACTCCGGTGCACAACTTCGACGAAGTGATCGTGGTCGAGTCGGTCGATCACTTCTGGCATCAGAAGTACGGAATCGAAGACGACGGCACCGTGGTTCGGGTCGCAACCACCGAGGAGATTTGCCAGCCGGGAACCGCGACCGATGTGCACCTTCCATCGCCGTCGTACTGGCCAATCGTGCTCGCTTCGGGGTTGCCCTTCATCGGATATGGCCTCATCTACAACCTATGGCTATGCATTATTGGCGGCGTCCTAATTTTCGGAGCAGCCTTCGGGTGGGTACTAGAACCGCCTGACGATCCCGACGCTGGGCATGGTCATCACGATGATGGCGACGACGACGACGGACACGACACGAATGGTGACGACTCCGACGACTTGGTGACCGCTTCGGTCGGCGGGGAGGCCAACAATGGCTGAGGCATTGCTCGATCAGGCGGCCCACGAAACTGCCCACGTCGAACATAAGACAAATCATGGTGTCTCCAACAACAAACTCGCGATGTGGGTGTTCTTGGGTTCGGAATGCTTGCTATTTGGTGCGCTGATCTCCACCTATTTGCTGTACCGCCACAACACGCAGGCTGGCCCTGAACCAGGCCCCGAATTCTTCGATATCCCGTTTACCTCGGCATCGTCGTTCGTGCTCCTCATGAGTTCGCTAACCATGGTGCTGTCGCACTCCGCCGCTGAGCGGGGCGATCAGAAACGGCTCAAGACCTGGCTAGCGGCAACGGCGTTACTCGGCTCGACCTTCATTGCCGGCCAGATTTACGAGTTCACCTCATTCGTCCGTGAAGGCCTCGGCTGGACAACAAGCCCATTTAGTTCGGCGTTCTACACGCTCACCGGTTTCCACGGAGTCCACGTCACGCTCGGAGTGGTGATGTTGCTGTCGCTGCTCGTCTCGGCGTTTAGAGGCCGAATGCACCCCGGCAACGCCGAAACTGTCGAGATCGTTGGCCTTTACTGGCACTTCGTCGACGTGGTTTGGGTATTTATCTTCACAGTCATCTACCTGGCGGCCTGATACATGAGTAACGACACCATAGACACTGCTGCCGATACTGCCTCGGCTGCGGCCGAAGCCGATCACGAGCACATCGACGACAAGGGTTACGTCAAGATCTTTGTAATCTTGGCGATAATCACGGCGATTGAAGTCGTTTGGTCCTACGTCAACGTTGAAGCCGTCTTCATTCCGGTTCTCTTCGGGATGATGGTGGTCAAGTTCTTCCTTGTGACCGCATACTTCATGCACCTGAAGTTCGATATCAAACTGTTCTATATCTTGTTCCTGTTTGGCCTGATCCTCGCCTCAGCAGTTTACCTAATCTTCCTGTCGGCATCACAGATCTGGCAGACCCTGTAAGTCGGTAAGCACCGGCCATCAACGAAGCTACCCCCAACCATGACGATTGCAGCCGCCGTTAACTTCATCGAATGGCAACCGCACCCAGAGGTCTGGGCAATGCTCATCGCCATCGTTGCCCTCGGAGGATACGCGGTTCGAGTAATCGGCCCCAAGGTTGTCCCAGCACACGAAGAGATTGTTTCTACAAGGCACAAGCGAGCCTTCGCTGCTGCAGTGTTTCTTCTTTACGTGGCATCCGATTGGCCGATGCACGACATCGCCGAGGAATATCTTTACTCGGTCCACATGATTCAGCATCTGATCATTTCTTTCGTCGTGCCGCCGCTGATCATGATGGCGATTCCTACCTGGCTAGCGCGGCTGGTAATAATCGACGGAGGCGTCACGTCGAAGGTCATTCAATGGTTGGCCAAGCCGGTTGTTGCAGGAGTAATTTTCAATGCTTTGGCGGCGCTGACCCATTGGACTGCGGTTGTCCGTCTTTCAATCGAGTCAGGTGGGTTTCACTACATAATTCACCTGGCGATCTTTACCTCGGCCTTGCTGATGTGGTTGCCGGTAATTGGGCCATTGCCCGAGTTGCGGATGAGTGAGACGGGACGCCTCGTGTATCTGTTCTTGATGTCGGTTATCCCGACTCTGCCCGCCGCCTGGCTTACCTTTGCCGACGGAGTTGTCTACAAGGTTTACGACACGCCCGATCGGCTTTGGGGAATCAACGTCACCGACGATCAGCAGGCCGCAGGGTTCGTGATGAAGATTCTCGGCGGCTTCTATCTTTGGACCTGGATTGGGATCTTGTACTTCCGGTGGGCGAAAAAGTCCGACGATCGTCCGGGGCGCGGTTCTGCAAACGGTCGCCGACCCGAAGATAGGGCTCGAGCCGCGGCTGCCGAGAGAGCCGCCGCTCTCGTGCTCAATTCGTCTAGTGGCGGTGCACTCACCGAAACCGAACTCACCTTCGAGGATGTCCAGGCCGAGTTCGAAAGAAGCGGACCACCACCAGACCCCGAAACCCAATAGCCCCCGAAATTACTGCCCGCAGCACCGCTAGGCGGTCATTACAACAGTAATTTCAGGAGGCCGAGCGTAATTACTGTTCGCAGCACCGCTAGGCGGTCATTACAACAGTAATTTCGGTTGGTTAGGAGCCTTGGGTTAGCTTGAGTGTGTAGGCCTGAACCGTGTCTGAAGTGTGGTTTACGTCGAGCGTGTAGCTACCAGCCATCGCTGTTGTGAAGCTGACCGACGGTGAGGTACAGCCAACATTGACAGCGACCTCGCCGTTGTTGGGGTCGACCACTCGAAGCCTTGTACTGCAAGTTCCCTCGCCCGCGATAGAAACAGCAACCCCGGCTGACAGTGTCATGGTGTAGCGATCGACTTCGTAGGGTGCTGAGATGACTCCCTCGATAACCGGGCAGCCGTCAGTGTCGCTGCTTAGGGTCGCATGGGTTGGCCATTGGTCGAGAGCGATCGGGTCCATTTCGCACGATCCGACCGTGGTGTCAGGGGCTGGCGCGGTGTCGGGTGTTGTCACGTCCCATAGCTGAATCGTGTAGGGCTCGGTGCCATCGGTGGTGAGGTTGAGGTCGAGGGTGTACACCCCCGCATGGGGGGCGCTGAACACCAACGATGCTTTGTTGCAGCCACTCGCCTCGGCGACTATCGAGCCAGTGCTCGAAGCGACGCTGATCTCGGTATCGCATTTGCCGATAGCGACGATGGACACGCGTTGTCCGTCAGCGAGTTCCATCGAGTAGCGGTCGGTCTCGTGCGGCACCGAGATCTGCCCGTCGATGATGGTGCAGTCGTTGCCGTCGATTCCGACGGCGGCGTCCGGCGACCATTTCTGCAGCGGCACTGGTCGGTCGGCGCAGCCACCGCGCGGCATCCGCGGGGCCTTGGTAATGCGAGGGTTGGTGATATCCCAGATGGCGAGTTTGTAGGCGATCGTCGTTGTGCCGGTGAACCCAACTTCGAGAGTGTAGGCACCATCGCTCGCAGCCGTGAAGTTGCCACGAACCTCGCGACAACCCTCGACACTGAGCAACTCATCGTCGTCGGCATCGACAACTCGAATCAAGGTGTTGCAGGCGCCGTTCGCCACGATTGAAATTCGATCACCAGCGGCAAGTTCGAGGGAGTACGAATCTGTTGATTCTGGGACGACGATTTTGCCTTCGACCAACTGGCATTTATCGGTTCGGACAACGACCGTCGACGTTGAGGGCAACTTGGTGGGCACGACAGCATTGTCGTTGCAGGTTGGCGCTGGTGGTGCAGGGGGCTTGTCGCCGGTCTCGCATTTCTTGAGGCGGTCCTTGCCAATACCGCCCTTGCAGCTATCGGTGCCCTTTCCACCGTTGAGTCGGTCGCGACCAGATCCGCCCGACAGCTGATCGTTACCGGAACCACCGCGCAGTTTGTCGCGCCCGGATCCACCCTCTAGTTGGTCGTTTCCCTTACCGCCCTTGAGCTTGTCCTTACCTTTGCCGCCGATGAGAACGTCGTTGCCGCGGCCACCAATGAGGATGTCGTTGCCCCCTAGCCCGCAAATAATGTCGTTTCCGGCGCGGCCCGAAATGATGTCCTTGCCCCTTGTGCCAAGGATTACGTCGTCGCCCTTGGTGGGTTTCATACCCGCCCCGATGTATACCGTGACCTTCTCGCCATCGCAGGTTGCGGTTGGTTGTGCGATGGCGGATGGCACCGGTAACAGCACAGATGCCATAAGCATCGCGATGACAATTATTCGGGCTTGCTTCATCAGGGGGACTCGTTTCATTACAACAGAAGTGGGTGGTGTTGCTGTTGTGATCAAAGTAAAACATAGGTCATCTGAACCATTGAAGCGAACCTCAGCACTTCTGCTGTAGTTTCAGCGATGTCGTGTGTTGATGTTTTCGTGTCAACCTTGCGAGGGTAGATATGCGTGTTACCAACGTGGAAAGCAATCTCGACGTCGATGATCCGGTCGCGTCAATCGACCCGGCAGCGAGCGCCGCGTTCACGAACTGGTACCGCGCGGAGTTCCACCAAGTGGTTGCATTGGTCTACGTGTTGTGCGGCAGCCGCTGGGCAGCTGAAGAGCTGACCCAGGACGCATTCGTGCAAGCTCACAAGAACTGGGCTGAGATAGCCGACTATCAGAACCCCGGAGCGTGGGTTCGTCGGGTTGCCGTGAACCGCGCCCGGAGTTGGGGACGCAGGCGAGCAGCCGAAAAGCGCGTCCTCGCCAAACACTTTGCTCGACGGGTCGAATTGCCTAACGAAATGCCCGAGCAAAGTGAGGCATTCTGGGCCGCGGTGCGAATGCTACCCACCCGACAAGCCCAAATTGTGGCGCTGCACTACGTCGACGATCAGCCCGTCGCGGTCATCGCCGAGATACTCGGAGTTACAGAGGGCACCGTCAAAACCCAACTCCACCGAGGTCGCAAGACCCTTAGCGAACGACTCGAGTTAACCGGTCGCCCTTCTTCCGACAACTCACTCCCCCTGGAAGGCCAGCTCGATGAAGCTTGAAGATGCGGCTAGAACGGCCGTCGACGATGCAATGTCCAGCGTTGCACACCTAGAAGCCCCAACGATTGTTGAGACACAGGATCGCCGAATGCAGGGTTGGGTTAAGCCAGCATTGGCGGCCGCCATGGTTCTTGTCGTGGCACTTGGAGCCTGGTTTGTTGTGGCAGACCGTGCCGACCAAGTTCCGGTCGCGGTGGAGACCGAGCAGCCCAGATTCGATTCGCCGCAGGACGGTGCCGCCGAGAGTTCCGCGGTGGAGGCGGGCAGCCCGGCAAGCTTGGAACGATATCCGCTAATGCCATCGGCGATGTTGCGGCAGGGCCTGCCGATCGCTCCGCTAGCCATAATCGCAAGCGAAGTGCCGGGCTTTGGCATCAATGTCTTTGGAATTGGTTTCTTTCCAAGCC
>CBERPN010000179.1:0-8778 GCA_965524675.1 uncultured bacterium
TCAGGCGCCAGCATCAGCAGCGCGCATCGAGGCCCGACAGGGCCGGATTGCGCCTTGCGGGAAACAACGAGCGAGGGACGAGCGACGGGTCAGGCGCCAGCATCAGCAGCGCGCATCGAGGCCCGACAGGGCCGGATTGCGCCTGCTAGCAATAGGGTCCCACGATTGACAATGCGTGGTCGGCGTCGAATACTTCGGCTGCGATGGCGTTGAGTTCGTCGAGGTCGACCGCCAGGATTCGTTCGAGAAGTTCGTCTAGCGGAGCGACACGCCCTCGCAGCAGCACGCTCGCCCCTAGTCGACCCATTCGGCTGGCACTGTCCTCCAGCCCGATCATGGTCGCACCTGCGACACCGCCCTTGGCGATCTCGAGCTCTTCGAGGGTGAAACCTTCGGCAATAATTTTGGCCAACTCGGCTTCGACTACGTCGAGCAGTTCGCTGGTGTTCTCGGGGTTGGTGCCGGCATAGATAGTGAAAATCCCTGCATCGACGTAGCCTGCGAGCGACGAGAACACTGCGTACGCCAATCCTCGGACCTCGCGCACCTCGTGAAATAGTCTGCTAGATAAGCCGCCACCCAGAATCTGGTTTACTAGCCCAAGACCATGTCGACGTTGATCGTCTAATCCGAACCCACGCCAGCCGAGGGCGACATGAGATTGCTCGACAGCCTTCTCGCGGCTGATAGAGCTACGCAGGCCGCTAACGGGGGCCTCACGTATGGGTCGATCGCCAGGTTCTAAACCAGCGAACGCAGCATCGAATAGCTCGACGACTGCTCGGTGTTCGACATTGCCTGCCGCGGCAACCACCATATTGCTGGGGCGGTACCACTTGTTGTGAAATGCTCGGATTGACTCGCAATCGATCGCATCGATGGTCGCTGCTGTGCCAAGGACCTCCCGACCAAGCGGATGTGCCGGAAAGAGCGACTCTTGAAGCTCCATGTGAACAAGGTCGTCTGGCGCGTCCTCGGCCATCGCAAGTTCTTCGCGAATGACGAGACGCTCGGAGTCGATATCTTCGGCCGATAATCGTGGTCTAACGATCACCTCGGTGAGCAGGTCGGCTGCCAGTTCGATACCTGTTTCGGGGACACGAAACGAGTAGGCGGTGTATTCGCGCGAAGTGAACGCGTTCATGTCGCCGCCAATGCCGTCTATGGCTGCCGAAAGCTCGCGCGAAGACCAGCGGTCTGACCCTTTGAACAGCAGGTGTTCAAGGAAATGTGACGACCCCGACGCTGAGTCGGGCTCGTCCCGGTTCCCAACGCCGACCCAACAGCCGAGCGCCACCGAGCGGACAGAATCCATCCGCTCGGTGACGATCCGGAGACCGTTGGGTAGTTCGGTTATTTCGACGCGGTCGTCGACAGCTCGATCGGCCACGCTGACTGTTTTGCTACCCGACTCTAGTTGCGACGACGTCGACCGCGTCCACGGCCTCCGCCCCCACCACCGCCACCTCGGCGGCTACTGCTAGCTGGGCCAAGATCGCCAAGGTCTTCGGCGACCTCGGCATCAAAGGCTGCTTCAAAGGAAACCGTTTCGACAGCATCGCCGGATGATCCTGCGTCGCTATCCGAGCGGGGCGCAGAACTCGGTACAGCCGCTGCGACAGGTGCGGATCCACCGTCGCCACCACCTTCAGGAGCCTCAATAGTTCCAGCAGGCATCAGCGAGACCTTGCCGTTGGGGTCGACATCTTCGACCGTAACCTCGATCGCTTGGCCGAGTTCTAGGACGTCTTCGACCTTGTCGATTCGTTTGCCGCCACCGATCTTGGAGATGTGCAGCAAGCCATCGCGACCGGGAAGGATATTGACGAACGCACCGAACTTGGTGATGTTGACGACCCTGCCGGTGTAGGTTGCGCCAACCTCAGCGGTTGGCGGATCGAGGATAAGTTCGATCTGGCGCTGAGCTTCATCGACGATTGCAGAATCGGTCGACGCAATCGACACCGTACCGACAACACCGTCGTCGTCGACACTGATGTTGGCACCGGTCTCTTGCTGAATTGTGTTGATGACCTTGCCCTTTGGCCCAATAACCTCGCCGATCTTGTCGATCGGAATTTCGAAGCTGATGATTTTCGGGGCGGTGGGTCCAACCTCAGCCCGCGGCTCGGGAATCGCAGCGTTCATAACCGCCAAGATCTCCAGGCGGGCCTCTTTGGCTTGGTTGAGCGCAGCTGCCAAGACATCGGAAGGAATCCCGTCGATCTTGGTGTCGAGCTGAAGAGCGGTCACGAACTCGCTGGTTCCGGCCACCTTGAAGTCCATGTCGCCGAAGGCATCTTCGGCGCCGAGGATGTCGGTAAGTGCGGTGTACTTACCCTCGGCGTAAACAAGACCCATCGCGATTCCGGCGACTGGGGCCTTGATCGGCACGCCAGCATCCATAAGCGAAAGACTGGAACCACAAACCGAAGCCATCGAGGTAGAGCCGTTCGACGACAACACCTCTGAAACCAAACGGATCGTGTACGGGAAGTCTTCTAGCGATGGGATCACCGGAAAGAGTGCCCGCTCGGCGAGTGCTCCGTGGCCAATCTCGCGGCGCTTCGGGCCACGCATGAACCCAGTCTCGCCAGTCGAGAACGGCGGGAAGTTGTAATGATGCATGTAGCGCTTGCGCTCGGTGGGATCGATACCATCGATCATCTGGTCCATGCGAGCCATGCCCAAGGTTGTGAAGTTCAGTACTTGGGTTTCGCCGCGCTGGAACAAGCCCGAACCATGAGCGGTGGGGATAACGTCGACCTCAGAGGACAACGGACGCAGATCGGCGGTACCACGACCGTCGATGCGCAGACCTTCGTTAACGATGCGGCTGCGGACAACTGACTTCGTGAGCGACCGTACCGCTGCCTTGATCTTCTTCTCGGCATCGTCTTCGTCTTCGAACTGCGGAAGCACTGCTGCGATGATCTCGTCGCGGGCAATCCCTGCAGCCTCATCGCGAGCCGCCTTGTCGGGGACCTGCTGGCTGGCGGCGATCTTGTCGCTACCGGCCGCGGTTACCGCAGCCATGATCTCGTCGGAGTAGTCGGCGGCAACGCTGAACTCAAATACGTCGGGCCTGCCACCGGACGCGTCGACCAATTCTTGCTGAAGCGCTATCGCTTGCTTGATCCAAACCTTGCTGGCATTGAGCCCGTCGGCCAAGACGGCTTCGTCGACCTTGGGAGCACCCTCTTGAATTAGATTCCAAGTGCTTCCCGTTCCGCCAGCCTCGACCATCATTACGGCGACATCGCCATCGTCGAGCAGGCGACCAGCGACAGTCATCTCGAAGCTGCTCTCCTCGCCCTCTTGATAGGTGGGGTGCGGGATCCAGGTACCGTCGGCAGCAAATGCGATGCGACATGCGCCGATTGGCCCGTTGAACGGGATCGGCGACATCGACAACGCAGCCGATGCGGCGTTGATGGCGAGAACGTCATACGGGTTTTCCATGTCGGCGCCCATTACGGTGCCAACGATGTGGACTTCGTTGCGGTAGCCCTCGGGGAACGACGGCCGAAGCGGTCGATCGGCTAGACGGCACGCCAAGATAGCTGCCTCGCCAGCGCGCGCTTCACGTCGGAAGAACGAGCCCGGAATTTTGCCTGCTGCGTACATCTTTTCTTCGATGTCGACGGTAAGCGGGAAGAAATCGGCACCGTCGCGAGCTTTGCGGGCTCCGGTGGCGGTTACGAGAACCATGGTGTCGCCGAGACGACCCATGACCGCTCCGTCGGCGAGTCCGGCGAATTTGCCGCTCTCGAACGACATAATTTTGTCTGGTGCGCCGGTTACCGGCGCGCTTACTGAAATGGCCTCAGCCATAATTGTCTCCTTCGGAGCCTCATGCTCCGCGGTGGACAAACCCCTAGCGACCAGCACCCAGTAGAAGGCCTCCCACATTCGGAGAGCTACCACTGAAGACTGGCCATCAAGGCCGGTCGTCCACTCAATTTTCGTTTGTTATTTGTTGATAATTAGTTGTGTGAGGCGAAGTGCCTCCATACCGCTAGTCGGCGGCATGTCTTCACGCTAGAGGGAATTTTACCCCAGTGCGCGTATCGGGCGACCCAAAGGGTCGCCCGGAAGATCTTTTTGGTGCTAGCGCCTCAGCCCTAGATGGGCGATCAGCGCACGATATCGTTCGACGTCGTTGGCGGAAACGTAGTCGAGCAGACGACGGCGACGCCCTACCAGCATCAGCAGGCCACGGCGACTGTGATGGTCTTTCTTGTGACCTTGGAGGTGTGCGGTTAGGTGGTCGATGCGATCTGACAGCAGAGCGATCTGCACCTCGGGCGAACCTGTGTCGTCCTTACCGAGATCGAACTCGGCGATGGTGCGAGCGATAGTGTCGCTCTTTGAGGGCAGGTTCGTTGGATTGCTTGGCATTGAAATGTCCTTTGGGTATCTGACCCAGCCACGGAGCAGCGCTATGCGACAGCCGCAGCGAGAAATTGCTGTCCGTTGAATACCGGACCGCGTAAGGCTACCGGACTGTGGGTCCGATACCGGTGCCCGGCCGGGCAATATCAGCCTGCAAGCACCAGCGCTGGTTTGGCTTCGCCGTCGCGGTACGTCTTGTAGACCGCGAGTAGACGGCCCGAGGTGTCAACAATCGGCCAAGGACCCTCACCAGCGACACCCAGCAACTCGAGGGGAAGCACCTTGCCGTGGCCGATTGCGATAGCCACAGCGTCGTCCACCACCGTTAGCCCAAGACTTCGCACGCCCTCGGCGGCGGGCAGCACAGCGAGTGCTTCGAGCGGCGTGGCGTCAGCGATTGTGAATGGACCGACCGCGGTTCGACGGAGTGATCGCAGGTGCGCTCCCCCACCGAGTGCTTCACCGATATCGGCGGCGAGCGTTCGGATATAGGTGCCTGAGGAGCAGTCGACGGCGGCTCGAAAGGTCAGGCTTTCGCCCTCGACGGGGTCGATGTCGAGCCGCGAGATAGTCACCGGCCGGGCCTTGCGCTCGACCTCGATTCCCTCACGAGCTAGTTCATGAAGACGCTTGCCATCGATCTTTAGGGCCGAAACCATGGGGGGAATCTGTTCGATGTCGCCGACGAAGCTTTTCGCAACCTGACGTACCTGTTCGACAGTCGTGCCACCCATTTCAAAATTCGCTGTGATTTCGCCCGCAGCATCGAGAGTCGTCGTGGTTGAGCCCAAGCGAATCTCACCGACGTATGACTTGTTCATGCCGGTGAGGAACTGCAGCAGGCGAGTGGCGCGACCGATGCCCAACACCAGGACACCGGTGGCGTCGGGATCTAACGTGCCCGAATGCCCGACCTTCTTGGTCGACAACAGCTTGCGGGCACGGGCGACAACATCGTGTGAGGTCCAGCCCGGTTGCTTATCGACTATACAAATGCCGCCTTCGGGTGGAATCGAAGGTGCGTCAGTCACCGTCGTGAACAGCTTCGGTATCAGCCACATCGGTATCGATGCCTCGCAAGATATCGTCGATGCGTTCGGCCGAGCGAAGCACGTCGTCGATCATGAACTTGAACGGTGGAACCCGGCGAACCTTGGTCTGGGTTCCGACCGCCTTTTGCAGCCGAGGGCGCAGCGACTCGAGCACTTTGAGAACATGGTCGTCAGTCGCCGGTTCGAGGTTTGATACCCCGACAACAGCCTTTGAGAGGTTCCCGTCAACCTCAACATTTGTGACCGAGACCATGCTCAGGTCTTCGTGATCGATGCGCTCGAGTTCTTCCGCGATGATTTGTCGAAACAGCTCGCCAAGTCGATCGCCGCGACTTACCTTTTGGTGTCGCCTAGTGGGGCGCCGACCGCTCATGAAATTGCGACCGAACTCAGGTACGAGCGACTTCGCGCTCTTCGAACGTCTCGATGATGTCGCCCTCGCGAAGATCCTGGAAGTCGCTGAGACCAATACCGCATTCGAAGCCGGTTGCGACCTCGCGCACGTCTTCTTTGAAGCGCCGCAGCGACTGGATGTCGCCCTTCCAGATAATGGCGCCATCGCGCAAGAACCTGACCTTGGAACCGCGGGTAATAACACCATTCTGCACGTAGCAGCCAGCGATAGCGCCGATCTTTGGAACACGGAACAACTCGCGGACCTCAGCATCGCCAGTGATGACTTCCTCGATGTCGGGTGCGAGCATTCCAACGATTGCGCTCTCGATATCTTCGAGCAGTTTGTAGATGATTTCATACGTTCGGATCTCGACGTCTTCGGCGTCGGCCATCTCGCGGGCCTTGCGATCGGGGCGTACGTTGAAACCTATGATGGTCGCGTTAGAAGCAGCGGCCAACTGAATGTCGTTCTCGGTTATGCCGCCAACCGCTCGGTGAACGAACGCAAGCTTCACTTCGGTTCTCTCGAGCTTTCGCAAGCTCTCGGTTACGGCTTCGAGCGAGCCATTGACATCGGCCTTGACCAACAGGTTTAGCGTGGCTGCTTCGCCCGCTTGGATCTGCTGGAAAATGTCCTCGAGCTTGGCGCCACCACTCATCGCATGAGCGTCGCGGCCAAGGTTGCTTTGACGGTGGTAGTACTCGCGGGTGTCGGCGACCTTGCTCGCTATCTTCTCGCTCGGCGCGACCACAAAGGTGTCACCAGCCTCAGCTGGCTCGGATAGCCCGAGAACCTCAACCGGGGTCGAGGGTCCGGCCTCTTTGATCTGATCGCCCTGGTCGTTTACCAACGCTCGCACTCGGCCCCAGGCAGCGCCAGCGACCATAGGGTCGCCGACTTTGAGGGTTCCGCTTTGCACGAGCACGGTCGCGACCGGACCGCGACCAATATCGAGATGCGATTCGAGAACGACACCTTGGGCACGACCAGCGGGATCGCCACGAAGGTCTTCGACCTCGGCGACCAAGACCAGATTGTCGATCAGTTCGTCGATGCCAATACTCTGCAGCGCCGACACCTGACTCGTGACAACATCACCACCCCATGTTTCGGTGATGAGTTCGTGTTCGGCCAGTTCTTTATAGACGCGGTCCGGGTTTGAACCTTCGCGGTCGATCTTGTTGACAGCAACAACGATGGGCACCTCGGCGGCCTTAGCGTGGTTGAGCGCCTCGATCGTCTGAGGCATCACGCCGTCGTCGGCGGCCACGACCAAAACCACGATGTCTGTGGCCTGAGCGCCTCGCTTGCGCATAGCGGTGAACGCCTCGTGACCAGGAGTGTCGATAAACGTGAGCTTCTTGCCGTCGCGGTCGATCTGGTAGGCGCCGATGTGCTGAGTGATTCCACCGGCTTCGCTGTCGACCAAGTTGCTCGAGCGAATCCGGTCGAGCAGCAGGGTCTTACCGTGGTCGACGTGACCCATGATGGTGATGACAGGCGGACGAACGGGGGCGTCCTCGCTGGCCTCGCCAGGGGTGTCGAGTAGCTTCTGAAGTTCGACTTCTTGCTCTTCGCCGGGGTCGACAAGGCGAACCTCGCCCGCGATCTCGGCGACGAATAGTTCGATCATGTCGTCGGTGAGCGACTGAGTGGCCGTGACCATCTCGCCCTGCTGCATCAAGAAGCGGACCACGTCGGCCGCTGTGCGGTTGTACTTGGGGCCGAGATCGAGTGGCGTTGAAGCTCGCTCGATAACAACTTCGCCTTCGGGAACCGCAGCATCGACCGGGGTGTAATCCGGTGCGTCCATTGGCTGAAGATCTTCGATATTGCGACGTCGACGGCTCTTGCGACGCGGAGGACGGCGACCAGGGCCACCGCCAGGACGACCGCCGCCACCAGGACGACCGCCACCACCAGGGCCGCCACCACCGGGGCCGCCACCGCCACCGCCACCGGGTCGCGGCGCGCCGCCACCCATGTTGTGGCGAGGTGCGCCACGGCTAGGACTAGCCGGAGCTGGGCCGCGCCCGCCACGCCCTGGAGGGGGCGGGATTGGCTTACCCGAAGCTGATTGAGGAGGAGGTGGGATTGGCTTACCCGAAGCCGAGATCGGAGGTGTGGCGTTAGGTTTGGCAGCCGGGCGAGCGGGCGGGGCGGCGGCACTGGGCTTAGCGCCGATGTCGCTTACCGGTGCCGACGGTGTGGCAGCAGACCCAGACGGTGGGACCGCTGGCCGGGTGGGCGGCTTGATACCGCTAGAAGAGATCACCCGTTTGGCTGGCTCGGAAGGCGGAGCTTCTTGGGTTGGCTCAGGCTTTGCTGCCGGGGGTTCTGGGACCACGGCTGGCGGTTCTGGAGTTGTTGCTACGGGTGCCGCAGCAACGGTCGGTTCTGGAGTCGGCGCTACAGGTTCTGCAGTAGCAGCAACCGGTTCGGGCTCTGCTGCAGCCGCTGCTGCGTCGGCAGCCGCCTTCTCGGCGGCCGCAACTTTGGCGGCTTCGGCTGCGGCCGCGTCGGCGGCAGCCTTTGCGTCGGCCGCTTGCGCTGCAGCCTTCTCGTTGGCGGCGGCTTGCTCAGCCTCTTCCTTTGCCTTAATAGCGTCGGCCTTCTTCTCGGCCGCTTCTCGCTTGGCCTTAGCCTTGTCGTCCTCTGGTTGCTCATCGCGGATCAGGCCCTCGCGTTCGGCCTTTCTGCGGGCGCGGTCGGCATGAGCGTCCTCCATGCTGGAGGAATGGCTCTTTACCCCTATGCCAAGGGACTCGCAGAGATCAAGGCACTCCTTGTTAGTGAGCCCAAGTTCTCGTGCGAGTTCGTATACGCGGATCTTCGCTGCCAAATTCTTGCTTCAGTCCTCTTGGAGAAATAGCGCCCGAAGGCGGTGAGGGCGATGTGCGACCGCACTCGCTCTCGGTTGTAATACTTTCACGG
>CBERPN010000180.1:0-8738 GCA_965524675.1 uncultured bacterium
GCTATGACTTTTAGCTTTGTGAACTCGCCCTCGCTAGCGCGACGGGACTACTAGAATCGCCCAGCTCCGCCTTCGGCTCCGGCGCTTCGCTATGACTTTTAGCTTTGTGAACTCGCCCTCGCTAGCGCGACGGGACTACTAGATTGCTTTTCTCCGCCTTCGGCTACGGCGCTTCGCTATGACTCTCAGCTTTGTGAACTCGCCCTCGCTAGCGCGACGGGACTACTAGATTGCCCAGCTCCGCCTTCGGCGGTTGTTTGCTGGCGTTTCCCGGTCACGCAGGCCGGGGGGCTCAGGCCGCGGCTGGCGCCCTCCGCCTTACAGCGCAGAAGCGATGCCGGGGCGTTGCGGTACCTCCGTGGTAACGGCCCGGCTGGAAGCCAATAATCGGGCCTACGCCCACAGAACGGGTATGGCCGGGCCGATTTCGCGGCGCGGCGACGTACAACACCAAAGTCTGCAAACTGGCGGGGGAGTGAAAGCTTGGAGACCCGAAGCGACGCTTAGCGCCGCCAGGTAGAAACCAGAAAATCTAGCTTGAGCCGACTGGTTGACGGGTTCTTCCGCGGACTCTTGCGAGTGCTGAACGCCCGATCATTAGAGAGCCGACGAGGAGAAGTGCGATAAGAATTCCGAACCCGAAGAACTGACGGGTTGGGGCGGGCGGTTCGGCCGTCAAGGTGGGCAGCGCTATGTCGTCTTCGTTGCTTTCGGAGGGGACCACGACAGTGTCGACACCATTAAGGGCGAATGCACGACCTCTAAAGCCGCCCCATCCCTTCTTGACTAACAATGCGCTCAATACCTCTGATGAAGCGTCCTTGCCTTCAGTCACCGAGAGTTGCAGGTGCAGCAGGTCCTGTCCCTGTGGCCCGACGAGAGATTGCAGAACAGTAATCTCGTCGTAGCCATCGGCGGCGTTGAAGCTCACGCCGTCGATGTCGATGCTGCCACTAACGGCACTGATAGGTGCCCCGAGAGCTTCGAGTTGAGCGGACGATCCTCCGACGACTATTCCCGGAAGGTCGCTGTCGACGATTTCATCCCAACTCGCGACGCGAGGGTCCAGCGGAATTGGGCTTGCAAACTGCATTACGGCGAGAAGATTCGCCGTCGCTTGCAGATCGGCAAGGGCTTGCCCTGGGCGAACCTGAAATCCCTGTAGGAGGGTCTGCGGAAAGCGATCGAGACCAATCGGAAGAGATTGCCCGTAGTTAACCTCGACCCATGAACTTGCATCGAGCTGAAGTTCGTGGGTCGGGAGCCCGAAACCGCAATCGATTGGTAGCTCTGAGCGAATGACAACCAGATTGTCCCGTTTGAGGGTGCTGCCAACAATGTCTACCTCGGCGTCGAATCGCCCGGCGCTGTCGAGCTCAACGGTGGTGATCAGGTCGTCGTTGACCCATAAGGTTACGGTTGGTTCGACGTCGGCGAGCGTTGCGGAAATGACCACGCCTCCCAAACGAACTCGAATTCGGTTCACGGGCTGCCCAAAGCGCGCTTGAGGCAGGGGAAGAACTAGCTGTAGTCGAACAGCGTCTCGTGCCTCAAGGTTGCGAACGCCAGCTTCGCGGAGAGTTCGTCGTTCTTGGAGTTCCTCTGCAATTACCGTTCGCTCACCGACCGTATCGACCTGGTCGCTGCTTATAAGTCCAATCTCGGGCGTGTTGATCGACGATGCGATGTCGCTTAGAAGTCCGGGAGGTCCAGTGAGCTGGAGGTAGGCGGTCTCGCCGTTGTTTTCGACATCGACTCGGCCATTGTCACCGTCGACAACCACCACCGTGCGCGTGAACGGATCACGATCGATTGCCACTTCGAGGTTGTCATCGAGCTCCCTGACACGAAATGTCGGTGTCGCAGGGTATCTGTTGGTCAGATTCGTTGTAAGTAAGAGAACTGCTTCATCGACGTGGTCTGGGCGGTCGGCCTCAACGAAGATATCGAACTGCTCGACCACCTGAGGAAGAAACTCGGCGACGGTTTTGGGTAGCGAAGGCTGTGCCCGAAACAAGAAGGTGGGCTCTATCAACTCGGCGGCGGTAGGTTCGATGACCTGCGACGTGCACTGGACGCCGTCGTACTCCTCGGCTTGGATCTCCACGAAAGCGTCGCCGCTAGTCGGCTCGATCGCTGCATGGATCGACCGTCTGTTACCGCCATCGATCAAGTCTTCAAAGATCACCTCCCCGTTTACTGAGATGCTCACAAACGTCTGATGCAGGTTGGAAGGAACTGCTATCTCGGTTGCGAACTCGGTGAGCAGCAGCCCTGGAGGCACCGGTACGATGAAGTCTGTTCTGCCCGCGGGGCGGGCGAGGCGAAGGGATCTGCCCAGGCCAAGTTGTTGGGTGGAGAGCGTGAATTCGTCTGGAACCTGGCCTTCTGGGAGCAGCTCTTCGATGCTTTCTGGCGCCTCCTCGTTCGAGGCTGCTTCGATGCTCTGATCTTGTGTGCTAACAGTGTCGAGAAATTCTGCTGTGTTAGGCGAAACAGCGTTGTTTGATGAGTCGTAGTCAATCGGCTCGCCGGGATTGTTCGGCTGAGCGTCGACCGAGCTGACGTTCAGCAACCCAGCGATTGTGACGGTGATAAGCACCACTAGGAAGGGACGGCAACCCGTGGGCGCACGTCGTTGGGTGACGCTCATACGGTTGTGTCCGCGGTTTTGAAACCGGCGCGTGGCATCTCGCCCCAGGCTGTTTCGCCTGGTAGCAGTGACCGCAATCGCCAAAAAAGACTTTGCTGACGAAACCCCCAATTCATGGCGATCGCCCAGAGCAGCATGTAGCCAAGGTCGCGCGGGCGGCTGTAGAACCCAAAGGTACTGACCGCTATCGACACGGATAAGATCGCTACGACCTGGCCAATGAGCTGCGTGGCAAGAAACAATGCAAGCGCGGCGGAGATATTCATCCAGCCGAGCAAGAGCAAAGCGAGCATTACAAGGTAGCCCAAGCCTTCGATAATCGGACCCCACCACTCGAATAGAAAAAGCGTGCCAACGCCGAACCGTCCAAAGTTCCCATAGGCTGGCTTGCCGATTAGCGATCGGGTATCCGCAACGATCATCCTGAGACCTCGGTGCCAGCGAATCCGTTGTCTGCGCAGCGTTGAACGAACCGGTGGAAACTCGGTCCAGACGACCGCTTCGGGGGCCTGGATGATGCGGTAGGGAATCTTGTTCTCGAGGTGATACCGGTGCAAACGGACGCAGAGATCCATATCCTCGCCAAGGTGGTCATGGATGTAACCACCTAACTTGAGTACGGCCTCGCGTCGGAACAATCCAAAGCCCCCTGACACGATCGGCATTGCGCCGACGTGGGCCATTCCAGGTCGCGAGATGATGAAAGCGGTTAAGTATTCAATGAGCTGACATCCGACCCAGTAATTGCGCGATGCTTGGCGATGGACGATTTTGGGACCGTCGATCACGATGTCGTTAGCCGGCAAGAGAGTTGTTCCAACCGCAATGACGTCGTCGGGCTGGGCCATCACTTCAACCATGCAGCGAGTGATGCAGTCGGTCTCCATGAACTCATCGGCATCCATTACGACCACGAATGGTTGGGTTGCCAGATTGAGCCCGACGTTGGCATTGTCC
Source organism: uncultured bacterium (assembly GCA_965524675.1). Lineage (GTDB taxonomy): Bacteria > Actinomycetota > Acidimicrobiia > Acidimicrobiales > SHLQ01 > CALLQB01. The sequence continues at coordinate 3,611 of CBERPN010000180.1, forward strand.
GCCTTCGCTCCCGCAGGTGCCTTATCGACAAACCAGAGACGGCTGTCGCTTTGCGACCGGTAGATCGCAAATACTTCCTCGGTGTGGATCACTCCCGGAGGTGGATTCTCTTCAACGAGAGCCATCTCGAAGGCCTCGAGCATGATTTCCATCGTTCGATCTTTTGACCCATCGTTGACGACGATCACCTCGAGCTTCGGGTAGTCCTGGGACAACGCGTTTGCAACGGAATGGGCGATCACCGCTTCTTCGTTATAAGCGGGCAGTATGACGCTGACGCCTGGTGCGTTCTCGAGGGTGGGCGTCTTCAGAAGTGGCACTGGCCGACGAGCGGCGCGCTGTCGTCCGAGCAGTCTAAGACTGAGCAGGCTCCAGAACGCGATCGCTAGGAAGTGAAGGATCGTGAATGCAAAGGCCGCAATCATGAAGACGTTGAGTGCTAAGGCGATCATGACGTCACCTCGGCCTCAACGGCTTCGCTCGGCCCGTCCTCGGAGTCGCCCTGGTAGTTGGTTGGCATTGGCTTGGTAGGGTCGATCTCGGAGCCTGTCTGATGTCCCCACAGCACCATCGCCGCCACTTCAGCAGCATCGTTTGGTTCCTGCGAACGGGCTGCTCTACGAAGAATTCGGCGTCCTTCTGAGGAGTCGACCATTCGAGCGGCCGCCGCGAACCGGGTTATTCGATCCTCGACGCCAATGGCTCCAGCGAGCGCGATCTGCGCGCCAGGGTGGCTGATGATGTTGGCCAAGGCATTGACAGCCGCCAGTCGGCGATTGGTGTCGTCGTCATTCAGTAGCGAAACCATTACTGCGATGGCATCCGCCGCATCTCCCGGGTCGGGAAGTCGTCCTTCGCTGATTGCTCGTTCGGCCAGGCTCGGTGCCTCTCGCCACAACGGCCTAGCGATAGGTAACCGTCGATCGTCCCGGGTTGCCAAAATATCGGCGGCCCGCCCCAAGCTTTCTAGAACCCAGGTTCCATGGCGTGGAGCTAGGCCCACGAGGACACCAACGGCTACCTCGGGGCGCAGTTCCACCAAGGCGTTTGCTGCTGCATGAACGACCTCCTCGTCGGAGTCATCGATCATGCCTGCAACCTCTCCGATGAGTGATTCAAGCCCGATTACTTCGATAGTCTCAAGCGCCCCAGTCCGTCGCAAAGCATCGTTCGCTAGCAGTTCATCGCGTAGGTAGTCCTTTATGGTGCTGTGTTGCACTGCTGCAGTCAATGCCGGGTCGGGTGTGCCCGGGTGTGCTCTCATTACGGCTGCTACCGCACCGAGCGCTGCATTGCGGTTGTGGGGTCTGTCTAGCGCTTCGGAGATAACCTGGCTGTCGCCGGAGGTTCCACGCCCGTCGGCGAGTGCATCGGCGGCGTCGTGCACGAGCGTCCAGGCGAAGGAGTCGGCACGTTGTTGTCGACGAATAGAGCGCTGCACAAACCAAGACCGCACGGCCAGGAGCGCGCCAAGGCCCGAGGCTCCCCCGGCCGCGGTCCAAGCAGCCTCTGTCAATGTCAGTCCCGACAACACAGGCTTCAATCGGCAAATCGGGGCCCGAGGTGAGCATCTCGGCTGATGTTCACCCGGTGTGTCAGGATTTAGCTAACGGCTGGCCGGTAACGTGAAAGCACTGCGTATTCTGGGCTAGCAAGGTGATGATTTGGTCGAACATCGATATATCAGGTTCCATATCGACCGCAACCAGTCTGTGGTCGACGAGATGGTGGCTATGGCGAAGCTCGCCAATGGCTCAACTTGGCTCAACATTACGCCAGATGTAGACGACGATCAGGCCGCGCGGTTGACCGATCGCACAGGGGTTGCGGGCTGGTTCAGCGGACGCGGATCGGACCTGCCGGTCGCTACCTACATGCCCGCCGACATGTCGGGCCGTCGCCCGGTTCCGGCATCAATTGGAGTGCAGCACGGGCTTGGGTCCAAAGCCCGCGACATTCTAGACGAAGCGGGACTGCCACTTCCCGAGGGATGGGTGAAACGCCAGGACAGCGGCAAACGCGGGCTGGTCGCTAACGTTCCGGTAAGGATTCCGGCGGCAGAGATCTTGGTCTATCTTACGAAGGTCGCGACACTGTTCATGCGCGACATAGCCTTTGGCGGCTGGTTTGTAGCCGATATTAGTGAGATCTGACCGAACCGCTACGCGGCAGACGATGTCCGTTGGCTAGAAGTTCGCTCGCACCACCGGCTCACCGCTTTGCGGGAGATCGGTGTGCGGCCCACGCCACAAACAAGTGACTTGCCTTCGACAGACGCCATTGTCCGAATCGACTTCATCTGGTTTCCTTGTGTTTCGTCGTTGAAACGTTGCTGTCTTCAGTGACAACACTTCAATCGTAACATCGGTTGGACCGGAGGGAAACTAAAAGTTTTTTCGGGTCAGCGCCGATTCACTCTTCTTCGCCGTCGTTGTTGGGCGAAGAGATCAAGATCTCAACTACTAGATCATCGAAGTCGCCGTCGGCGATTCCGTCACTGCACTCGAGTGTCAACGGATTTGCTGCTGCAAGGCGAATCCCGGCGTCGCCTACCCAGGCGTGTTCAATCGAGTCGACTACCCACCCGTTCCAGATCTCGACATCAAACCAGGCTTGGTCGGGCCCTTGATCTTGGTTTGGTCCGGTGTGAGCTGGCTCCACAGCGATCGAGAGTTGCTCGGGACAGGTATCGGTTCGAAGCGAGATGGCCGATGCGGCGACGCCGTTAACGCACAGTAGCGCTCCGACTACGTGAAGATTTAGGATCTGAACCCGTTCGGTGGAGGTCTTTAGGCGGGTGATGGTGAGATTGTCACCGACTCGAACCCGTTTTCGGTACACAGAAAAGACCAAACCCTCTTCGCTGCTCAGAGACGATACGCGTTCGGCGCGAAATCGCTCGCTGAGCGATTCTGGCGACACAGGTTCAGCCTGCTTCGCGTAGGTCTTCGACTTCTTGCGCCGTCGGCAGAGAGTCGTCGTAAGCCCCGAGAATGGTATCTGGAGGGGCGGCCTCTTCGAAGTCCCGGCGCTGGTCATCATCGAGGTCTGCGAGTCGTTTTGAGGCGAACGGGTCGAGGGTGATACTCGGCCAAATGACAGCACCGCCAGGGAGCAACATCATCGTCTCCTCGGTTTCGAGCACCGAATTGTAACGGACGGCGGGCTGGCCACTCTTGAGCAGCGTGCTATTGGCGGGGCCAAAACCGGCGTCGCTCTCACTGAGCGCGATCCAGCTGCGCTGGTCGAGTTCGTGTGTGGTGGGCGCATGAGTGCGATCGTGTCGAGCCCGAACCCTGTCGCGGCGTTTACGCGACAGCGCAAGGGTCGGCGAGCCATAGCGAGATTCGAGTAATAGTCGGGTTTCTTCGCTCTCTTCGGCTCGCCGCACCCGGCGGAAGTGATGGGTTGCAAAAGGACCACGTCCAATTCGATCCCCTTTGACGATAAATCGAGAATGCTTTGGCCGAGAAACCCAATCGAGAAGCATCCAGATTGCAGCGGCGCCGATCCAGCTGGCAGTAAATAGTGCAATGAGTTCGAGATCGGTCACATATCTCCAGACGATCTTCCGGGGGGGAAAGTTGCCTACCGTCAGCAGAATTTCATACGGCGCCCGACGATCTTATCGAGTGTTTCGCCAATGTTGGGTTCGGCACGGAGCCGTCTAGCCGACGGGTAGGCCAGCTTTTTGCCACTGAGGGAAGCCGTCCTCGAGCCGTCGGGCCCGGCGCCCGGCGCCGACGAGTTGGCGCACAGCGTCGTCGGCGTATGCGCAGAACGGGCCGCGGCAGTATGCGATCACCTCTAGGTCGTCTGGTAGTTCTAGTAACTGCTCCTGGAGTGATTCGGTCGAGATTGACAGCGCCCCTGCGATGTGGCCGCCCTCAAACTCGGCCATAGGCCGCACGTCGATCACGATCACGTCGCCATCGGCGAGACGTTTGGCGAGTTCGTCGCGACCGATCTGTTCAATCCCCGAACGGTCGCCGAGGTAGGCCACTGCAAGAAGGTCGATTTCAACGTGATGGGCGGCCGCGACATCGCGTATTGCAGTCCACAACTCGCCCACCCTGTTCGATGCCAGGCGGTAATAGCTGCGATTCCCCTCGCGGCGAGTGGCTACGAGACCGGCGGTGGCCAGTGCGCGAAGATGAAACGAGGTGTTGGCCACGCTCTGATCGATCTCAGTCGCTAGCTGTTCGACGTGGCGTTCGCCCTGTTCGAGCACATCGATCAGCTCGGCCCGGCGTCCCGATGAGAGGGCCCCGGCCACAGCGGCAAATCCGTCAAAGAGTTCGTCTTTGGCTTTCCGAGTACCCATCGCAATCTCCACGCTGTTCAAGGATTTACTTGACAAGGTATCTTGAACATCCCAAACTTGTCAAGTAAGAGCTTGAGGAGCTGCATGATAGATATTCACGAATTCGCCGACGTGGGCCGAGGTATCCGCTGCCCGTGGGCCGGGTGACCGACATGGACGACACCCTCCCAGGTGCGATTCGGCTGGGCTTGCGAGAGAACCTGGCCCAGTTCTCCCTGCTTGTCGGAGTCAACGCTCTCGTTGGCGGAATGATCGGCCAGGAACGAACCGTCCTGCCGCTCTTGGCCGAAGAGGAGTTCGGTCTCACCGCTCTCACAGCCGCCCTGACGTTCATTGCCGCGTTCGGGCTAGTGAAGGCGGTCACGAACTTCTTTGCCGGGACCCTTTCGGACCGCTACGGCCGCAAACCCGTTCTCGTGGCCGGATGGATCGTGGGGATTCCGGTGCCGCTCTTGCTGATCTTGGCTCCGAGCTGGGGGTGGGTGATCTTCGCCAACATCTTGTTGGGCATCAACCAGGGTTTGACCTGGTCCACCACCGTCATCATGAAGATTGATCTTGTTGGCCCCCAACGGCGAGGTTTCGCCATGGGCCTCAACGAAGCCGCCGGGTACGGCGCCGTCGCCGTCACGGCCCTGGCCACCGGCTACATCGCTGAAAGATGGGGCCTGCGACCAGAACCCTTCTTCCTTGGCTTTGCATACGCTGGCCTTGGCCTCAGCATCTCGGTCCTGTTTGTACGTGAAACGCAAGATCACGTCCGTCTCGAAGCCGCCAACCACAACCGAGCCCAAAGCGACCTGC
>CBERPN010000181.1:0-8638 GCA_965524675.1 uncultured bacterium
GCGCCATAACTTGCGGGGTTTGCGGTTTTGGGTTGTGGTTGGTTGTCGTTCGCTTGGCTCTCTTACGAAGTTCTGGCGCTGGGGCGCCATAACTTGCGGGGTTCGGCGCTCCGGCATTAGGGACGCTCGATTAGGGACGTGTCTGACACCGTTGGTTGACCGTCGCACGAATGGAGTGGTTTGCAAACTAAGAATTAGCCATGTCGGCCAACTCGACCCCTTCCATCTCGATCTGCTTTGTGTGTCTTGGCAATATTTGTCGATCGCCGACCGCCGAGGGGGTAATGCGTTCGCTGGTGGCCGAACGCGGGCTTGATGATCGGGTAGTCATCGATAGCGCTGGTACCGCTGGCTATCACGTTGGGTCGCCGCCCGATCCCCGCAGCGTCGCCGAGGCTGCCCGAAATGGGATCTCTATCGCCGATCAGCGAAGTCGACAATTTCACGTCGGCGACTTCGCCTTCTTCGATCTTGTGGTGGCGATGGACGACTCAAATTTCGCCGACTTGGTAGATCTTGCCCCTGACGATGAGACGGCGAGCCTGGTGACTCGACTTCGCCAGTTCGACCCGGCCGCGCCCAGCGATCTCGATGTGCCCGACCCTTACTACCACGACGGCTTCGATGGGGTCTTCAGAATCATCGACCACGCCTGTCGAGGCCTTTTGTTGCACGTCGAGCAGATTCTCGTGCCCTGAGTCGACCCCGATCTACAAGTGGGTTGAGAAGTGAGTCGATTTTGTCTATGGTTTTCGAGCTAAGCGGGTTAGTCCGACAACCGAGGGGGAAGTTTGATGAGTAAGAGTCGTTCGAAATGGGTGGCGCTGCTGCTATTGCTGGCGCTCATCGCGGCATCATGTGGCAGCGACGACGCCCAAGTCGCGGTGGATGATCCGGCTGAAGAACCTGCAGAGGAGCCTGCCGAAGAACCAGCAGAGGAGCCTGCCGAAGATCCGGAGGAGCCTGCCGAAGAACCTGCTGAAGAAGAACCAGCCGAAGAGCCGGAAGAGCCCGCAAACACAGAGCCCATCAAGATCGGTTCGCTAACCTCGCTTAGCGGTCCGTTCACATCGTGGGGAATTCCTTCGAGCACCGGCATGCAGCTCGCAGTAAATGAGATCAACGCAGACGGTGGAATCGACGGGCGAATGCTCGAGTTGATCATCATCGACGATCAATCCAACCCTGAAGAGGGCGTGCTCGGTCTAGAACGTCTAATCGAAGAAGGCGTTGTCGCAGTCGCTGGCACTATTTCAAGTGGTGTCGGACTCGCAACAGCAATCGTGGCCGAAGAAGAACAGGTCCCATTGTTCTTGAGCAAGGCCGGTTCCGCGGCGATCCTCACCACCGATAGCCGCTACACCTTCCGAACCTGCCTACCCGCGGCGCCGATGATCGCAGCGCCATGGGCTCAATATGCGACCGAACAGGGATTCTCCAAGATCGGCGTCATCATCGCCGACTACGAGTGGGGCCAGTCCTTCCAGGCTGCGGTCGAAACCGAATTCGGCGCTCTTGAAGGCGTCGAGGTTCAGGTCGAGGTCGCCCCGGTCCCCGAGAAAGACTTCACCACCTACCTTCGAAGCCTCAGCGGGTTCGAACCAGATCTGCTTCTCGGTACTGGTCACCCACCGGGTGTTGGAGCCATCTTGGTTCAGTCCGCCGACCTCGGCTTCGACGTGGGCGTATCCGGCCCATCCTCATCGCTGTCATCGGTCATGGAGGGGGCGGGCGACGTTGCAATCGAGCGCTACCTCGATTACAGCTGCGCCGACTACTTCAGCGACGACTATCAAGACTTGGCAAAGCGTTACATCGCAGATTCCGGCCAGGGCTTCATGGAGGACGATGCAGTAGCGGGCTTCGGCGTTGTAACGATGGTAGCTGACGCCATTAGCAACGTCGGCGACGACCCAGCTGCCATCGCCGAGTACCTACACGGCCAGACATATGACCTTCCCGGTTATGCCTTCCAGATGGGTTGGACCGAGTGGGGCGAACTCGCCACCTCTCAGCCCCTGCTCATCGGCGTCGGCGCCGGACCAGCGCCCGACGGCGTGAACGAATTGGGCGACTGGTATCCAGAGCGGCTGTTCTTGTCAGATCCGCTCGAGCCCTTCGTCCCGTAAGGCGACGGGCTCCTAAGTGACCCTTCTGTCACTCGAAGGGGTCGAGAAACGTTTCGGCGGGCTCCCCGCTGTGAACGGTGTGAACCTAAAGGTCGGCGAGGGCGAAATTCTCGCTCTCGTCGGCCCTAACGGTGCTGGCAAAAGTACCTTGCTCAAAGCGATTAGCGGATTGCAACCTCCCTCCCAAGGCGTGATTAGTTTCCTCGGCGAAAACATTGCTGGTCTAAAAGCTAACGAGGCACGAAAGCGCGGGATCTCGATGGTGCTTCAGACCCCTCGAACCTTCGAGTCGATGACGGTGCGCGACAACGTCGCTGTAGGGGCGAGGTTTGGGTCGGTTGGCGGACGTCCTTCTGCGTCGGTAATCGCAGAGCGAGTCACCGAGGCCCTCGGGTTTGTTGGATTGGCCGACCTCGGCGCGCAGAGCGTCGGCACCCTCAATCTGCACCAGCAGCGGTTTCTTGAGTTAGCTCGCTCGCTGGCGGGTCGGCCCAAGCTGCTGCTTCTCGACGAGGTGATGGCTGGTCTAAACGACACCGAGCTTCAGGCATCGATTGACATCGTACTGATGGCACGCGACCAGCTAGGAATCACGGTCATCTGGGTGGAGCACGTAATGAAGGCTGTGATGAAACTTGCCGAGCGAGTAGTCGTGCTCGATTTCGGCAAGATTCTGGCCGACGGCGCTCCTGATGACGTCATGCGCAATCCGGCCGTCGTAACAGCGTATCTCGGCTCTGAAATGGCATCCCATGGCGGATGACTTGCTCCGAATTTCTAGTCTTTGCGCTGGGTATTTGGGTGAAGATGTCGTACACGATGTCGACCTCTCGATCGCCGCCGGCGAGGCGGTTGCCGTGATCGGGTCAAATGGGGCTGGCAAGACCACCCTCTTCAAGGCGATTTGTGGGATGTCGGCTCCCTCGGCTGGCACGGTGACCTTCGATGGCACCAACATTGCGGGGCTCGGAGCGCACCAAGTTGTGCGAGCCGGTATCGCCTATGTGCCCGCCGAACGCCATCTTTTCCCAAGCATGACGGTACGCGACAACCTCGCACTCGGCGCCTATCCAAAACGCCCAGAACCAAAGCAGTTGGACTTCGTTTTCGAACTCTTTCCTCGGCTGAAGGAAAGATCGAGCCAGCACGCCGGAACCATGAGCGGTGGCGAGCAGCAGATGGTAGCGGTTGGCCGGGCGATCATGAGCAATCCTCGGCTGCTGATGCTCGATGAACCGACCACAGGGCTGTCACCCCTGCTCGCATCCGAGGCATACAAGGCCTTAGCCGAGTTGCGCGCTGACGGGCTGACCATCTTGGTCGCCGAGCAACAGGTGCCGTTGGCTTTAGAGTTGGCCGACCGCGGCTATGTGCTCGATCACGGCCGAGTTCAGCTGACAGGAACCTCAGACGAATTAGCTGACGACCCCGAGGTGCGGCGCGCCTACTTGGGTGTGGCGTGAGGAGTTCGCGATGACCGCAGTAGTTCTCGACGGGATTGTTCTCGGCCTACAGATGGGTCTGTTAGGAGTCGGCCTCACCTTGGTCTATGGACTCGGTGGAGTCCTGAACCTCGCTCACGGGCAGTTTGCCGTGTTCGCAGCCATAGTTATCGCTCGACTACTCGATGCAGACCTTTCGCTGTGGGTAGCAATCCCTGCCGGGTTGGTTTGCGCGGCGTTATTGGGTTTGGTTATCGACCTGAGCTTGATGCGGCCCGTGTACCGGCTACGGGGCGAAGACCGGGTGCTCTTGGGACTCTTACTAATGCTAGGTGTCGGAACCATCATCGATGGCCTACTCGAATGGCGCTACCCAATCGAGGCATTGAGCATCCGAGTGCCCGGTGGCCCCGTTTCTGTTCTGGGCGTCCCAATGCGACGAGGCGGTCTGGTGGGATCAGCAATGGCCTTAACCGCAGGCGCTGCGTTGTTCGGGTTCTTTCGATTCTCGACCTTCGGAAGAGCCACGAGGTCGGTGATCCAAGACGAAGACGGTGCCCGACTATGTGGTGTCAACCCCGGAACGGTTCGCACCACGATCTTTGTACTGAGCGGCATTTTGGCTGGGTTGGTCGGGATCTCGCGGTCGATGACCGCGCCGATCGAAGTCACCAGTGGAGTGGGCCTTACGATCACTGCCCTAATTGTCGCGGTGGTAGGGGGTTTGGGCAGCGTGTCGGGCGCGTTTCTAGCGGGCGTACTCCTAGGCATCGTTAGCACGGTAAGCGCTTTCTACATCGGCTCCTACATAACCACAATCGTACTACTGGCTACCGCTGCATTGACTATCGTGTTCAGGCCGAGCGGCCTGTTAGGACACCGTCCGTGAGCGAGATTGTGGAGTCGGCTCGGTCGAAGACTTCGCTCGTGCGAGACTATGGGCCGATCGTGCTTGCGGCCGCGCTTCTAGCGTTGGTACCGCTGGCTTTTCACGACTCGCCATCGAAGATGACCGTGATAATAGGTGGACTGCTTTTTTGTGCTTACGCGATTGGCTTCAACGTGATCTTCGGAAGCACCGGACAACTCTTCTTGTGCACCGGAGCGCTCGCTGGCATCGGCGGGTTCTCGGCCGCCATCGTCAACGACCGAACCGGGGTCCCGATGCTGCTAGCGATCGCGATCGGTGGCTTGTTGGCCGCACTGGTCGGTGGTCTGCTCAGCTGGATAGCGGTCAGCCGCTCACTCGACACGATCTTCACAGGCGTAGTGACCTTGGCGTTCTCCTTGTCGTTTGAGAACTTCGTCCTCGGCCGCAAGGATCTCACCGGAGGCGAGACCGGCATACGAATCGAGGCCGCATCCGAGACGATCCTCGACGACCAGGTCGCCCCTTACTACATATTTCTTGGCCTAGTGGTTGTCTACCTGGTTCTGTATCGGGTGATTCAAAGGTCGCAGATGGGTTGGGCATTCAAGGCGTTGCGCGATGACGAGGTCGCCGCGGAGCTAGCTGGGGTTGACGTGACTCGGTACCGGGTTTACGCCGGAATCATCGGCTCGGCAATGCTCGGCGTTGCCGGAGCGGTGTTTGCGTTTCATCGTGGATTCATTGGCCCAACCACCTACGCGTTCGGCGACGTCGACGTGTCGGTTCTGGTGATGTTGGTCTTTGGAGGCATTGGGTCTTTGCTCGGCCCGGTTGTCGGAGCGGTGGTGTTCACGATCCTCGATGAGGCGCTGGTCGACTTCGCGCGGCTGCGCGAGATGCTTTATGGCATCGTTATCGTGGTGCTATTCCTCGGGTTTCGCCGAGGCCTTATTCCCTCGCTCGAGTCGGTCCGTTCCAAGAGGCGTGACAGATCGGAGGGTTGAGCAAGCGTGAGCCCTACCGACGTCAGCGATTCGCTCGTGCGCCCACGAAGCAACAGCAGCGCCAAGTCGTTGCTCGTCACCATATTGGGCGAGTTCGTCCAGCATCAGGGCGGCTCTGTGTGGACTAAGACGTTGGTCGACAGCCTCGGGATTCTTGGACTCGAAGAGCGCAATGCTCGTCAAGCGATCGCCCGCCTTAAGAGTCAAGACATCATCGTAGTGGAACATCTCGGCCGGGTCGCGCGCTGGACCATCACCGAGTCTGGTGGCGATCTCTTGAGATCCGGAGCGAAACGCATATTTGGATTCGGACTCGGCAGCCAAGACTGGGATGGAAGGTGGCTGCTCGTCCATTGTTCAATACCCGAAGCTCAGCGATCGAAGCGCCATCAGTTTCGGAGTCGCCTCGCATTTGAGGGCTTCGGGTTCATCTCGCCCACGGTGGCCATATCGCCGAACCTAGATAGTGAGACCGAAGCCAATGCCGTGATAATCGAACTTGGCCTCGTCGAGAGCGCTATCGTCTTGCGCTGTGAATCAGGGTCGATAATTCCCGATACCGACATCGGGGCTCGCACCTGGGATCTTCTCGATCTCAGTAGCGACTACGAAGCATTCATGGATGAGTTTGCCGGGTATGAACCCACCGAGCCTGGGCAGGCATTCTGTGCCGTTGTTCGACTCGTCCACTGGTGGCGACGATTTCCATTCATCGACCCTGAACTACCCGCGCAACTTCTGCCCGAGAACTGGATTGGCCGTCGGGCCCGCGCCTTGTTTGACGACTCGTACGCCGCGTGGAAGCCAGCGGCCGACGATTGGTATCTTGCTTTGGAGCGATCATCGACCGCACCTGACCAGTAGTCGCACAGGTCTGGGTATTCAGTGTGTTGCCGTGTCGTCAGATCCAACCGTGGAGGTCGTAGCTAGCCATACACTCCTCGACTAGTTGACGGTAGCGGTCGGCCTCGCCACGGGATTTGGCCCAGCCGAGAACGTCGAGCCGTTGCTGTTCTTGATTGCCAGCAAAGTTTCGCTCGTAGAGCGCTTGACGGCCAGCGAATTCGCTGTAGAGGGCATCCCAGATGAGCTTGAATAGCTTGGTTCGCCGCTCGGCGTCGATGCCTGTGCCCCGAAAGTATTGATCAATAGTCGGTCGTAGCTCTTCGTTTAGCAGGTCGGCGGGGCTTGAAACGGTGTAAATCGGGGCGCCTGCAAGATACTGTTCGAACGTGGCGCGGACACTATCCCAAACATTTGTCGAATACAGCCGTGCCGCCGCCGCAACCTCTAAGCGAGGAACGACGGTGCCGCCAATGCTCGGTTCGGGGTCACAAGCCATGGCGGTGGTCAACGCCCAGACAGTGTCCTTCATTGCTATGACCTCACCAATAGCGGTTTGAATCCCGCGGAACTCAGAGGTCCCAGAGGCCTCAGTTCCACAGAGTAGAAGCCCTGCAACAAACTCCAGCTTGGTGGCTAGTCGGGTCAGCGAGTGCAGGTTGTAGCGGTTATAGAACCCGGAGTTGGCGTAGAACCCTTTGGCTGTTTCGAGATCGCGATAGACCAGAACGTTCTCCCACGGAACGAACGCATCTTCAAAAACGATCACGGCATCGTTTTCATCAAAGCGGCTGGCCAGCGGAGCCTCAAAAGGACTTTGGGCTTTGGCCTCATATGAGGGGCGGCAGATGAGCTTCACGCCCGCTGCGTCCATGTCGGTGATGAACACCAGTGCCATATCGTCATCGCGTCCAGCTTCCATGCGAGCAGCCACCCCACTGTTCACCGCGACGAAGGTGGCGTGCGTCAGCGCCGACCCGGTGGCGACCATCTTTGCGCCCGATACATAGATCCCGTTGTCGTCTTCGCGATCTGCTGTTACGAAGACATCTCTGACGTTGGTTCGATCGCTGGATCGATCGACTGGCGGATCCACCAATACGTGGTTGAGAAAAAGAACCTGTGAGGCGCTTTTTTGGTACCACGCCAGAGCGTTCTCGCCGTAGTCGCCGTAGAAACTGTGGCCTTCGGCGAGCTGGGCTAGGAATGCCGCCTTGTAGTCGGGCGTGCGACTCATCCAGCCGTAGGTCATGCGCTGCCATGTTGCGATGGCTGTTCGGCTGTCGAGCAGGTCTTGGGTTGAGTACGACGGTGCGTAGAAACCGTGGGTCAGGTTCCCGAACCGATCCACTCGGGTTAGCGCATCGGCTGTTTCGGGGGCGTGTAACGCGTCGTAGAGCCCGGCGATCGTACGTGCGGAATTCGTGAACGCTGGGTGGGCGGTGACATCGGTGACCTTCTCGCCGTCATACCAAACCTCGCGTCCGTCCCGCAGGCTCGCCAGATAGGTCTCGCCGGTATGCATCTTGTTGGAAGTCGTGTGATCAGCCATCGAGCCGCCCCCAAATATTTTTGTCGACATTTCTTTTGCGTAAGCCCACGGATGTATAGCATGTCGCAACAACACGAAAGAGACCGAGTGACACATCCATCTGATTCCGAAGCAACTGGCGAAGCGCTTACGTTCGAACGTCACCCTGACAGCTATCGCCATTGGGGACTGGAATTTGCTGGCCAGATCGCAACCCTGACGATGGCTGTTGCCATCGACGGCGGGTTGATGGGCGACTACGAGTTGAAACTGAACAGTTACGACATCGGTGTCGACATCGAACTCGCCGATGCGATTCGTCGGATTCGCTTCGAGCACCCAGAGATCCGCTGCGTGGTGATCGACAGCGCCATCGAGGGCACATTTTGTGCAGGTGCGAACATTCGAATGCTGGCTGCGTCGAACCATTCTCACAAGGTCAACTTCTGCAAGTTCACCAACGAGACCAGGCTCGAACTCGAGGAGGCTTCGGAGTGCTCCGGGCTCCGGTTTCTGGCAGCAATTGGAGGAGCGTGTTCGGGTGGCGGCTACGAACTGGCCTCTGCGTGTGACCATCTGCTGCTTATCGACGACCGCTCCAGCGCAGTCTCGCTCCCTGAGGTTCCGTTGCTGGGCGTGCTTCCCGGAACGGGCGGACTCACCAGATTGGTCGACAAACGTTTCGTGCGCCGCGATCATGCAGACGTCTTCGCCACCAAATCTGAGGGTCTACAGGGCGACGAGGCGTTGAGCTGGAGGCTTGTTGATGAGTTGGCGGCACCGTCGCGGTTCGCCGATGCCGTCGGCGAACGGGCTCT
>CBERPN010000182.1:0-8579 GCA_965524675.1 uncultured bacterium
TCTTTGGCTGCGCGTTCTGCGTCGGCCTTTTCTTTGGCTGCGTTGTCCTCGTCATCGCCGCTGAGCATCGCCGCTCCACCGATTGCTGCAGCGCCGCCGAGTCCAGCTAGGCCTACAAGGCCCCACTTGGATTGTGCCTCTCCGCGAATGCCTTCGACCTCGTCGGCCGACATCGGATGCGCGGACCCGCCGGGCTCGAAGTCAGCGACATTCGCTCCGTCAGGGTGGGTGGGAGCCAGTGAGTATCCGGCCGCCTCCGCAACCGACGGCGAATCAAACCAGACCTCAGCACCGGTAGCGCCGTAGTTTCGGGAGTCGGGTCGGTGGTAGAGCATCGAGTCGACATTGCCCTTGATGGGGTAACCATCTGGCATTACTGAAGGGTCGTCGAAGGCGATATGTGATCCGACTCCGTAAATGTGTGGCGAAGTCTCGGGGTCATCGGAGTCGGAGCTACCCGCTGCTCCTGCCGCAGCAAGACCCGCAACCGCTGTAGCGACGGTGTTTCGGTTGGCTGCGACGTCGGCTACTGAGCAGGGGTGGCCTGATCCGCCTGGTTCGTAGTCGGCTGGGTTGTTGTCTTTGGGGTGGGTTGAGGAGAGTGTGAATCCGGCTGCTTCGGCTGCTGAGGGTGAGTCGAACCAGACTTCGGCGACGGTGGCTCCGTAGTTGTTGGAGTCGGGCCGGTGGTAGAGCATTGAGTCGTCGTTGCCCTTGATTGGGTAACAACCTGGCATCTCGCGTGCGTCTGCTAGCGGGGCGTGTGACCCAGACCCGAATGGATGAGTATCAGAAACCCCAGCACCCGCGCCGGCCAATGCCGGGTCGACTATTTCGACGGAGTTGTCGCCATGGGTTCCGGCCAAACTAAAGCCGGCAGCGCGCGCTGCGGCGTCCGAGGCGAACCATACTTCGGCCCCTGTCTGGACATATGAACGGCTGTCGGGCCGGTGGTAGAGCATCGAGTCGTCGTTGCCCTTGATGACGTAGCCCTTGGGCATTACGGCTGGGTCGTCGTTGACTAGCGCGTGCGATCCTGAGCCATAGGGGTGGGTTGAATCTTCTGACGAGGCCATGCTGACGGTTCCTTCGTGGTAATTGATCGTGTTGATGTTGTTTCATGAACCGGGGGTTCCGCAAACCGAGGAGCAATGAAAACCAGTGGGAGTTCGTGTGTAACATCGCGGATCCGACTTCGGAGCGGCTGCTGCCACTACCGTATGCGAGTCATGCAACGCCCCAATTGCCTAGCATCTTTCAGCAGAGCCGTTGTTCTAGCTGTACTCTTTCTCGCACTTCTCCTGCTAGCAAACGATCATGCACTCGCCCAGGATCCTGAGGAGTCGGGCGAAAACGTCACGCTTCGAGTCGCTACTAAGCCACTAGAGCCGTTCGTTTTCATCGACGACGAGCCTCTGAGAGGTTTCAGTATCGACTACTGGGACGAGGTTGCGTCGAGGGTCGGGGTCGAAACTGAATGGATTCTCTATGACACGGTCGGTGAAATCATAGAGGCGGTAGAACTCGGCGACGCCGACGCTGCAATCGCTGGTATCTCAATCACCGAAGACCGAGAGTTGGTGATTGATTTCTCCCAAGCCTATTACAACTCTGGCTTTCAGATCGTCACCGATTCGTCTGGCTCGAGCACCTTCGGAGCTCTCTTTAGCCTCATAGCTAGCGGCACGTTCTTGGTGCCGCTTCTGATTCTGCTCGTGCTGATATTTCTTGTCTCACACCTTGTGTGGTGGTTCGAGCGTGGTCATGATTCTGACGATTTTCCCGAATCGTACCGGTCGGGCATTGGCGAGGCCGTTTGGTGGTCGACGGTAAGTGTCATCACCGGGGGCGAGGCCGTTAAGGCGATCAATGGCACCTTGGCGCGAGTCATCGCGATCTTCTGGATGCTGATTGGGCTGTTCTTGCTGGCGTTTGTAACCGCACGCGCTACCTCGGTGCTGACTGTTGCCGAACTCCAGAGCGACATCTCTAGCCTTGATGACCTGCAGGGCAAGAAGGTGGCCACGGTCGCCAACACTACGTCTGAGAATTTCCTGATCGAAAGAGGAATCAACCCAGTGTTGAGTGAAGACCTCAACGAAGCGCTGGACCGAATCGTAACCGGTGACGTCGACGCGGTTGTCTTTGATGCTCCGGTTGTCGCCTACGCGCTCGCTACCACCCATAGAGGTCAAGATCTACAGCTCGTCGAGTCTGTCAGACGGACCGATCCCTACGGGATTGCCTTGCCCGAAGACGGCCCGATGAATGAACAGATTAACTCTGCAGTGATTCAGATCGGCCGAGACGGAACCCTAGAAGAACTATTGGCCGAATGGTTCGGTCAATAGCCCACACCCAAAACCCAATCTCGGTGCAGTTACCCACACTGGTTGTAGGCAACTGCACCGAGATCTTGGCGGAACGGCGGGGGAGGGGTGGCCTCGCCCCGCCGCTGGTGGGGGGGGCTTGTTAGGCGTCGGCGGGCTCTTTGGACCACTCTTCGTATCCGCCACGAACGTCTACGACATCGCCGAAGCCTTGGGTTCGCAGCCAGCTAGCGGCGATCGAGGACCGGCCACCGGTTGCGCAGTAGATGACGGTTGGTTGCTTGGGGTCGAGTTCGCTAGTCCGGTTGGGTAGAGCGCCGAGCGGGATCAGGTGTGCGTCAGCGATGAAACCGAGGCTTGTTTCGCCTGGGTTGCGCACATCTATTAGTTGTACTTCGCCTGCGGGCGGCAACGCCCCCACCGATATCCGCTCGCCGGTTACCCGGTTCTCGGGATTAGCTTCGAGTTCAGACACATAGTCGTCGATCGAGCCGACAACGTTGTCGAATCCAATCCGTCCGAGCCGCACCATGGCTTCTTGGCCCGAGCCTTTGGCTCCGGCGACGATGATGTCGCTGTCGCCACCCACCACCATCCCGGTCTGCTCGGCAAATCGGCCATCGAGATCGACATTGATCGCTCCGCTCAGATGCCCGGCAGCAAAGTCTTCAGGCGACCGGGTGTCGACGACAACGGCTCCTGCTTCGGCGAGCACTTTGGCCGCATCGATGGTGAGAACGTCGACGACGCGATTCTCGTCGAAGACGCCGTGATGCTTGCGGTTGGTGATCGCATCGTGGAGAAAATAGTTTGGCGCAGCGTTTTGGCCTTCGGTGACGAGCGCAACGAACTCATCGGGTTCCATGGGTTGAAGTGCATAGTTGGTCCTGAGTTCTTCACCAATAGTTGTGAAGGGAGCCGAGCCCAACTGCTTGCCACAAGATGAGCCTGCGCCGTGATTGGGATACACGCGTGTGTCGGAGGGTAGCGTGCACAACCTTCGCGTCGAGTCATATAGCTGGCGACCCAGTTCCTCGGCGGTGAAACCGATCGATGCGAGCAGGTCGGGGCGGCCGACATCGCCGACGAAGATGGCATCGCCACTGAGCAGCGACATGGGTGCCGAATCGTCTGCGTGTTCGAACAACAAGATGCTGATGGATTCGGGGGTGTGTCCGGGGGTAGCCCAGATCTCCAGCACAGTGTCGCCGAGCACGATTCGCTCGTTATCGCTGAGGTTGCGAATCTCGAACTCTGCTTCAGCGGTAGGGCCGAAACAGATTTCGGCGCCAGTGGCCTTGGCCAACTCGAGGTGGCCCGACACATAGTCGGCGTGGAAATGAGTGAGAATCACCTGTTCGATGGTGAGGCCCTTTTCCTTGGCGGTGTCGAGATAGATCTGAATATCGCGCTGCGGATCAACCACCACCGCTTTTCCCGTGGTTTCATCTCCGACTAGGTAAGAGGATATGGACAGACATCCAAGTTGGTATTGCTCGAGGATCATGAGATGGTTCCCTAGTTGTTGAAAGTAATGATGTACGTACAATTCAAATCGGGAACGAATCTGAAAAGCTAGGGACCAAAGCCTCTAATCTCTCGCAAACACTCGTTCTGCCACCCAAAACCGCCCCTATGAGGGCGATCCTCGCTGGCAGAAGCGGTTTCGGCGTTGATCGACTCTAAGATTTGCGACGATCGACAAACGTTTCGATCAATCGAAGCTGAGCAGCTGTCTCGGGGCCCGCACCCGGACGTGCGGTTCCGACCAGGTCGACCGCCTGGTCGACGGTGTGGCCCAGTTCGACTAATACACAGGTAGCGGTAGTTCCCGTGCGCCCCATGCCGGCGCTGCAATGCATTATCACGTCGCCGCCGTCCCGTAGCAGGGCGGCAACGTCGTCGACCAGCGTTGCGAATTCGGCAATCGCAGGAACCCCGAAATCGGGAATAGGAAACCAGGTGGCGGTGGGGGAGTCATTAAGCCAGCTTGGATAGCCAGGGTATCGAGTTAGATCGTCGGCTTGGTTGAGACAGACAATGGTTGCATCGGGAGCGATGCTGTCGAGCGCTGCCTGTGGGTCGGGGGCAACTACCCGTTTGCCACAGAGCCAGAGCTCGCCGCAGCCCGGTGGTGTTGCCACGAGGTCAACACCTCCGTCTTGTCGCCGGTCGCCTAGCCAGTTCACTGGGGATTGTCGCAAGTCATCGCTGTCTATTGTAGGAACTCGAGTCGATTTCCGAAGACATCGAAGGTCTCGAACCGCCTGACCCCGGGGATGTTTTGGTCCCAGTTGACTTCGAAGCCTTGCTCGATCAGATGATCGGCCAACAGAGATATGGCCGTAACGCGAAAGGCTGGATGGGCCTTCTTCGCCGCAGCGAATGGTTCCTCAGACGATCTGTGTGAAGCGTCGGCATCATGCGTAAGCCTCCATGCCGCGATCACCGCCGTTATGGTCGGGGTGTGGGTGGCGATAAACGAGGCAGGTCAGCCCCCCTGGTTTGGCCGCATCGAGATCAAGCCGCGCACCCAAGCGCTCGGTCATCTCGATTGAGCGTTTGTTATCAGGTGCAACATAGCTGACGGCTGTTTTCCAACCGAGATGGTTAAAGGCATAATCCAATACGGCGGTGGCCGCTTCAGACGCAAACCCTTTTCCTTCGTCCTCATCCCGCCAAATTGACCAGCCAATTTCCGTTTCCGGCCAGCCTTCGGGCTTAAGACCGCCCACATGGCCAATTGCCGAGCCGTTGTCTTTGCGCGCCATAGTCAAAGTGCCAAGCTCGGCGGTTTTCCAGAAATCAATCATTTCTTGAAACTCGGCGTTGGCTTTTTCTTTATCTTGCGTCCCGCCCGCATAAATCGCCCGCTCCGACATCAGGAAGGATACAAAACCATCCTGATCATCGGCTACCGGTGCTCGCAAAATCATGCGCTTGGTTTCAAGGGTGGGAATAGACGTCATTTCTCTTTCCCAAAGCCGCTCATATCGGTAGGCAAACTACCACCGAGGCCGGGCAAGCCGCCAGCGCCACCCGGGGGCACACCGGGTAAGTTCCATCATGTGCTGGTCTTACACCTCGCGAACAAAGGCAGCTTTACATAACGAAGATTTCCGGCGGTTAGTGCCAGTGGTGGCGAGAACCGCCCTGATGTCATATTGGAGTATTGACATCACCCGGGCGGCCAGAACATCGATGGGCCGGCCACCCGACTTTGTCGGAGACCACGAGCACACTCGCCACGTCTTTGCTCACCTGCTCGCACTCGAGCTTTTGCGCCCGACCTGAAAAGAGGGGCAGCCCTGAGGCTTCTAGTGGTGCGTTTCTGAAGCTGGCTTGAGCAGCGCTACGTGTTCGGAATCGAGTCTGCTCGGTGGCGAGGTCGCGACTCTGATGCCATAGTGGTCCGTTTACACGGGGGGAAACGTGATCGGATTTGATGGACTTGAGTTTTTGGCGCTGCTCGGAACCGAGTATCGCCAGAAGTTTTTAGATGCTGGTGAAGATGTCCAGTTTGATGCAGGCGACCGGGTACTAATTCGCGGCAAACCGTCGGATTCGATCTACATCGTCACCGAGGGCGTGCTCGATGTCCGGCTTGGCGCCGGGTCGGCCATCATAGGACGTATCGGGCCCGGCGGAATCGTTGGGGAGATGTCGTGGATACTCCAGCGGCCACCAACCGCAGACGTGACGGCCGCCGAACGAACGATGGCACTGTGCCTTGCTGCAGATTCCCTCCGGGCAGCTGTCGCCAGCGATGCCGAGTTCGGGCTGTCGCTCTGGTCAGCCCTCGCCAAAACGGTCGCCGACCGCCTGGCGAAGGGATCATCTGTGTGGGGTCGCCGCCAGCACGTTTCAATAGGCGCATCGGACGTACCGGAGTCGTTCGTTCAAGCTGTTGCGCTGTTCGAAGGGCTCCGTTCACGTTGCGATGCCGGAGAAACGGTCGCCGCATCGGACGTTGACGCCGCCATGAGCGACCTCAGCGATGCGATTGACGAGGCGGCGGAGTTGCCAAGTTGGGAGGCTGGGCTATTCGACTTAGTCCAAGAGTTTGTGGTTTCACAGCTCGTACAGTCGACCAACGGGCGACGAATCTGGGAAAAGCCGCGCGGCTATGCGGGCGACTGGGAGACGATCGAGAACTTCTATCGACAAGAACCGTCAGGAGTCGGGACATTCGGTGAGGCGATGGATGGCGGAATAATGCGATTCTCCACCGTTAGGGCTGTCGTAAACCGACGATCGCTACTTGCGGGCGAGATCGAACGTGCCAGTGAGGGCGGCGGCGCACGCGTGACGAGCATGGCGTGTGGACCCGCTCAGGAGCTCTTCGACTCGCTAGAGCTATCGCCCGACGTGGTCTCCGAAGCTAACCTGCTCGATCTCGACCAAACGGCGCTCGATCACGTAAGGCTTGAAGCGGGGAAAAGGGGATTGTCCGAGACGGTACGCACCACTCAAATCAATCTGATAAAGCTTGCGATTGGTCGCTCGCAACTGGATCTCGAATCGCAAGATCTCATCTATTCGGCTGGTCTGATCGACTACTTCCCAGACGAGCTCGTCATCTCCTTATTGAATCTGGCTCATGGCTGGCTCCGACCCGGAGGTCGTGTGATCTTCGGCAACTTCCATCCTTCGACGCCTATGCGAAACCTGTTGGATATCATGGACTGGAGATTGATTTACCGGACCGAGGAAGATATGAATCGCCTCTATGAGGCATCGGTGTTCGGCCGCCCCTGTGACGAAATCCTGTGGGAAGAACAACACATCAACCTCTTCGCCGTTGGCATCAAGCGCTGACGCGATCATCGAGGTCTGAGCAGAGTCTTGGCGGTAGCCTTGTTGCGTTATGGAAAAGATCATCCTGTTCTATAAGTTTGTACCCATCGCCGACCCTGAGATGACCGTACGTTGGCAGAAAGAGCTGTGCTCCCGGCTCGGGCTCAGCGGGCGAACGATTGTTTCTGAGCACGGCATCAACGGCACGCTTGGCGGGCCCCTCGAAGGACTAGTCGAGTACAAGCGCGAAATGAACTCCAGCGGAATCTTTCGCGGCATCGACTACAAATGGAGCGCTGGCGGGCGCGAAGACTTTCCCCGGTTGAGTATTAAGGCCCGTACCGAGCTGGTCACTTTTGGGATGCCAGACGGTTTCGAGGTCGACGAACAGGGCGTGGTCGGGGGCGGCAAGCACCTCTCCCCCACGGCTCTGAACTCCTTGGTCGAACAAAGAGGCGACGAGGTCGTGTTCTTCGATGGCCGCAACGCCTACGAGGCTCAAATAGGACGGTTCCGCGGGGCAATAGTGCCCAATGTCGACACATCTCATGACTTCTTGGCGGCGCTCGACGACGAGTCGCTGGCCGAGTACAAGGATCGCCCTATCGTCACCTACTGCACCGGGGGAATCCGTTGCGAGGTTCTTTCGGCGGTGCTGCGCGACAAAGGATTCAGCGAGGTCTACCAGGTAAAGGGCGGCATCATCAAATATGTCAGCGAGTTCGGAGAAGACGGCCTCTGGGAAGGTTCGCTGTACACCTTCGACAAGCGAATGATCGTCGACTTCGGATCCGACACTTCAACCCTGGGCCGATGCGATGAGTGCAATGGAAGCGAAAAGATCTTTCGCAATTGCGCGGTTCTTGACTGCAAGGCAAGGTTCTTGCGATGCGAAGGCTGTCTAGCTAGCCAATCTCAATGCTCGCAACATCAGATGGCTGACGCCTGAATATCAAGACGAACCCACAACCGGTGATACGAGTTCGGGGTATCGCCGCTGAGGTTGCCAACCTGGGGTTGACTGGTTCCATCGAGGACTTACCAGACGACTTCGCTGAGGATGCCGACTTCGATCCGGAACGGATCGTCGGCTGTGCCTATTGGCGATGCGGCGAACTTTTCGAGGCCCGCAGCGCGAATCATCGCTACTGTCGAAAGGCTTGTCGCAGCCGCCAAAAGAAGTGGGAACGAGCCCAACAGCGCAAGGCGGCCCGCGAAGCAGCTAAGCGATACCGCCATTAGCGAGAGCGTCACAAACGGTGGCAGGCCATGCCGTTTGGCTTGGACTGCGCTACATCCGTTCGTTTCAAGACAACAGATTTCAACAGGTGTAGGGCTTCCGAGCTCTTTACCTATGGTGATCCATGTGCTACAAATAGCACATGGTGGCAATAGGAATTCGGGAACTGCGCCAAAGAGCGAGTGAATATCTTCGCCGTGTCGAGGCAGGCG
>CBERPN010000183.1:0-8551 GCA_965524675.1 uncultured bacterium
GAAGCGAAGGCCCAAACTCGGTAAGTGAGGCTCGCCCTGCGAGCCGAACGACGTGAGGCTGAGAGCGGCGAGGTTTGGGACCGGAGCGAAGCGAAGGCCCAAACTCGGTAAGTGAGGCTCGCCCTGCGAGCCGAACGACGTGAGGCTGAGAGCGGCGAGGTTTGGGACCGGAGCGAAGCGAAGGCCCAAACTCGGTAAGTGAGGCTCGCCCTGCGAGCCGAACGACGTGAGGCTGAGAGCGGCGAGGTTTGGGACCGGAGCGAAGCGAAGGCCCAAACTCGGTAAGTGAGGCTCGCCCTGCGAGCCGAACGACGTGGAGCTGAGGGGAGTCGAACCCCTGGCCTCCTCGATGCGACCGAGGCGCTCTAGCCAGCTGAGCTACAGCCCCGAAGGGACCTTCACTCTAGCCAACCGAGTGAAGCGACTTACTATCGAGACCTATCCGGACTTCCTGTATTGCCCAAGTTCGGCTACGGGAACGTTCACGCTTCTACGAGTGGGCAGTTGCGTGACAACAGCGGTGTGGCTCGACTGCACCTGGTTGCGGCGAATGATCGCGAACATGAAGGCGAGCAACACAAGATCGACGACTATGTGAGCAATGAGTGCCGGTCGTCCAAGAATCGTGGTAGCCACAAGGGTAAAGAGTGCCAGCGCGCATAGTGACCCAGCGATATCGCGGCGGCGCCGAGCTGCGGCGAGAGTTGAGTCTGGAAGTAGCGACTCGCCTTGGCGAGGACTGTGGTTCGGCGCCACTGCAGCCCCTATCGGCCGTTCGAGGCGTGAAAGTTGGTCGCTGAAGCCCGATACTGCGTCCTTTGTAGACCGCGAAGCGATCGCGGGAACGCGCTGTACCAAAGGCGGCAGAAGCACCACTGCCCACAATATCCCCAAGATCAACAGCGCCAAGAAGGTCACTCTCTCGTTCAACTCCTAGAAGGTAGGGTCAACAGTACAGAATATCGCGCGGAGAGTGGTGGATATCGCGCCATCCGCGCGGGGCGGATTTCACGAAACGACGCACAGGTTGAAGCGCGACAAAAAGCGCATCAACTCAACGTCCCCTCCAAGAACATTACAGTTCTACTACAAAATGGCCTGTCACCCCAGTCAGGGAGTGAGATTGTCGTCACTCATCGTGATGGACCGATTCGCCAGGACGACGAAATGCTCCTGATCGGCCACCCGTCTTCTCCCACAGCGCGATTTCGCCGATAACCATCGCGCGGTCCAGCGATTTGCTCATGTCATAGATGGTGAGTGCCGCCACCGACGCCGCTGTGAGCGCCTCCATTTCAACGCCGGTGCGATCAAAGGTTTCGACCTCGGCCTCGACCTCGATGAAATCATCTTCGATCGTGAAGTTCACCAGTACAGACCCCACCAACAACGGGTGACAAAGCGGTATCAAGTCCGATGTGCGCTTGGCGGCCTGAATCCCCGCTATTCGAGCCACCGCTAAGACATCGCCCTTGGCGATTGAACCCCGAGCGATCGCCGACGCGGTCTCAGACTTCATATGAACCCGTGCTCGCGCAATAGCACGCCGATGCGTTGGTTCTTTCGGTGTTACATCGACCATCCGGGCACGGCCCAACGGGTCGAGGTGAGTAAATCCGGCGTGATCTGACATCTGCTGATCCTACTGGCGCCGATTGGCGTGAGCCTCAACCGCCGAGTTGGCTCATACTACGTTTGGGTCGGATGAATGTGACTTGCCCAATATTGTGACCGGCCCATTTGGCCTTGACGACGCTACTCAGCTCGGTGGCGATCTCAGCGTCGGACGAACCGTTCCTTAGCAGCGCTCTTAGGTCGAACTCATCGGTGGCAAACAGACAATTCCTGAACTGGCCATCGGCGGTTAGGCGGATTCGGTCGCAGGTGTCGCAAAACGACTGGCTAACGCTGGCCACAACTCCGATTTCGCCGCGACCGTCGAGATAGCGAAAGCGGGTGGCCGGGGCTGAGGTTCGGTCGACCGGCTCGAGCGGATAGATCGCGTTTATCGCATCGATGATCTCGTTCTGGTCGACCACCAGATCTGCGGTCCACTTTCCTTCGGCGTCGAGCGGCATGAACTCGATGAATCGTACGGTTACACCTTTGTCGCGACCGAAGCGTGCGAAGTCAACCAACTCATCGTCGTTGATGCCGCGCATCATCACCGCGTTCAGCTTCACAGGATCAAACCCGGCGGCGATTGCTGCGTCGATTCCCTCAAGTACGCGATCGAGGTCGTCGCGGCGCGTCAATTCGGTGAAGCGATCGTGGTGGAACGAGTCGATTGAGATATTGACTCGCCTGAGGCCCGCATCCTTGAGAGCTTGGGCTTGGCCTGCGAGAGTAGCTCCGTTGGTAGTAATTGCAAGATCAACACCGAGCGCCGCTAGTTTCTCGATAAGCACAGGAAGCTTGGCCCGGATGGTGGGCTCGCCTCCCGTGAGGCGGATGCTGTCGATCCCGTACCGTTCAACGAGGATTCGAGCGGTTCGTTCAATCTCTTCAAAGGTCAGCAGTTCCGAGCGAGGCGTCCACTGCATTCCCTCGGCGGGCATGCAGTACTGGCAACGAAAGTTGCAGCGGTCGGTTACCGAGATTCGCAGGTCGCGGTGCACCCGCCCGAAGCTGTCGATGAGCGGTTCTGACATACAGCAAAGGGTACCTCTCTCCTCACTCTAGAAGCATCACCCGGATCGTCTCACCTGCCGAAGCGCCATCGCCATCGGGAAGGACGGCGAGCGCATTCGCATATGCCATGGCCGTCAACTGATGTGAGCCCTGTCCGCCAGCGGTTCGCGCCCGGTATGTGTCATCTTCGTAGTGCACGATCACCCTCGCAAAATGGGTCTTACCGTCGGGGTGGCGCCGTAGATCCTCGTCCGCCACGGCCATCACGATGGGCCGTTCCAACTCGGAGTTACCAGCCATCTTCAGCAGAGCCGGACGAGCGAACAACTCGTAGGAAACCATCGAGGAAACTGGGTTTCCGGGTAGGCCAAACACTGGCATCTCGTTAACGAACCCGAACGCCAATGGTTTCGCTGGCTTGATCGCCACCTGCATCCATCGCATTTCGCCGATCTCGTCTAGTACCACCTTGACGAAATCGAAATCTCCCATACTCACTCCACCACTGCTGATCAGAGCGTCACAGTCGCTGGAGGCGTCAATAATGGCAGCGCTGAGTGAGTCTTTGTCGTCGGCGATGAGGCCCAAGTCGATCGCTTCGAACCCACTCTCCTCAACTAACGCCAGCAAAGTGTGGCGGTTGGAATCATGGATCTGGCCACGTTGGAGACGCTGAGGGCCATCGACCAACTCGTCGCCCGTGGAGATCACGCCCACTCGCGGCCTCGCAAATACATCGACTTCGTAGCTACCAAGGCTGGCAAGCACTCCGAGGTGACCAGCGCTAAGCCTGGTTCCGGCAGTGAAAACCGTGTCGCCTGGCTGAATGTCTTCGCCCACTTCGCGCACGTGATTACCAACCGAAACCGGCTCGATAACTCGCACACTTGAGCCGTCGTCAGCTGGCTCGGTCAGCTCAACCATGATGACCGCGTCGGCGCCGGGCGGCATTGGGGCTCCGGTCATGATTCGAGCCGCCTGACCCTTGGCAACCTCAATGTCGCCGACATCGCCAGCGGCCACCGTTCCCACAACCTCAAGAGTCCTAGGCGCGCCGATCATGTCTTGAGCTCGCACGGCAAAGCCATCCATCGCAGTGTTCGCAAACGGCGGAACCGCCTCGCTGGCTTGTACATCGTCGACGAGCACGCTCCCACGAGCTTGCGCGAGGGCCACCCGAACGGGTTTGAGGAGATTCACCGAGCCGATGACAAACTCGGTCGCTTCGCTAAGGGGGATCATCCATCGAGAGTACCAACACAGGCAACGCCAGCCTCAGCGAGGCCCAATTTAGAGACGGGGCTGACACCACCTCGCGGACAGATTAGGGACGCTCCATTAGGGACGTGCCTGACACCGAAGAGATAGCGCAGAACAACATGGCCACGCAACCCGGGGAGTGCGGAGGGAGCGACGGGTCAGGCGCCAGCTTCAGCAGCGCGCATCGAGGGCGCCCAATCGTCCGGATTGCGCCTGCGTTAGGTAGCGCGCCCGACAATTTCTTTTAGCATTACTGCGAAATCAGCGCCTAGTTCGTCGTGCTGTAGGCCGAGTTCGACCGTGGCTCGTAAGTAGTCGAGCTTTTGGCCGGCGTCATAGCTTCCTGCGTCGATCACTCGGCCGAGCAGCCCTGAGGATGTGGCGAGTTGAGCCATTGCGTCGGTTAGTTGGATTTCTCCGCCGACGCCCGGACGAACGTCGTGCAGGTACCTGAACAAGTCGGGTGTGAAAACGTATCGACCCATTACTGCCAGATTCGACGGGGCCTCGTCCATCGGAGGTTTCTCAACAATCGCGCTGATCTTTACAACGCCGTCGTCGCCCTGTTGTTCGACGGCCGGGCAACCATACGACGAGATCTCCGTCATCGACACCTCTCTTAGCCCCACGACGGACGACCTGGTTTCGACATGAGTCTCGATCATCTTTGTCAAGGGCTCGCCACGATCGACCATGATCTCGTCCGGCAGTAGCACAGCGAACGCTTCGTCACCGATGTGGCGTTCGGCCTGAAGCACGGCGTGACCGAGGCCAAGCGGTGCCCCTTGTCGCGTGAAGTGAAAGGTCGCTAGATCGGTTATGTCGCGAACCTGCTGCAGTTCGTCGGTCTTTCCTTTGCGCTTGAGGATCTCTTCGAGTTCTGGGTTGCGATCGAAATGGTCCTCCAAGGCTCGTTTGGAAGGGCTGGTGATTATCAGAATGTCGGTGATTCCGGCCTCGACCGCCTCTTCGACGACGTATTGAATCGCCGGTTTGTCCACCAGCGGGATCATCTCTTTTGGTTGCGCTTTGGTGGCGGGAAGGAATCGCGTACCGAGACCAGCTGCGGGGATTACCGCTTTGCGAACCGGGGTGACCATCGAGGTGCTCCAGGAGGTGTCTTTGACGAGTCAGGCGTCTCTTGACTCTGGCGTTATGAAGGCCGCACTCCATCGACGCCAGTGGCGTGAAATTGAGCTGGCCCTGCGATCACTTGGTGATTGAGTTCTCTTTTCGGCGTACCAAACGAGCAATATTGCCCGAGTGGCGAATCACAATAATCGCAACGACGCTTAGCGTGACGACTACTTCCCAACGCGGCCGTCCGGTGACGACCACCAATATGGCGAATCCCGCTGCCACCCCCAACGATGCTACCGACGCCTTTTTCACAATTCGGGCGATAACGGCGAAGACAATCAAGAGTCCAAGGCTGATGAGCGGGAACATTGCGACCGCTCCCCCGGCGGCAGTAGCCACCCCCTTGCCGCCGCGAAACTTTCGATAGGCGGGCAGGATGTGACCAATCGTGGCGGCGATCCATCCGACCGCGGCCAGAGGCCGCCCGCTGAGTGCGAGTCCGACCAGGACCGGTAGCAATCCCTTGAGTACGTCGATGGCGAAGACGATGGCACCTGCCCGCTTGCCAGCGATGCGCAGAACGTTCGATGCTCCGGGATTTCCAGACCCTTCAGCTTCGGGATCATGACCGGTCCAGTACGCGACCAAATGGGCACTAGGGAAGGTACCGAGTAGGTAAGCGGCGACCGCCATTGGCACGGCTGCGAAAATGGACACGTGCTCACTGTAGAAGGTGGTTCGCTCGCGCTCTACACTCGCAGCGTTATGCCAACCTATGAATATTCTTGTGACACATGCGAAGCGCGCTTCGATTGGGTGCAGTCCTTTAGCGAAGACTCGCTCAAAAAGTGCCCCGGCAAGCGAAAAGGCGGCCCTGCTACCGAAGCCTGCACCGCGCCCGGTAAGGGAAAGGTAACGAAAGTCTTTAGCGCTGTCGGGATCTCCTTTAAAGGCGAAGGGTTCTACAAAAACGATCACGGCTCGTCAAAGCCAAAGGAATCGAGCGCATCGAAGAGTTCATCCGAGTCGAGTTCGAGTAGCTCTGAGAGTTCGAGCGGCGATAAATCTTCGAAGTCGAGCGACAAAAAGTCCGAGTCAACGTCAGACTCGAAATCGCCGTCTAAGCCTGACTCGACTTCGTCGAAACCAAAATCGTCTTCTAGCTCTTCCTCATCATCGAGCAAAGACTAGGGTTCGACTCGATCTCACGCGTTCGCGACTTCCCCTCGCCACAGCCTTCTGTCTTTGGAGATGTCATGGTCGAGCGACCGCCGTATCGTATTCCGCTGTTAGCCAGCCGCCCTTTTACCAGGCTAAGGCGATTGCTCGGCCGTCATCGGACTCTTTGGCGAATCGCTTCGGGGCTGATCGCCATCTACTTGGCGTTCTCGCTGCCGACCGCACACTCGTCGACTCCCGAAATACTGGTCGCGGCAGAAGCAACCCCAGCGAGGCCTGTTCCCGAAGGTGTGGTGGGCGTTGCGATACCGCTGACCGTTACGTTACCGCGACTTGAACAAGGCGATCTGGTTCATGCAGTGGTCGTTACCGACCCGCTCATCGTTGGTGAAATACGGCCGACCGAAGTGGTTCTGCGCGACGCCGTTGTCATCGATCTCGACGAGTCGGCCGTGACCATTTCGGTTCCTGAAGAGTCTGTGGTGACGATCGTCGACGCCCTCGTCAACGGCACCGTCGTCTTGGTTTTAGCGGGCTAAGGACCCCCCGCTCTTGCTTCTAAGACCATGACAAAACATTGCTACCAATGAGTACGAAAGCCGCGCCACCCACGAGCAGTCGATACCAGCCAAAGACTTCGAATCCTTTTTCGTTGAGCCAGGCGACCATCCACTTGACGGCAGCGAGCGCCGACAGAAAGGCAACGGCTAAGCCAATGAGTGGGTTCAGCACTCCGAAGGTATCGATCATCTCTTGGCCATCTTCGAGAAACGACAATGCGGTGGCAGCGGTGAGGGTTAGTAGGCCGAGCAAGAAGCTGAACTCAACGGCAGCACGCAGCGACAAGCCAACGAGCACACCGGCAATGATTACGGTCATTGAGCGGCTCACTCCCGGCCACAAAGCCACCGCCTGAAGGGCTCCGATAATCGCCGCTTTGCGCATAGTTAGTGCCCCAAGCTCGTCGCGAGTCTGGTCGAACCAACCGCTTCGTTGCAACCAAAGAATCACCAAACCGCCGGCGACCCAGGCGACGGCGATCGGTCCAACGCCAAACAAGCGCTCGCGCACAATGTCTTTGAGAGTAAGACCGATTATCACCGTGGGCAGAAATGCCACGAGAACCGCGCTCAACACGCGACGCCCCTCAGCACTGCGACCGAGTAATCCATCGAGCATCTGTCGAATTCGCTCCCAGTACAGGACTACAACTGCGAGGATTGCGCCAGCTTGAATGCAGATGGCGAAGGTATCGCTAGCCTTCTCGGCCTCGGGGGTGTC
This sequence comes from uncultured bacterium, assembly GCA_965524675.1. Classification (GTDB taxonomy): domain Bacteria; phylum Actinomycetota; class Acidimicrobiia; order Acidimicrobiales; family SHLQ01; genus CALLQB01. The sequence goes on from CBERPN010000183.1 coordinate 7,432, forward strand.
TACCAATCCGAGGAATTCATTGGTCACAAGCAGGTGACCCGTGGAACTCACCGGCAAGTATTCGGTAAGGCCTTCCACAAGGCCCAGAATGATCGCGTCGAGGGTGGATAGATCTGGCATCAGGTGTCCATCGGCAAGTAGAGGTGGGTCGTGATCGCGTTCGGTTCGGGCTTAGCTTCCCGACATCGTGACGTCGCCGATGGCGAGCGAAACCCCGGTGGCCGACATGGGCAACCATTCGATGTCGTCGCCGACTGCGAGCACGTCGAGCAGCATGCGCTGCAGCGTGGATGCAATCGTCACCTCTCGGATCGGTTCTGCCAGTTGGCCATCGCGGATTCTGATTCCGGATGCACCCGTAGAAAAGTCACCGCTGATTGGATTCACTCCGGAGTGAAGACCCGACACTGACGTTACGAGCAAACCGTTGTCGATCGCCCCGATGAGACCGTCGCGGCTGGTAGTCCCTGGCAAGATCGACACAGCTCTGATTCCGACACCAGGTGTCGTCTTGTAGCCGCCCCGAACAGCCGAACCCGTCGATACGGTGTCCGCCCTCCTCGCGGTATAGGAATTGTGCACAAAGCTCTTGAGCTCGCCCGAGTCGATCAGGACATTCTTGCGAGTCGCCAGACCTTCGCCGTCAGTGGAACTGGCTGTGAATCGCCGCGGGTCGGTTGGGTCATCGACAAGCGAAACCAACTCGCTGGCAACGTTGTCGCCCATACGGTCGGCGAACGGCGATCGTCCTTTCAGCACCGACTCGCCGTTGAGTGTCGAGGCGATGATGCTCGTAAACTGGGCGGCCACGTAGGGGTCGAGAACAACGGTGAGCCGCTCGGTCGGCGCCTGCTGAGCACCTAGCAATCGGGTGGAGCGCTCGGCCGCGTCGGCAGCAGCCTTGTCGATATCGATGTCGGACAATTCGCGTCCGACTGCGAAGCCGTAGCCGTCCTGGGTGTCGTCGCCTTCGCTAGCTATCACGCTTACCGAAACGTATGCGCTCGACTCGCGACTGCTGGCCCGTACTCCGGTGGTACTCACCACGGCCGCCTCGTATGCACCGTCATAATAGTCGGCACTCTCGACCGTATGAATTCTCGGCTCAGCAACCGCCGCC
>CBERPN010000184.1:0-8525 GCA_965524675.1 uncultured bacterium
ACCTTGGTTCGATGCGCATCTCGTCATCGAACTTCGCTGGCGAAGAAGCCGGAAGGCACTTCGCAAATCGGGCGACACTCAACACGAACTCATTCGCCAAGAGCCGCGAAGCGCTAAGCGGCTAACCAGTCTCGAACGAGGTTCGCTAGTGGGCGCCTCGCTGAAACAGCACCGCTGGGATTGTGCGCAGCATTATCAACAAGTCGGTTACTAGGGTCCAGTTATCAACGTAGTAAAGGTCGAGCTGTCCATAGTCGCCGCCCTCGGCGTTGCTGCGGCCATTGACCTGCCACATTCCGGTTATCCCGGGCTTGACCCTGAGCCGGTTGTGTAAGCTCGGGTCCCATTGTTCACGCTCGGAAGGCAACGCCGGTCGCGGACCAACCATGCTCATCTCGCCCCGTAAAACGTTGATGAGCTGAGGCAATTCGTCAATTGACGATTTTCGCAGAATTCGTCCAGGCCCAGTGATCCGTGGATCGTCCTTAATCTTAAACAGCGGTCCGTTCGCCTCGTTGAGGTGGCGAACTTCGTCGAGTAGGTCCTCGGCGTTATCGACCATCGTGCGAAACTTGAGCACCTTAAAGAGCTTGCCGTCGCGGCCCACGCGCTCTTGAGCAAAGAACACGGGCCCGCGACTGGTGAGCTTGATGGCGAGTACCACCACAGCTAAGAGCGGCAGAAACGCCACCAACAAGCCCGTTGCGACAGTCAGGTCGAATGCTTGCTTGGCTTTGGCTCGCCAGCCGTGGCGTCGAACAGGCTCGATATAGACCATTGGAAATCTTCCGAGCGGACGAATCGTCAGCCGATCAGAAGCGATGTCGCAGAGTGTCGACGAGAGCTCGACGTGGACATCGTTGTCGGTGAGCGTCCTGATCAATCGGTTGGAAATGCCGACGTCCATGGCGGTTGCAGCAATTACCACTCCACCGCACTCAAGCCTCTTCACTGTTTCTAGGGTCCGGTCGGTGTCGCGCAACGATTGGGTTTGAGACGGCACACCGTCGGCCTCAAAATAGTCCTCGACGAACCCAACAACGTCATAGCCAAGGCTTCGGTCGGCGTCGAGCATCTCCTTCATTAGCCAACCCTCAGCATTCTTACCGACGATCAGAACCCTGCGCAGAAGTTTGCCGCTGCGCCGCGATCGCCGAAACCAGACTCGAGCCACGACGCGCTCGGCACCGACCACCGCAAGCATCGTTGGGATTGCTAGCCCGTACCAGCCTCGATCGATCGGCACACCCAGTGCGATGCTGGCGATGCCGACCGACACGATGCTTAGCATGATCGCTTTGATCGTTCGCCAGCCTTCGTCAACGCCTCGGGTTATGAAGCGCGCCTTGTAGAGCGCCTGACCTGTGAAAGCTATTGGCCATACGGGCAAGGTCGCCATCAGCAGTGCGAAGTAGGTTTCCGGCGCTGTTGGATCGCCAGGATTGAATCGGGCATTGAGCTGTACCGATAGCCACAAGGCCGCCATCACGGCGATCAGGTCGACCATCAGCATGACTAGCTTGGCGTTGACGCCATCAACCGAGCGCGCCCTGGTACCTGTCGGGCGCGGCTCTAGTGCACCGTGATTCGGATCGTCTAGCGCTGAAACACCAGCGGAAGCGATCTCTTTCTCGGGGGCGAGGGCCATGGTCTCTTTTCAGCACGCGACGGGAGTGTCGGCAGTACTACAGCTATTTTCGGCCTACGAGAGCCACCGCTTAAGCACCCCGTGGGCACGCTCGCCGCCGAAAAGTGCTGTTGTGAGCACCGGTTGCGGCGGGCGAAACCCAAAAAGGCTCGGGGAAGGTTGGCCTATCAGGTTACGGCGTCGAGTCCTTGGCCGCCGCTGGCGTCCTGCACCGATACCTTCCCGGCGCTAATCCAAGGCATCATTGCGCGAAGCTCGCTTCCGACCTTTTCGATCAGGTGGTCTTGCCCAGCGGCTTCCATGGCGTTGAAGTTGGCTCGACCACCTTGAGCTTCGGCCACCCACTCCTTTGCGAACTCGCCGCTTTGAATCTCGCTGAGGATGGTCTTCATTTCCTCACGAACCGAGTCGTTGATGACCCGCCCACCCCGGCTCATGTCGCCGTACTCTGCTGTATCAGAGATCGAGTAACGCATACCGGAGATGCCTTGTTCGTACATGAGGTCGACGATGAGCTTAAGCTCGTGCAAGCACTCGAAGTAGGCGATCTCAGGTTGATAGCCAGCGTCGACCAGGGTCTGAAAACCGCTGCGCACCAACTCGGAAGTCCCGCCACAGAGTACGACCTGCTCGCCGAACAGATCGGTTTCGGTCTCCTCGGTAAAGGTGGTCTCGATGACTCCGGCGCGCGCCGCTCCAATAGCGTCGGCGTATGCCAAAGCCAGCGCTTTGGCGTCGCCCGATGAGTCTTGTTCGACAGCGATAAGCGCTGGCACTCCGCCGCCCTCGGTGTAGGTTCTGCGAACCAGGTGACCGGGGCCCTTCGGAGCCACCATTACGACATCGATTGTCGAGGGAGGCTTGATCAGGTCAAAGCGAATGTTGAACCCGTGAGCGAACATGATTGCATCATTGTCGTTCAGGTTTGGCTCGATGTGTTCGGTGTAGGTCGCTGCTTGTTCGGTGTCGGGAAGCAGGATCATGATGGCGTCGGCCCACGCCGAAGCCTCGCTGAGGCCCATTACCTTTAACCCCTCGGATTCAGCCTTGGCCTTTGACGGCGAGCCCTCGCGTAGGCCCACCGCCACGTCGACACCCGATTCTTTCAGGTTCAGTGCGTGCGCATGGCCTTGGGATCCGTAGCCCAGCACTGCAACCTTTCGACCTGAAAATTTCGATCGATCGACGTCGGCTTCGTAGTAGATATTGGCTGCCACTGGTTCAATCCTTTTGGGAATCGGTTGGTTGTTCGGTCTTAGCAAGTTTCGGTAGCGCGACCCGTCCGGTGCGTTGAAGCTCTTCGATCCCGTAGGGTCGAACGAGATCTTCGAAGTCGTCGATCCGCCCTGGGGACCCAGACAACGACAACATCATTTGGTCGTGACCAACATTGAGCACGGTGGCGTCAAAGATTTGCACGAGATCAAGAATCGCGCCTCGGCCCTCGCCGTCAACCCGCACTGTCACAAGCATTAGCTCGCGTTCGACCGAATGGGCCGGATCGAGTTCGGTGATCTCGACCACGTTTATCAACTTGTCTAGCTGTTTGACTACCTGTTCGAGGGGAGCCGACTCGACGTCGACGACAAAGGTGATGCGGCTGAAGTTGTCGTCGTCGGTAGGGGCTACGGCGAGTGAGTCGATGTTGAAGCCTCGTCGGGCGAACAAGCCCGACACGCGAGCGAGCACGCCCGCCTTGTTTTCGACTTTGACGACAACGGTGTGAAAGCGGTTTTCCATAACGATTCCTCTCAACCTTTCCGTTGCGATGGATCGACCATCAGGGCGTCGTTCGAGGCGCCGGCCGGCACCATCGGAAAGACCTTCTCGACCGGATCGGTACGGAACTCGACCACTACAGGTCGATCGTTGATCTCGTTGGCTTTGGCGATAGCGGGCTCGACCTCTTCGGGCGAGTCGACCCGGATTGCGGCACAACCCATTGCCTCGGACCACATTTTGTAGTCGGGGACATCACGTGACAGGTACACCTCGGAGAAGCGCTCCTCGTAGAACATCTCCTGCCACTGGCGCACCATACCGAGATACCCGTTGTTGAACAGCGCCACCTTGATGGGGATTTTCTCCATTGAAGCGGTTACCAACTCTTGGGCAGTCATTTGGAAACAACCGTCGCCGTCGACCGCCCAAACCGTGCGGTCGGGCATCCCTACCTTGGCACCGATGGCCGCTGGGATAGAAAAGCCCATCGTTCCGAGCCCGCCCGAGTTGATCCACGTGTACGGGTAATCGAATTTCCAGAACTGACTGGCCCACATTTGATGTTGACCAACACCGGACGTAACAATCGTGTCGTCGGGGCTTGCATCGCGCAACGCTTCCATGACCATCTGAGGCTTGAGAGCCTCGCCTGGAGCTGCGTCTTGATAGACCAGCGGGAATCGTTCTTGCCATCCTGACAGAGTGGAACGCCAAGCCTTGCAATCGGCCTGGGCATCGGAGCCCCCCAACTCGGAGACCGCTGCGATTAGTGCTTCGATCGCGAGCCTGGCGTCGGCCTGGATTCCAACGTCGGGTCGTCGAACCTTTCCGAGTTCAGCAGGATCAATATCGACGTGAATGATCTTTGCGTCGGAGGCAAAGCCGTCGAGCTTGCCGGTTACCCGATCGTCGAACCGACTACCTAGGGCAATAAGCAGATCGGATTGCTGCATCGCCATTACCGCCGTGTAGTTGCCGTGCATGCCCGGCATCCCGAGGTTGAGTTCATGGCTGTCGGGGAACGCACCGCGGGCCATCAAAGTGGTTACCACCGGGATTTGAACCAACTCGGCAAACGCATACAACGCTTCGGCTGCACGAGATCGCAAAATGCCACCACCGGCGTATATCACTGGTCGTTCAGCCGCGAGAATTAGTTCGGCGGCCTCGGCTACTAGTTTGGGGTCGGGCTCGAGGAGCGGGTTATAACCCGGCAGGTCCGGCGCCGACGGCTCGGCCCATTCGCACTGCGAAGACGGATCGACCGGGTTGACAAGGTTCTTCGGGATATCTACCAACACCGGGCCTGGCCGCCCTGTTGTGGCGATGTGAAAGGCCTCGTGGATTGTTTGGGCGATGTCTTTGGCCTCGGTGACCAAAAAGTTGTGTTTGGTGGCCGACATGGTGATTCCGGTGGTGTCGGCTTCTTGGAACGCGTCGGTGCCGATGGCGCTGTAGGCCACCTGGCCGGTGATGCAGACCATGGGTACCGAATCCATGTAGGCATCGAGAAGCGGGGTAACCATGTTGGTCGCAGCCGGGCCGCTTGTGACCATCACCACGCCGGGACGGCCCGTAGCGTGGGCGTATCCGGAGGCCATATGGCCTGCACCTTGCTCGTGACGTACCAGAATGTGACGGATGGAGGAATCGATAATGGGGTCATATACCGGAAGGATCGCGCCACCGGGAAGGCCGAACATCACCTCTACACCCTCGAGTTCGAGGGCCTTTATCAGTGCGTCACCACCATTGGTCATCATTGCAATCTTCTCCAGTGTTGTTTTCTTTAAGGTTTGTTCTGTGCTCACTCGTCGACCCAGCAAACCGACCCCGAAAACCACAAGAGCCTCCCAGATGGGAGGCTCTAGCACGCGATCGGGGGCGGACGCGTGCTACACGATTACGAGTACTACTAGGTCGGGCGAGGTGAGTCGGCAGAACATGATTCGGTCAGTATAACCAGATGTCATCCAAGCGACGAGGCGTGCTACCCGCTAAATCGTTCCACCAGCTAAAACCGGCCCCACAAGGCCGATCCACGCTGGCAGAAGGACAGAACGGCTATTTGAGCTGCGATAGGTCGCGGACGGCGCCCTTTGAGGCCGAGGTGGTCAGCGCTGCGTACGCTTGCAGCGCCTTAGATACCACGCGGTCGCGCCCGGTTGGCTTCCACGCCTCGGCGCCACGAGATTGCATGGCGGCTCGCCGTTCAGTGATTTCGTCGTCGGACAGGTCGAGTTTGATCAACCGTGTCGGTATGTCGATTATTATCGGGTCGCCGTTCTCGACCAGACCGATCAGGCCACCCTCGGCCGCTTCGGGCGAAACGTGGCCCAGCGACAGACCAGCGGTACCGCCGGAGAAGCGCCCATCGGTGAGCAACGCGCATTCCTTACCGAGGCCTCGTGACTTGATATAGGTGGTTGGGTACAGCATTTCTTGCATCCCCGGCCCGCCCTTTGGTCCTTCGTAGCGAACGATTATCACGTCGCCCGACTGCACTTCTTCACCGAGAATGCCTTCCACCGCGGCGTCCTGAGATTCATAAACACGTGCCGGACCCTCGAAGTGCCAAATCGATTCATCGACCCCAGCCGTCTTGACGATGCAGCCTTCTTCGGCGAGGTTGCCGTACAACACCGCCAGCCCACCATCGCGGGTGTACGCGTTCTCGACGCTACGCACGCAGCCGCCGGCGCGATCGTCGTCGAGACTTGGCCAACGGGTCGATTGGCTAAACGCCTGCTGGGTCGGGATGCCAGCTGGGCCTGCCATGAAGAACTGCCGCCCTTCTTCGCTGATGGTATCGCTCTTGATATCCCACTGATTGAGGGCTTCGGCGACCGAGGCGCTGTGCACGGTGGGGAGCGAAGTATCGATAAGTCCGCCACGGTCGAGTTCACCCATGATGGCAAAGATCCCGCCAGCGCGGTGAACGTCTTCGACGTGGTACTCCTGCACCGATGGGGCCACCTTGCAAATGTTTGGCACCTTGCGAGACAAAGCGTCGATATCGGACATCGTAAAGTCGACCTCGGCCTCGTGAGCGGCGGCAAGCAGATGCAATACGGTGTTGGTAGAGCCACCCATCGCAATGTCGAGGGTCATGGCGTTAGCAAAGGCAGCCTTGTTGGCGATGCTGCGCGGCAGAACCGAATCATCGTCCTTTTCGTAGTAGAGCACTGAGAGGTCGACAATGCGGCGGCCCGCTTCGAGAAATAGCCCTTCTCGATCGGCGTGGGTTGCCAGCATGGTTCCGTTGCCTGGCAACGAGAGTCCGAGTGCCTCGGTGAGGCAGTTCATCGAGTTGGCGGTGAACATTCCCGAACAAGAACCACAGGTTGGACACGCCGACCGTTCGATCAGTTCGACGTCGTCGTCTGAGATCGAATCATCGCCTGCCTTCATCATCGCGTCGATGAGGTCGACCTTGACCTCGCCGCTCGACAACTTCGTTTTTCCCGCCTCCATTGGGCCACCGCTCACAAAGATGGCCGGAATGTTGAGCCGCATCGCCGCCATCAACATTCCTGGGGTGATCTTGTCGCAGTTGGAGATGCACACCAATGCGTCGGCCCGGTGCGCCTCGACCATGTACTCGACCGAATCGGCGATCAGGTCTCGGCTCGGCAGGCTATACAACATGCCAGCGTGGCCCATGGCTATGCCGTCGTCGATAGCGATGGTGTTGAACTCTTTGGCGACTCCGCCGTGGGCCTCGATTTCGCGCGCCACTAGTTGACCCATGTCCTTTAGGTGGACGTGGCCGGGCACGAACTGGGTGAAAGAGTTAGCGACAGCGATAATCGGTTTGTCGAAATCGTCGTCGGTCATACCGGTCGCGCGCCAAAGCGCTCGAGCTCCGGCTTGGTTTCGTCCGTGGGTTGTTGTGCGTGAGCGATACTCGGCCATCGTCCGATCTTACAAAGACATGATGTCGGGTGACACGTCTCCGGCAATAGGCTCCTGTGATGGCCGCGCCTAGGTCGTCGCTTCGACGACTACTCGAACTGATTGCTCTTACCGCGCTAGCCATTACTCAACCCGTCCTCGATGCCTTCGGTTCAGCAGCCGAGGAGTTCATCTTTCGAGACATCTCGGCACTCGGGATTATCGGTTTCGCTCTCCTGGTCGTATTGGGTCCAGCGCTCGCGCTTTGGGGTCTTCAACAGGTAGTCGGACGATTCTTGGGACGGCGGGCGGGCGACGGCATTCAGCTGCTTCTAATCGTCACTCTCATCGCAACTTTTGTTGCGCAGGTGACGAAGTCGACAACGTCGTGGCGCCCGGCCATTCTCATCATCGTCGCTGTGTCCGCAGGCGTAGCGGTAGCCGCAGCCTGGTTAATCGATTCGATAACCAGCCTCGTGATGGCCTTCGTAGCGTTGTTCGCTCCCTTGTCGGTGGCCCTGTTTTTGTTCGCGTCGCCGGTGGCCGACATTCTGTTTAACGACGGAACGGCAAGTGCGGCCAGGGTCGATATGGGTTCACCCGCACCGGTGGTGTACATCGTGCTCGATGAGCTGCCCACCCTTTCGCTGCTCGATGCCAACGGCAACGTCGACGACGATCGCTGGCCGGGGTTCGCTAGCCTGGCCGACGACAGCACCTGGTTTCGCAACGCATCGGCAGTCGCTCCATCGACCCCAACCGCTGTGCCGGCGCTGTTATCGGGCAACTACCCGGTCGACATCGAGGCATTGCCTGTAGTCGATGAGTTCCCGCAGAACCTCTTCACCATGCTCGCCGGAACCCACCAGATGCGAGTCCACGAATCGATCACCAAGATCTGCCCGAGCGAACTCTGCGGCGACTCCGACACAGTGGGCGGCTCCGCGACGGATGGGCTTTTCGATCTGATTGCCGACTCTGCAGACGTCGTGATCGAGCGGACCAAACCACGCCGTGCTATCAGAACACCTGTCGACTTCAAGGTCGGACAATCCGACCCGTCGGCCGACCGCAAGATCGGCGAATGGCTCGACCGTGTGGTGCCGTCCGACGGTCTGCACCTCAACGTAATCCACGCCGTCTTGCCTCATCAACCCTGGTGGAGGCTTCCCACGGGTCAGCGATACGGCGGCTCGGGCGACGGTGCACCGGTGGTGGCAAACGGCCTCGACGCTGCGGCCGACTACTCATGGAATGATCG
>CBERPN010000185.1:0-8521 GCA_965524675.1 uncultured bacterium
CATTGCACTCAAACCGCATGCGGATGAACGAAGATGCATTGGCTAACGGCGTCGCAATCCATGTCGCCACGGCAATGCTTGCGCTCTCGCGGTGAACGGGGGGGCCGCAAGGCCCGCTAGGTCCCGCTCGCTACTCGGTCCCACCGGGGATACGTAGTACTTGGCCGGGGAAGATTAGGTCTGGGTCTGTAAGCATTGGCTTGTTGGCTTCGAAAATCTCGGGATAGCGGCTAGCCGAGCCGAGGTGATCGCGTGCAATCGCGCTGAGTGTGTCGCCGCTCTTGACGGTAACGAATACTGCCTCTTCCTCATCCGGCTCATCGGCCTTGACCTTCACTACCTTGATTTCCTCGTCGACCTTCTCGACACCCTCGCAGTTACCTACGGCAAGAATAATCTTCTGCTTGGCCTTGTAGCTGGGAGAAGTGCCGTTGATGTATGCGACACCGTCCTTGTAGCGAATGTCGAGACCGTCGCATTCAAGCCCCAGCTTTTGAACATAGTCTTCGAGTTCGTGAGAGCGAGAAAGGTTGGCGCGACGGTCTTCGGTCGCTTGTTCGCGTTTGGCCTCTGTCGCCGATGCTTCACGACGCTCGGCGGCCGCCTTGCGGACTCGCTGAACCTTGGCCCTCTTAGCCGTAGCAACGTTCTTTTCTTTTCGTTCCTCGGCAGCCTTCTCGTCAGCTATCTCGCCAGTGCTTTTGCCAATGCCGACTTTTGCGCCAGCGTTACGTACGAAATCGAATATGCCCATGGTTATCCCTTTGCGAGGCGTACGGAGGTTATTCCGGCCGCGGATTCGCGGCACGCATTGTCTAGCGCAAAATTGCGTCCGATGCCGAGCAGCGGTGACAATCCCACCAAAGTTGGGGGCACGGACTTCACTCCGATATCCAGCTGCGCTATCGGTTGGCGGTCCCTTAGGACCCGCGCCGGTGGGTGAGCGGAGCGAACCCACTCGCCGCTGTCCGTGGGCCTAACGGCACCGTCGCCGTAGGCGACGGGAACTCTTCGAGTTGCTGAGTGGAAAGCAACAGGCTTCCGGGCACAGTACTCTCACCTACTGGCTAAGCCCTTAGAGTGGTTAGTACGCCCGGGTGGTGGAATGGCAGACACTGAGGGCTTAAACCCCTCTGCTCCGACAGGAGCGTGCGGGTTCGAATCCCGCCCCGGGCACCGCTGAGCAGTGCCCCAAGAAGCCATCGCCTAGCAATGTCACACCCGCTCGTCAGTATGGATATGTGGAACCGACCTCGCTCAGATTTGCAAGAGCTGCCCGCCAGCTAACCGATCGTTCACGCCAACTCGGGTACGCTGCGCCAACATTTCGTAGCCCGCCGCGAATCGGCAATGCCCACCGCACCATCAAACGCAGCGGAACGAGCACTTCGGTGGCGGTGCAACTGCGCAACCGTCCATGGCACGCCGTAGTGGCCGACATGATCGAAGGCACCGTAGTTGCAAACGATCTCGGCCCTGGCCCAGCCAAGGCCTTTCGCGCCCAACTCTGGGAGATCGTTGAGCCAACCGAACTCCAGGCAGCCTAAACCGACAGGGACCGAAGCTGGAATTTCTCGCCGAAGAGCCGATCAGTTACAGGTGATATCTGTGTCCCTCGCCCCGTTGGCGCTACAACGCGCCCTGGCCGCCGGTTTTGTCGCGTTCGCCTTCATCGCAACCCAAGTGCTCGCCGCAAGCCCTGCGAGTGCTCAAGATGAAGCAACCGGAAGTATTCAATCGGTTGCCTCCTGTGTAGCCACAGCCGACGATGTTCGCGTGCTTTTCTTGATCGATGAGTCAGGGAGCCTAAAGTTTACCGACCCCGACAACGAACGAATCACCGCAGCAAAGTTCGCGCTCGAAACATTCGTCGACCTAGCCGTCGAGAAGCCAGTAGAGGTACGACTCGCCGGATTCTCTGATGACTTCCACGATGAGACCGGCGAATGGGTAGAACTCAGTACGCCAACGGTCGACCGTTTTACGGACGAAATCGAGTCGTTCGGTAGTCGAAGCGACGGAATCGATACCGACCTACCAAACGCGCTCGCGGGTGCGCTCGAAACCTTAGAACCACTCGGCGAATCGACCTGCAACTTAGTCTTGCTCTTTGCCGACGGTGGTTACGACATCCAAGTCCGCAACTCCACCGAACAACAGGAACTCTATGGGGTCGAGAAGCCCTATGCCCTCGGCGTCGAGATCACCGATGCCGACGCTGTTCGCGAGGCCCGAACTCTCGGGCGTGAGGCTCTTTGCGACACCGACGACAGCACCATGACCAGCATCGACGAGGGCGGGGTACGGCTTGTCACAATCGCCTTAGCAGAGTCAGACTTTATCGATCTCGGGCTCCTCGAATCCCTCACCACCGGACGCTCGGACGGACAGATATGCGGTTCTGATCTCACCGGCAGTCGCGGTGTCTTCTCACCGGTTGGCAGCGACGACCTCGCCTTAGCCTTCGGAGAGATCGCCGGGCGGATCGCTGGTGGAGCGGTTGCGTCCGCCTCGATCGCCGTGTGCAGCGAAGGTGAAGACTGTGTATCTGCCCAAACGGTACAAATCGATCAGCTGATTCGACGGTTTAAGATAGATGTGGTGTTTGCCGAGCCAGGCCAACAGCTCCTAATAATCGACCCCGACGGCGAACGAGCTCGCATTGGATTCGACCGCCCCAGAGACGTCGCGCTGCCAGGTGCGGTGGCCTCAGCTAACTGGATCGACGACAACTCAGTATCTGTCGAAATCCTCCCATCGGCGAGGGCCGAACTGGTCGAAGGCGACTGGACAATTTCGGCGGTCGCTCCATCGTCCGACAGCGACCCCGCCAACATGCAAATTTCGATATTTCCGAACCTACTCGCCGAAATCCCCAACCTGCCGGCTTTTCAACTCGGGGCCTCAAACCTGATCGAAGCGACAGTCACCACTCTCAACGGACAGCCAATCGAGAACTTGGGATTGTTGGTTGAGGCGACCATCACCGATCAGACAGGCGACAGTTTCTCGGTACCACTCGCTCGAACAGCAGACGGCAAGGGCTCATTCGACGCCGTAGTTACCCTCCCACAGGGTTTCGTCGGGCCAGCAATAATCGATGTGAACGTGCTTGGGACCGCAAGTGATGGACACGGATTCACGACTTCGGCAAACGCCTTGGTCGAAGTAGATCTCGCTCCTCAAGCAGCGATCGAGGAAACGGGCACATCGCTCTCCACACAGCTGCTGCGCCTAGCCGGTGTCGCTCTGGTATTTGCAGTTCTCACCGCGGTCTGGATGCTCTGGTGGCGAAGGCGCGAGGCAAATATTGCAGCGTTCGATCTAGAAGGCCTCACAATCGCCAAAGTCCCGGTGGTCATCCGTGGCGATGGTGCACTATTTCGCATCGACTCCGAGACTCGCCCGTTGGCATTGGCCCCAAGCGACTTCAATAAACATCCCGAACCGGTTCCAACCAGAGTTCTTAATCTCTCCGACGTGACACTGGAAGTCGTTCCGGCCGCACATCCGTTCGCCGAACGCTCGGCAACAGCTACAGCCAACGGGCCCCTAACAGGTGCCTTTGGCAACTTGAAGCTCAACACCGCTGTAATCGAACCAGAGTTGGGCGGATCATGGGTATTCATACTCGACCGAGAAAACTCACTCGCAGCAAACGACGACGCGACCAACCCCGCGTATGGCAGCATCGCTGGTGAGCTACTGGTGTTTCTCCGTCAAGGCCACACCAACGTCTCAGACTTCTTCAAACGACTGCCCATCGAAGTTGTACCGAATAGTCGTACGCTTTTTCGCGATGTGCGCGCCGAACGCCAAAGCGCCACCCCTCTCCAAGATGCCAACATGTTGGAGTGGGTCGACCAATGGGCCGGAAACGATCCCGCAGCCGATTAGTGTCCTGGTGTTCTAGTCGGCAGCTGGTGCCTGACGGATCGCCTGTAGACCCCCATAGATTACAGGCTCTAGGTCTGCAGCAGCTCGCTCGTCGCACGAAGCAGCCAGCGAACAGGATCGGCACCCGAAGAATGTCGGATTCCGTTCGATCCCTTCGGCACCCACACTGTTGATTGCTCTTACCTCGAGTTCAGCAAGCCGGACCGCCAGATCCAATCCCTTTTCGAGGACCGCTACATCGACACTCAACTTGTCGACTCGCCCAACCCGTGGCATTACGCCAGCCACGTAACCGGGCGCAACACCTGTCGCAACCGTTACTGCCAGCGCTTCAAAACACAGCAGATCTCTGACCATCGCTGCCTGACCCACCACGGTAAGGATGGTTTCTGAACTTGTTGTTCTGGTAGCTCGGCGTCCGTACAGCGCGTCGATTCGAGGCTCGACGATAAAGGCTCGATCGGGCATATAGAAACGGACGGGTGGGCCATCGACGGGAGCCGGACGAAGCGCTTCGGCTTCGGGATCTTGCTCTCGCACCGTCTCGATCAACGAGGCGACCCAACCGCCTGCCCTCGCTGCTAGCAAGGCCCGACAGGCCCGCGTCTGAGTTCTGATCCAACCATCGACATAGGTTGATTCCTCGCCAGCCGACCTGACCGCCTCCGCCATCGTCGAGACGACCGCCTGGCGGATGGTTACGATCGAATCGTCGGAGAGATAGCGATGAAGCGACCGTGTCCCCAGCCATCTGGTGGCCTTGTACACATCCCATTCAAACGGTGCTGGTGGTGCGGTTAGCTTCGCTGGGCAGTCGAGCATTGTAGTCAATCCGAAACTGGCAAGGCGAACACGTTCGCCTTGCGGGGCATCGCCGTAGCGCCCCGGCGCAGTTTGCATCGCGAACGGTTCGAGGCGTTCAATCGTCCATTCGCGGGCATACACCGCCAAGTCGCGTGGTGAGCGTTCTCCCACCATCATGGTTCCTCCGAGGACTTAAGCGGCCCGACCAAAGCCGATCCGCATTGCTTTCTCACCCTGCAGATTGCGCAATGCCGTCCCGGTTTTTCCTCTGGATCTTCTGTCGGGTTTGCAGCGAGATCGACGACTACGGCGGTGGCGGCAAGCAACCGGCGAGCGGCCGCTTCGAGAACGCCTCCGGTTACGCGTTCGACCTGAAGGGGGATCTCATCGGTTCCGGCCGCAACAACCGCTAGCGGCGAAACGGCTGTTCGCAATGTCTCTAGCAGCGCATACAGAAAGGCATCAGCCCGGTGGTCGCTGTGACTTTTACCAGCCTTGACCTCGACGATCACCGAAGTCTCGCTCCGGTTCGGTTGCGAGAGCAACATATCGAATCGCGCCGTGCTGACCACTCGGCCGCCCGCGAAACTCGCTTGTGCGGTGAACTGCGGGCGTACGACCCAACGGGCATCGACGCCGGAACAAGATTGCTGAAAGCGCTCGACCAGCGGGACGAGATACTCCCTGAGCTCGGCTCGACGCTCGCGATTCGCAGACCGCCATAGCTCGACGCCATCGCTCTCGGCGTCGATCATGGCCACACCCTGCATGATCTCGTCGAGATCGAGCGGTTTAGAAGGCGACATTGCTGCGACAACAGCGGTGACATCGGCAACTGCGCCTCTTAGAGAATTGAATGGATCGATGTCGCCACCCAATTCTTCGACCGCCTTGCGCGGACATGCGAGCACAGCAGTTATTCGGCTCTTCGGGATTCGGATGGGCAGAATCTCTTCGGGCAGGTCAACAGCATCGATGATGTTCACAATCTGCTCATCGAGCGACTTGTGAAGGTCGTCGATGTCGCCTCGCTCGTAGGAGCTGGCCAATGAATTGTCGTTCCGAAGTTCATCGAGAACTTCGCCAAGTGTCGTCGCCATTACGACCGACCGTAGCAACCATGCGATGATGAGTTCATGGACTTCGTAACCGTAGATAAATCAGATGGCGTAGCCGTTATCACTCTGGACGACCCTGATCGACGCAATATTGCCAGCCTTCCAATGAGTGCCGAGCTAGCGATGGTCTTCGATGAGATCGAATCTGATGATTCGCTCGGAGCAATCGTGCTCACCGGAGCTCCGCCTGCTTTCTCGGCCGGCGCCGACCTCGATGATCTTTTGGCCCAGGGGGGGCGTGAAGGCCTGCTCGCCGTTTACGATGGCTTCCTTCGAGTAGCACATACGCCATTGCCCACGATCGCTGCGGTAAATGGTGCAGCGGTGGGCGCTGGAATGAACTTCCTGCTCGCTTGCGATGTCATCCTCGCGGGCGAGTCGGCCAGGTTCGACAGTCGCTTTCTTCAGATCGGAATCGCCCCTGGCGGTGGTCATACCTGGCGAATGCGTAACCACACTGACCTGCAGGCAGTGAAGGCGATGGTGCTGTTTAGCGAAGTGTTGTCGGGGCGCGAAGCCGAGCGAGTGGGCCTCGCCTGGCGTTGTGTCGCCGACGATGAGTTGCTCGACCACGCAGTCGAGATGGCGAAGAAGGCCGCCGCGGCACCTAACCTTTTGGTACGCCGTACAAAACAGATCATTGACGACACCGAGGATGTTCACTCGTCGATGGCCGCGGTCGAGCACGAGATCGACACCCAGGTGTGGTCGATGGGAGAGCCCGAGTTCGTGGCATTGGTTTCGAAACTGAAGAGCCGCATCAGCTCGACCGACTAGTCGAGCCAGGTAGCCTCAAGATCCTCGTGGCATGCCTGCCATTCCTCGGCTGTCATGGCATAGCGGACGTGGTCTTCCCAAACGCCGTTAATCTCAAGGTAACGCTGGGCGGTGCCCTCCTCGCGAAGACCCAACTTGTCCATAACCCGCCGACTTGCCGTGTTGCGAGGAATCACCGACGCTTGAATCCGGTGAAGGCCAATGTCTTCGAATACGAACTTCGTCGCCACGACGAACGCCTCGGGGGTGTACCCCTCGCCAGCTAGGCGTCTATCGATCCAGTAGCCGACGTACGCGCTCTGAAAGGGCCCTCGCTGAATAGATGAGATATTCATCTCACCAGCAAAGTTTCCGCTGACGAAGATCCCGAAACCGTAAGCGGTTCCCAACTGCCTTTCGCGTTGGCGAGCGCTACACCGAACCGAGAATGCGTGACGATCCTCGACCGGGTCGGGGTGATTCGCGAGGCGCTGCGGTTCCCACTTAATCAACCATTCGGCGTTGGCCCGTCGAACCGCCTGCCATGACTCGAAATCGCTCACGACCAGGGGGCGAAGCAGAACCCGACGCCCAAACAGGGTCGTCATGGGACCACTACCGATCCCTCGGCGTTGGCAGCCACCTGGCTCATCACCAGACCGTCGAGGATGTCGGACTCTGACACCAGACACTCCTCGAATCCGAAGTAGCGCATCACCTTGACCAGGATGCACAAGCCCCCGACAATCATTTCGGCGCGGTCGGGTTCGAGGCCCGGATTGTGGATACGATCGGACCTCGACTCGGTCACGAGTGTTCGGTAAACGTCTTCCACGGCAGCCTTGCTAAGAACAAAGTGGTGAATCGCATCGCGGTCATAGGTTGCCAGACCCTGCTCGACTGCGGCGGTGGCGCTCACTGTTCCGGCGACTCCAACCAGGGTGCTCGCCGAACCCATCATTGGGTGTAACCGAGCGACATCGTCGAGATGTGCCTCGGTGATCGATAGAACCGCCAAGAGTTCTTCCGGCATCGGCGGATCGCTTTCGATGTAGGTTTCGGTGAGACGGACACTACCGATGTCGAGCGAAATTGCAGCCTCGCAACGCGACGACCCAAACGCAAACTCGGTCGATCCGCCCCCGATGTCGACCACCAAGAATGGACCCTGAGTGGCGTCGAGCTCAGCGGTGGCGCCAAAGAAGGTCAGCTTCGCCTCATCGTCGCCACTGAGAAGCTCCGGGCGAACCCCTATGACCGCCTGCACGGCGTCAAAGAATTCCTTGCGATTGGTGGCGTCGCGCGCAGCGCTGGTAGCCGTGATCCGAAGTTCTTCAACATGGTGTTGATCGAGTAATTCTCGGTAGGTTCGAAGCATTGAAACCACCCGTTCGATCGCCGCCGGAGCCAGTCGCCCCGAAGCTTCAAGGCCCTCGCCTAGACGGGTAATCCGGGTGCGTCGCTCGACCACAGTGGTTCCGTCTCCGATTAACAGACGCGTCGCTCCGGTTCCACAATCGATGGCACCGAACAGTGTTCCGGTCATGACGGGGCGTCCGCTTGGCAAAGTTGTTCGTGAACCCAGCGACCTACCGGATCGGGTCCACCCGCCAGGTACCAGGCGTAGTGGGCGTGAAGACACTTGACGCCGCGGCGCGTTCCGCCAACCCCACCCGAGGGTCGATGGCCGGTGTGACCTGCAGGGATAAGGGCGTCGCGTTCGTCGGCGTAACTCCGGTGGGCTGCGGTGATGAGTTCCAGACCAATCTCGGCTTCAGCTGCGCGTACACCTCCCAAAGATTCGATTGTGCCAATCGCCGAGCGAAGATCGCTGCCAACCAGCCAGTAGAGCGTCGGCATGGGCCGACCGTCGGGCAACAGGGGGGCGTTCTTGATTACGACGGGAACGCCGTAGTCGTCTCGCACAACAACTTCAAAGTCGCCCT
>CBERPN010000186.1:0-8516 GCA_965524675.1 uncultured bacterium
CTGCCCGCTCATCATGGCGAACCGGGCCGGGGCGCACAACGGGCTATTGCTATAGGTCGATGAAAAGCGGACGCCCTCGGCTGCGAGTTTGTCGATCGCGGGAGTGATCGCGTCATCCAACCAGGCGTCGGCCAATTGGTCGACCATCAACAGCAGAATGTTCGGCCTCATCGATCGTTGGGCTTTCGGCAGATCATTTCTACCGGAGCCAGGGTTCCCGAAGAAATGGCTGCCATCATGTTGGCAATCTTCTGCGGCGCCTCTTGGCCCATAATGATGTGTAGGCCAATTGGTGCCGGCCCATTCTGACGGTCTGCCGCTCGCTCTCGCAGCGCCGCGAAGAACGCCACCGCGAAGTCGCGACGGTTTCGTTCTGATTCAATTTCGAAACCCGCCGCGTCGAGGGCAGTCCGGTAGCTGGGCAGGTCGGCGACGAAACTCATCGAGTCATTGGTGGCCCAAGGGACCGGGAAGTCGAATTCGTCACTTGACGTTTGCATGATGTCGAACAGGGCAAGAGAGCTGCCGGGTCGAAGGACACGGAATATCTCGCTAAACAGCGCAGCCTTATCGGCGATATTCATGCCGACGTGAAGCTGGGTTGCTCCGTCAAAACTGGCATCGGCAAACGGCATCTCGAGAGCGTTACCCTGCTCAAAACTGCACAGGTTCGTTAGCGATGTCCACTCGGTGAGCTGGCGTGCCACCTCGACGTACTCGGCTGTGAGATCGAGCCCCGTTACCCGACAACCGATCGTCGAAGCGATGAATCGAGCAGTCCCTCCGATTCCGCAGCCGATGTCGAGCAGTTCGTCGTCGACACCGGCAGCTAGTCCCCGGCACAAATCGGTGGTTGCGCTTCTGCCTCCGATGTGGAACTCGTCGACTGGCGATAGGTCCGCGACAGTGACCGTCGCTGACGATTTCCCCAGTGCCGTCAGGCTAGCTTCGATGGCGACGAGTAGGTTGCCAGCCGAATAATGGTGGGCGACGGCGGCATCTATCGATTCAGTCGGCATTTGCTGTCCTCAAGGGTCGGTCGTTGCGAGTCACGCTATGTTAATTGTCGTCGGCGGCCCGACCCCATAGGGTTCTATGGTTCGTTTTCACACGGGAGACATGGGACTTGGCGACAGGGGATTCCAACATAGTGTTGCCAGCTACCCCAACGATGGAGCGCCGCCTAGGGCGGCGAGAACTGCTGACCCTCACCTCGGCCATCATGGCGTTGATTGCGTTGGCCATCGATCTGATGTTGCCAGCTTTCGACGACATCCGGGTTGCTTTCGATCTTGGTGAAGGTTCCAACGAGACCGGGCGCGTGGTTACCGTGTTCTTCCTCGGCCTGGCCTTGGCGCAGGTGATATACGGCCCGCTGGCCGATCGCTTTGGCCGCAAACCTGTGTTGTATCTGGGTATCGGCATCTACCTGTTGGGCGCAGTGGGCTCGGCGCTTGCTCCCACGTTCGACCTGTTCTTGGCCAGTCGCTTCGTCTGGGGAGTTGGAGCCGCTGGTTCGCGGGTGGTTGCCACCGCAATCGTGCGCGACCGGTTTGAAGGCACAGCGATGGCCAAGGCGTTATCGCAAATAATGGCCATCTTCGTATTGGTCCCGGTCTTCGCTCCCGCGATTGGCGCGGCGATCATCGCGGTGCTGCCGTGGCGAGCCCTATTCTGGTTCTGTGTTGTGTGGGCAACGTCGATCGGGCTGTGGAGTCTCAGACTCAAAGAAACGTTAGATCCGGCGAGCCGTCGGCCTCTGAGCCTCGCGAGCACCGGCCGAGGATACTTGCAGGTCGCGCGGACGCCGATTACGGCCGGCTACACGGTCGCCACCACGTTTCTTCAGGGCGTGTTTACCGCCTATTTGGCGAGCAGCGAACTCATCATCAGTGAGATATTCGACCGCGGCGACCAGTTCCCAATAGTGTTTGGAGCGGTCGCAACACTTTTCGGTGCCGCCGCGTTGATCAACGGTCGAATCGTCGAACAAGTTGGCATGGACCGTCTTGTCAGCCGAGTTCTTGTCGTTCTGATGGGCCTCTCGGCCGGTTTGGTAGCGGTCGCGGTGCTGGGCGACGGTAGGCCGAACTTTTGGGTCTTTATGCCATTGCTGGGCCTGCTGTTGGCGAGCTTCATGTTCCTCATGCCCAATCTCAACACCGCTGCGATGGGTCCGGTTGGCGATATTGCGGGCACTGCGTCGGCCTTCACCGGCGCGGTACGAATCGCCGGCGGGGCGCTCATCGGAACCCTAATCAGTGCCCGAGTAGACGACTCGGTTACACCATTCGCCGTTGGGATAGCGCTGATGTGCGTGTCTGCTGGAGTCACGGTCCTTATAGTGCGTCGCGGAGTGCAATCCCGCGACTGTACCATGACTGGTATACTAGAGCCATGAGTGGGAACAGCACTGTCGTAATGGGAGATCGTGGCCGAATCGTTGTGCCAGCCGATGTGAGGGAACGCGCCGGGCTCTCTCAGGGAACGGTGCTTGTCCTGCTGGATTCCCCCGATGGTCTAGTTCTTCTGACGAGGGAGCAGCTTCGTGCCCGGGTGAAAAGCGAGCTCGCAGGTCTCGATCTCGTCAACGATCTGCTCGCCGACCGACGCTCGGCAGCCAGACGAGAAGACAAAGTGTGAGCGTAGTTCTAGATGCGTCGTCCATTCTGGCTTTCGTTCAAGACGAATCGGGAGCCGACCTGGTTGAAGCGGCACTAGCAGCGAACGCTTCTTGCGGCGCTGCCAACTGGTCAGAAGTAGCGCAGAAGATACTGAAATCGAATCGCGACTGGGAAATCGTGCAAGCATTGTTAATGAGCTATGACCTACAAATCGAACCGGTGCTGGCGGGCGACGCCGAATGGGCTGCGCGACGTTGGAAGCGTGGCGAAGATCTTTCACTCGCCGACCGATTATGTATGGCGCTGGGTGAGCGGCTCGACACTGAGATTCTTACCGCTGATAGCTCGTGGGGGACGAATGACAGGGTCAGCCAAATTCGCTGAGTTGACGTTTGCTGGTCGAGTGCCGAAGGATTGACGCCAATGGCTGATGATCTCGATCCGACTAACGAAGACTGGTGGGCGGGGACACGCCGGGCCGTCTTCGAGGCGACAGGCCTCGATCCGTTGGCCTACGCCAGTGCTGAGTTTTTCGAACTCGAGAAGCAGCGGGTATTCGAACGAGCCTGGGTCTGCGTAGGAATTGCCGACGATGTCAGCGAACCTGGCCGCCTCATCGCTCGAACGATTGGCAATCGATCGATCATCATCACCCGCGGCTCCGATGGTGAGTTGCGGGGCTTCTATAACTCGTGTCGGCACCGCGGAACCGAGCTGGTCGAAAGCGACTGCGACATTGTCAACACGATTCGTTGTCCGTATCACCGCTGGGGTTATGGGGTCGACGGCACACTGCAATCGACGCCGCTCTTTGAAGACGTTCCCAGAGCCGATTTCGACAAAGCGGACTTCGGGCTGATCCCGGTTCGGGTCGCCACTTGGGGTGTGTTGTTGTTTGCCTGCCTCGACTCCGAGACTCCGCTGTTGGACGACTGGCTCGGCGATCTACCCGACCGGATGGCTGGCTACCAGCTCGACCAGTGGCACAAGCGCGCCGAGCAAACCGTCGACATCGATGCCAACTGGAAGCTGATTAGCGAGAACTATCAGGAGTACTACCACCTCCCGTGGGTTCATCCGGAGTTAGCGAAGGTTTCTCGGGTTGTTGATCACTACCGCTATCAGGGTGCCGGAATGTACTGCGGACAGTCGACTACCCCGATTTCGGGCGACGATCGCAACGACTGGCTCACCCTGCCCCCAGCCGCCGGTCTCGACGATTCCGATGCCGTCTCGGGTCGATTCGTGGCGATCTTTCCGAACGTGTTGTTGTCGGTGCTTCCTAATCACGCTTGGGTGATGCGATTTGACCCGGCCTCTCCCGGCCACACCGTCGAGACATGCACGCTGTTGCTTCCGCCATCGACTGGCGAGGTAAGCGATGCCGATATCGAACCAACCGTGTCGTTCTGGCTAGACATAAACGCTGAGGACATCGACATCGTGCAGCGCGGCCAACGGGGGCTCGCCCGAGGGTCGGTCCCGCCAGGTCCACTGGCGCCCCGCTTCGAAGAGCCGCTCCACCGGTTCCAGAACATTCTCAGCCAATGCTTTATCCTCGATTCGCTCGCTGCTATCACGATTCCCGCTGGCGATCGGTCCGGTGAAGAAGACGACCGATTCGGTACCGTGGCCAATCCCTCACCTGCCGCGATCGATATCTGACCTTTCCGCCGATCGACAGATTTGGGTGCTGTCGAACGATGTAAGGGAGGAAGTTAACCGATGAGAGATGGGGGATGCGGTGGAGTTTGTATCAACGGTTTTCGATGGCTACGAGTTGGTTGCCGGAATCGAGGGAGAAGGTCGAACCATCGTCCTTATACCCGGACATACAATGTCGATCGACCGGTGGCTAAATTTCGGATACGTCGACGATCTTTCTGCAGAGCATCGGGTGGTAGTGGTCGATCCGCTAGGTCACGGACGGAGCTCTAACACGTCCGAAGTCGATGCCTATGGCCCCGACCAACTCGTAGCCCACCTATTGGCGGTTTTCGATCGAACCGAGACAGAGAGCGCAGATGTGTGGGGTTACTCCAGAGGGGCACTGATGGCCGGGTTGCTCGCTCGCCATTCTCCCGAGCGGGTCAAGTCGCTGATATACGGCGGCAATGTGCTCTTCGACCCACGGCCGGTTCTGGCCGAACTCGGGTTATTGCCCAGTCCGGCGGCTCTCGAAGAAATGCACGCCCGAGCCATGACTGGTGATTGGTCGGCGTATTGGGGAGCGTTCCCGCACCCTCTTCCCGATGCCCTGAAAGCAGACATCGAGTCGCGCAACGATCTTGGCTCGATCTCGGCCTCCGGTTTGGCGGTTCATCGCTACCCGGTGCGCTGGGAAGTGCCCGAAGGGGTGCCTACCCTGGCCTACTGGGGTTCCGGCGAAATCTTCCACCAGCTGAACATCGACGCGGCCAGTGAGCAGAACAGTGCCACATCGGTTGTCGGAGGGGCCCACGCTGAGGCGTTCGCTTTGTGCCGTCCGGCGATTGAGGTAGCCAAAGCCTTCTGGGGCAGCATCGACTGAATGTCAAACAGTCGACCGTCGCCCACTAAGCTCGGGTGGTCGGAATTGGTGAAATCGCTGACGCTAGCGCGTCGCTCGAGGGGCACTCTTGGAGTTAGTGGCAACGCTGGGCGTGCTCGTCCTAGTTTACGCTTCATTCACTATCTCGGCGTCCGCTGGCCTCGGGGGCTCGCTTCTACTCGTTCCCACTCTGGCCATATTCCTTGGGTCGAAAGAGGGTGTGGCCCTCGCGGCTCTGTTGTTAGCCAGCAACAACGTCATGAAGCTCATCGCTTACCGTCGAACGCTGCCATTCAGGGCGGCAGTTGTGATCACGTTGCTGATCGTGCTCGGTGCAGCGGTCGGTTCAACGCTGCTCGTGAATGCGCCCGCGCTCTGGGTGAGTATTGGTGTAATAACTATGTTCACAGCGTCGATAGCAGCTGAGCGTCTGGAGGTGGGTCGTGTTCAAGCCGGATTTGCACCGTTCATCGCGTTTGCATCGGGCGCCTCCAGCGGATTCTCTGGGACGTCGGGCCCGCTGAAGGGTGTCGCCATCCGCAACCTCGACCTCGATCGACGCCACTTTGTGGGCGCCGCCTCGCTGGCCTCGTTTGCTGGCGACGCCACCAAAACTGCGATCTTCGCCGAAGCTCAACTACTCGGCCGCACTTCGCTGCTGCTTGCGTTGGCCGCGGTGCCCCTAATGGCGCTCGGTACCTGGTCGGGGGCTTGTCTGAACGAACGGGTGGGTGAGCAGAAGTTCACAGTACTGTTCTGGACCGTCATGGGCGGCTACAGCATCCGCCTAGGCCTGCTACTCATCTAACGAAATTACTGTTGTAATGACCGGTGAGCGGACCTGTGGGCAGTAATTTCAGAAGGGGCGCTGTAATTACTGTTGTAATGACCGGTGAGCGGACCTGTGGACAGTAATTTCAGAGAGGGCAATTTGGGTTAGGTGGTGGCGCGGTCGATTAGGTTTCGTACTTCGCGGGCGGCGACCAACAACACGGTGATGTCGGCCGATGTTGTTCGAATCTCTACCAGGGTCTGGCGGTACCTGTCGACCGACACCTTGTGTTGTTGCATCCACTGGTCGACCCGGGTGGTCGCGTCCTCGCCGTTTTGGCTGGACGCCATAACCAGGCCAGTGAGTTGACGGTGGTCGGTGTATAGGTCGATTCGCAGTGTGAGGCGGGCGAGGGTCGACCACTGCGAGTCGCGGGGCAACGCCAAGATCCGGTCGAGTAGCCAGGTGAGGTCGAGCCGGTCGGCGATTGTGAAGTGAGTGGCGGTGACGTCCTCGATCTTTGCGCCGGATTCGGCTGCGACGGCAACGATGTCGAGACCGGCGATCGAGTGCGGCAGTCCAGCGATGCGCTGAGCGAGTTCGCCGTGCGCTCCATCCGCGGTGTATTCGGCGATCGCAGATTCGAAACTTTGCCGGTCGGTTCCGAGCAGGTGATCGCCGAGAGTCTCGATAGTCTCGGCCACCGGTTGAGCTAGCTCGCTGATTGCATCCGAAGCACTAAACGGGTTGGCACGATTTCGGATCAATAAACGAGTCGCACGCTCGCCGAGTTGGCGACAGCTCAGGTGAGTAGCGAGTTGCTTGTCGACCGAGAGCACTCCATCGAGCGCATTGACAGCGGTAACAACGTCGTCGAGTCGAAAGATCTGCCACGCCGCGAAGTGAGCTGCCACGATTTCGGTGGCCGGTGCCGAGGTCTCGATACCGAGCCGGTAGATCATTGAGATACCGGCGCGGTCGACAACTAAGTTCGCCAGCACGTTGGCGATTATCTCGCGACGAAGTTGATGGGCAGCGATGCGATCGGCGAACTGCTCGCGCAGCGGGGTAGGGAAGTAGCTGAGCAGCAGCGGGGTAAGCGATTTATCGTCGGGCACAGCGGAGTCCAGCAGGGCTGCCTTGAGGATGTTCTTGGTGTATGCCTTGAGAACTGCAAGTTCTGGAGTCGTTAGACCGGTACCGGCCAGTCTTCGCTCGGCGAGATCGTCGACGTCGGGAAGAGCCTCCAACCGCCGATCGAGTTGGCCCCGCTGTTCAAGTTGTGCGATGTAGCGGGCGTGCACATCGACCATGCTGATGGCGTCGACCCGAGCCGCGCTGAGTGCGAGCGCCTGCGAGTAGTTGCTGGCCAGCACCAACGCAGCGATCTCGTCGGTCATTTCCTTGAGTAATACGTTGCGTTGCTTGCTGGTCATGTCGCCGTCGGCGACGACGCGGTCGAGCAGAATCTTGATGTTCACCTCGTGATCGGAACAGTCGACGCCACCGGCATTGTCGATTGCGTCGGTGAAGATCCGTCCTCCGGCTCGCGCAAACTCGATGCGACCGCGCTGGGTGACACCGAGGTTCCCCCCTTCGCCCACGACGCTGCAGCGCAGATCGCGGCCATCGATTCGTAGCCGATCGTTGGCCTTATCGCCGACCTCGGCGTGGGTCTCGGAGGACGCCTTAATGTAGGTGCCAATCCCCCCGTTCCAAAAGAGTTGCACAGGGGCTCGGAGCACCGCCGACATCAGCTCGTCCGGGGTGAACGTGTCGGTGTCGGTGGCGAGGGCTGCTTGAGCTTCGGGCGAGATGGTGATCGACTTGGCCGAGCGTTCGTATACGCCGCCGCCCGTCGAAATCAGCGCTGGGTCATAGTCGGCCCAACTCGACCGCGGGGTGTCGAAGAGTCGCTGCCGCTCGTCGTAGGACGTGTCGGCATCGGGTGTTGGGTCGATGAATATGTGGCGATGATCGAACGCAGCGATGAGCTGGGTGAAGCGCGACCGGAGCATCCCGTTACCAAAAACGTCGCCCGACATGTCGCCGATTCCCACCACGGTAAAGGGTTCGGTCTGCACATCGCAGCCGAGCTCACGAAAATGCCGTTTGACCGACTCCCAGGCACCGCGAGCGGTGATTCCCATTGCCTTGTGGTCGTAGCCATTTGATCCGCCCGAGGCAAAAGCGTCACCGAGCCAGAAGCCACGCTCGATGGCCAGTCCGTTGGCGATATCGGAAAATGTTGCGGTGCCCTTGTCGGCCGCGACGACGAGGTAGGTGTCGTCGTCGTCGTATCGAACCGTCAGCGCTGGGGCGACCAGTTGGTCGTCGACGAGGTTGTCGGTGAGGTCGAGTAAGGCACCGACGAACAACTTGTAACAGATGACGACCTCTTCACGAACGTCGTCGGCCTTGCGTTTGAGAACAAACCCACCCTTTGCTCCGCCCGGAACGATCACCGAGTTCTTAACCATCTGAGCCTTTCTAGCCATATAATTCCAGTTTTGGGATCAGAAGAACTCAGATATAATCTGGGTCCTTGTTCTTTTCCCTTGTTTTGTTGAAACCCTACTTCCATTCGTAA
>CBERPN010000187.1:0-8410 GCA_965524675.1 uncultured bacterium
GCAAGCCAACCGGATCTACGAGCGGCCCGGTTCCGTACACGTAGGACCCAGGGGTATCCCAAGGCTTCCATCCGCCAGCACCGTCGGGCTCAAAAACGTAGCCCTCTAGCTCGATGCCCACCATCGGCGAATGCCCGAGCGACTTCCAATCGGCGATGGCCCTCCGCAAAGCGTGGCGGGACGAGAACGTGTACGGCTCTCCACCCTTAGTGAGATCGGCGACGGCGACTCCGGTCCGATCATCGTCCCAGCCAGGACGAAGCGATTCGGGGTCCATCGTGGCGTGAATGTCGGGGAAACCTTCATCGATAAACGATCCTGGCGCAGGGGCGAATGCGCGATCGTACTGAAGGCTGTACACCGCTGCCGCGTGCCCAGACCCCTTTGGCGCCAAGTGCACTGGCAAATACTTTCCGCGCGCCAAGCCGAGGTGATCGGGCCACAACACCCGGATACGATCGAAATCTGTCATTGGTAGCCCCTCACCCTTGAACGGAAGGATTCTCGCGCATCGGTGCCGAGCTGACCATGATCATGCCTCGAGAAACTCGCGAAGCAACCGGTTGAATTCATCAGGACGCTCGATCGGCGTGAGATGTCCGGCTCCATCGATCACATCGAGCGAAGCATTCGGCATCTCGCCGGCTAACTCCTCGGCATAGGCCAGCGGCGTCTCAGTATCGAGTGAACCGACCAACACGAGCGTGGGTTGAGTGATCTCGGCTAAGCGAGATCGAACATCGTGGCTCGGCAAACATTCAACGGCTGCGCGCAACCCGTCGCTGGTAATCCGGCCCATCGACTCAACTGCACTCCGGAGGCGCTCGCCTGTTAGCCCAACCCCACCGACGCCCGTGATCACCGTCTCGGCCATATCGGCGGGCGTCATCCCAGATTTGAGAGGGCCGAGCCGCAGCTTCTTCCATTCATCGACGTCGGTACCGTCACCGCCGAAGGCTGCGCTGGTGTCGGCCAAAATCAGCCGTTCGACGAGTTGCGGATGTCGGAGCGCAAGATGCAGAGCTATCTGACCACCGAACGACAAACCGACCACCGTTGCTTTCTCTATGCCCACAACATCGAGTAGTCCAGCGACCGCATGGGCATAGTCGGCGAAGCCGGGGTCGATTGCCGCGGGCGAAGCACCATACCCGGGGGCGTCCCAGGCAATACATCGATATCGCTCTGCGAATTCCATCAACTGCGGATCCCAACTCGTTCGCGATGCGCCGAGTCCGTGCAAAAAGAGAATCGTCTCGTCGCCATCGCCCACGAAACGATAAGCGATCGGTTCAGTATCGACGTCGACTGGTTGGGTGGTTCTGGCCATCGTCTGCGACGATACTGTTCGTATCCAAACGACCAGCACCGAGCCATACTTGAACATGGATGTCACCGCCGAGCAGATCGAGCGCTTTCGTAGCGATGGCGTCGTGAAGATTCCCGGTGCGGTATCGAGCAATACGCTCGCCCCGATCCTCGACCTGGCCGAAGCACAGCTCCGCACGCCGGGGCCGTGGATTACCGACACCAGCCCTGGCCGAACCACAGATCGCCTGTTCACGACCCGGTACCTCTGGCGCGACGAACCGGTGGTCGCCGAGTTTGCGTTCAAGTCGGGCGTTGCCGAGCTTGCGGCAAAACTCATGGGTGCTAACACCGCACGGCTCTACACCGATCATCTCCTGATCAAGGAACCACACACCACCGCCCCAACCCCGTGGCACCAAGACATCCCCTATTGGCCGTTCCTTGGCAAAAACATCTGCTCGGTCTGGGTTTCCTGCTCCAGCGCCACCGTGACAGGCAGCTCGCTCGAGTTCGTGCGCGGATCGCACCTGTGGGACTCCTACTTTGCCCCGAAACCTTTCGATGACGAGCCCGGCTGGACCGCCGACTTCGATGGCGATGAATGTCCCGATATCGAAGGCGATCGGGCCGAGTACGACATCGTGGGATTCGATGTTGAGCCGGGTGACGCCATCGTGTTCTCAGCCTGGATTCTTCACGGAGCGAGAGGAAACTCGGCACCTCATCGGCGGGTGGCTATGTCGACACGATGGCTCGGCGAGGACGCCACCTGGCAGCCACGCCCAGGCACCGATCCGACGGTTGACGACGAGAATACAACGTCAACACCGGGCGAATACCCGAATGATGACGACCGTTTCCCGGTAGTGTTCCCCGCTTCACGAGCGACCCATCCGCACCTCTCTTAAGGCTCTTCATGACACCACTGATTGGCCTTCCCGGCCGGCGCAAGAAGGGCGACATGATCGTCGGTAACCCCGACATTCTCGCCGGCTTCGACCTCGACCTGTACTACGCCGACTATGCCCGCGCCGTCCTCGAGGCCGGTGGGCTACCGGTTCATATTCCCATGGACATCGACGCGGCGGCCATCGTCGAGCGCCTCGATGGGATTCTGCTACCGGGTGGAGCCGACATTGATCCGCAACGCTACGGACACGAGCTTGATGGCTCGGTGGACACCGAGGATATCCGTGACGTTTTCGAACACGAATTGATCGATGGCGCTATCGCCCTCGATATACCTTTGCTGGGCATCTGTCGAGGAATCCAGATGATCAACGTGCACGCAGGCGGAACACTGCACCAAGACGTGCCACCGCACGCCCGCTTCGACGATCCCACCACAACGCTGTCTCACGAGGTCACGTTCGAGGTGGCCACCACGATCGGTGGACTGTACGGCGAACGACGCGAAGTCAACTCGCTACACCACCAGACCATCGACGAGCTCGGCGAGGGATTGGTGGTTTCTGCCCGAGCACCCGACGGCACAATCGAGGCCATCGAAGCTACAAACAAACCGATCATTGCGGTGCAGTGGCACCCAGAAATGCTTCCGACCAGAAGCGCCGATCCGGTTTTTTCGTGGCTAGTTGAATCAGCCCGCTGACCCCTCCGAGCGCGGCAGCGCGTGACGTTCATCGGGACGACCGGTCAACACATTGGTCACGTAGCTATCGACCGCCTCCGACAACTCGACCTCCTCACCCGCTTGCTCGGACAGGTACCAGTTGTGTTCGAGCAACTCGTGGTAGATCTCGGCGTCTTCGAGGCGTCCCCTCAGGTCTGACGGGATGGCATCGAGGGCTGGGCGCCACCGTTCGGTCATCCAGCGATATCCCATCACCGCTTCGGGCAGCGGCTCACCCTCGGTCTGAGCCAGCCATGCGCCGTAGCCGCGAATCGCATTGAGCAACCGTCGGGCCTGATTCTCATGGGCGACGATACCCGTGAGCCGCAGCAGCGAACGCTTGTGATAGCCCTCTTCAACCACGGTCGGGCGAAACCGAACGAGACCGTTCTCTTCGCGCAGCTCGTACTCCTCGGTATCGAAACCGAGTTTGTTAAGCCGCTCAAGACGAGCTTGTATCCGTCCCAGTTCCGATACCGGCACCTCCTCGGCTTCGGTGAGATCGGCGAGCAACACCTCGTATCGCTCCGTCAGCGCTTCGACTACATCCGCCGGATCGACGGCGGTAGACAACCGACCTTCAGCCTGTAGGTCGTAAAGCCCTCCGGCCACATTCTCGACGGCGATATCAAGATCGTGTTGACGTTGACCCTTGCTGAGTTCGTCGTGAAACTCTGAGGTTTCGGTGTCGACCACATAGGCCCGAATCGCGCCAGCATCGCGTCTGAACAAGGCATTATTGAGCGAGCAATCGCCCCAGAAGAAGCCCCCGAGGTGAAGCCGAACGAGCAACACCGCAAGCGCATCGATCATCTGGCCGCGCTGTGCTTTATCGCTCAGATCGGTGAAGACGGTACGGTAGGCCAGCGAATACCGCAGGTGACGGGTGATGAGCACCGACTCGAGTGGCTCACCGTTAGCGTCGGTTCGGTCGGTCGCTATTCCTACGAGTGTCACCGCTGGTAGGCTCTCCTCGCGAAGTCGATCGAGGTTTTCGAACTCGCGTTCTGCCAGCCTGGTGGGTAGCTCTTTCAGTGCGTAATAGACGCCTTCGTGGTTCAGAAAACGAACCACATGGCGGTGGGTACCCGCTGGCAGCCGAACGAAGTCGTCGTCGGGCCACTCTTCAAGAGACCTGTCCCAGGCCAACTCCAAGAGTCGAGGCCGACTAGGTGAGCGACGAAGCTTGAGCGCAACCATCGAATATCGTCACCGAACCTCTTCTACCAGTCGACGGCAATGTACTGCGTTTCACAGAACTCATAGATGCCATCGAAGCCGCCTTCACGACCCAGACCTGATTGCTTCATGCCGCCGAAGGGCGCTGCAGGGTCAGACATCGAACCACGGTTGATGCCTACCATTCCGGCCTCGATACGCTCGCCCACACTTAGGCCCTTCGCAAGATCTTTGGTGTACACGTACGCGGCGAGGCCCAGTTCGGTGTCGTTGGCATGAGTCAACATCGCGTCGATATCGGTGAAGGGAATTACCGGCGCGACAGGGCCGAAGATCTCTTCACGGGTGATGGGCGAATCGGGCGAGACATCGCCCAGTACCGTGGGCGGATAGAAGAACCCAGGCTGGTCGAGCGGGGCACCTCCGGTGAGAGTCGAGGCGCCGGCACCGATGGCCGACTGCACGAGGCGATCGATGTCGGTGATGGCTTGTGCGTTGATCATCGGCCCACAGGTAACGCCATCGTCCAAGCCGCTGCCGACCTTCATCGAGCCCATCGCTGCGGCCAGCTTCTGGGAGAACTCGTCCTTGGCGCCAGCCTCAACATAAAACCGATTCGCTGCGGTGCAGACCTGAGCGGAGTGGCGCATCTTGGCCACCATCGCTCCTTCGACAGCGGCATCGATATCGGCATCGTCGAACACCACGAATGGTGCGTTACCGCCCAGTTCCATAACGGTGCGCAATACCCGATCGGACGACCGCTTTAGTAGGATCCGACCCACTGCGGTCGACCCGGTGAATGACACCATCCGGGTGGCCTTGTGCTCGGTCGCCGCCTCGAACCAGGCCCCTGATGTGAGGGTCGGAACCACGTTGAGTAGCCCCGCTGGAACGCCTGCCTCTTCGAGCAACTCAGCGATTCGCAATGCGGTTAGCGGGGTCTCGCGGGGTGGCTTGACTACCGCGGCATTGCCCGCCGCTAGCGCGGGCGCGAGCTTGCGGGTGATCATGGCCGCTGGGAAGTTCCACGGAGTAACGATTACGACCACGCCTACCGGTGGGTGGCGCACGATGATTCGGTTAGCGCCACCGGGTGCGACGCCGATGCTGCCATGGATACGAACCGCTTCCTCGGCGTTCCAGCGAAAGAACTCGGCCGCATAGGTGATCTCGCCCATGGCGTCGGCGAGTGGCTTGCCGTGCTCCAGCGTGATGAGCTCGGCAAGTTCTTCGGTGTGGTCGACGAGTATCTGCCAACAGCTACGCAGTACCTCGCTCCGAACCCGCGGTGCGGTGGCCGCCCAGCTCTGTTGGGCTATCGCCGCGGCATCTACTGCCGCAGTAGCGTCGGCCGGAGTCCCCGAGGCAACCATGGCGATCTCGTCGCCGGTTGCCGGATTGAACACCGGGAAGGTCTCGCCGTTCTCGCCGCCCCGCCAAACACCACCGATCAACATTTCGGTCTGCATTATTACTCCTCGCGCCTCGATCAGAACTGGCCCAGATCGTAACTGATGGGACCGCCGGCGACCCCAACGCAACGCCGGTGTTATCTCGCGTATGAGCACCAACCTAGGTGTCAGATTCGTTCGTTGTTCCTGGCGCAACGACAACCAGATCGAGCGCACACCAAGGATTAAGAGACGTGTCTGACACCGATCACCAGGCGCCACAAGGTAGCCATGGCAGTCGATTAGGGACGCTTGATTAGGGACGTGCCTGACACCATTAGACGCCTGGGAGGATGCAGAGCATTTCGTACAGCAGGTTGGCGGCTAGGTGGGCGGTGTTGCCACTGGTGTCGTAGATGGGGGCTACCTCGACCAGATCGCAGCCGACGATATCGAGGCCCTTGCAACCTCTGATTATCTCCATGCCCTGAATGCTGGTTAGTCCACCGATCTCGGGCGTGCCGGTGCCCTGGGCGACCGATGGGTCGAGGCCATCGATGTCGAAACTTAGATACACCGGGCCCCCAGCAACCTTGTCGCGAACCTCGGCCATTAGAGGTTCGAGCGACTTGTGCCAGCACTCCTCTGCCTGCACCACTCGAAAGCCCTGTTCGCGCGACCACTCGAAATCGTCGGCCGCGTACCCGGTGGCTCGCACCCCAATTTGCACCACCCGTTCGGGGTCGAGCAGGCCCTCTTCGACGGCGCGACGAAACGGCGTGCCGTGGGCGATCGCTTCGCCGAACATGTGCTCGTTGATATCGGTATGAGCATCGACATGAACCAGCCCCACGGGGCCAGTCTTCTTCGTAAGAGCTCGCAAGATGGGTAGAACGATGGTGTGGTCGCCACCTATCGAAACCGGAATCACGTCGTGGCTAAGAAGTTCGTCGTAGTGAGCCTCGATGCGGTCGACCGAATCGAGCAGGTTAAACGTGTTGATAGCTACGTCGCCGGTGTCGTCGATGCGCAGCTTTTCAAAGGGAGCAGCCTTCGTAGCCATGTTGTAGGGCCGAGTCATCACCGACTCGTTACGAATACCCCGTGGCCCAAACCGAGCACCCGGTCGCCACGACGTACCAATATCGAACGGAACACCAACCACCGCAACATCGAGATCGGCTGGCGGCGTGTTACCGGGCAACCGCATGAACGTTGCGATACCACCGAAGCGAGGCATCTCGTTGCCACCGAGAGGCTGAGGGAAGTGAGCCATAGGAACGAAACGATCTGGTCGGGCTAGTGGCCCCTATAGGGGCCGCCTGCCCGACCAGAACGGAGGAGTTGTTACTCGCCGCCTTCTGTTAGCTCTACGGTCTCGGGCGAGAAGCCGCTGCCGTTGACATCGACACCTGCGGCTTCAGCCGCCGCTACCGCCTCTTCGGCGATATCGGTGCGGAAGGCCCCGGCACCCGGTTCGGCGGTGAGGATCGACTCGGCCACTGCAACGTCGATGGTCTGATCCCAAAGACCTTGGTCCATAACCGCTGCTCCACTAGGTGACGGCCAGATCAGCTTGTTGATCTCGTTGAGCTGCCATGCCTGGTGGGTTGCGCCCAGCGTTGAACCGTTGGCCAGAACCACGTCGACACAGGCACCGAAGTTGTCGCGGCAGAATGCCCAACCCATGATCGAACCCTGTACGAACTTCACCGCGGTCTCGCGGTAGGCGGCATCGTCGTCGAGCCGGTCGGCATCGGCCCAGATGGCGTCTTGAAGCATCGCCGTGCCCTCATCGTTCCAGTTAAGAATGCTGAGGTCGTCGGCGGTGAAAAGCTCACCGGTATCGGGGTTAACCGTTTCGAGCACCTGTGCGTACTCGTTGTAGATCATCGCCTGAGCGGCATCGATCTCGCCGCTGATCAAAGCGAGCATGTCGAAGTTCTGCTGAATCAGCTCTATGTCGGAATCGGGGTCGACGCCAGCGCGGCGCATACCTGCCAACAACTCGAACTCGTTACCGAAACCCCAGCTACCGACGTTCTTGCCGGCGAGGTCGGATGGTGAGCTGATTCCACTGTCGGCGAAGCTCACCTGGAGCGTGCCCGAGCGTTGGAAGACTTGGCCGATGTTGGTGATATTCGCACCCTCTTCGACGCTCACGAGAGCCTTAGGGACCCACGAGATAGCAAAGTCTGCGCCACCGGAATCGAGCACCGTCTGCGGAACGATATCGACGCCACCTTCGAGAATGGTTACGTCCAGGCCGAGGTCTTCATAGAAGCCTTGATCGACCGCTGCATAGTAGCCAGCGAATTGCGATTGGGTGAACCACTGAAGTTGAAGAGTTACAGGTACGACCTCACCACCCGAATCGTCGTCCGCAGGTGCGTCGTCGTCAGCCGGCGCATCATCGGCTGGCGCGTCGTCGGTAGACGTATCGTCCGAGCTGACTGAATCATCGTCAGAGCCGCAAGCTGCGGCAATGAGAGAGAATGCGAATAACGCAGCGAGCAGCTGCATTAGTTTTGGTGACTTCATTGGTTTTCCTCCAGGGTTACTTACAAAGACTTGTTCGGATCACGACTGGTCTCCGATGGCTCGTTGCCAAGGCATGGCAATCCGCTCCAGAAATGACGCAATCCCAAAAAGTGATAGCCCGAGCAAGCTACCCGCTAATACGGCCGCCCAGGCGTCATCAAATCGGGTGCTACTGGCATTCTGAATAATGAGTGGGCCGAGTGCGTTTACTCGACCACCAAAATACTCGGCCACGATCGCCGCAATAACCGCCACCGACGACACCAGTTTCAAGGCGGTAAAGAAGAACGGCATGGCGTTGGGAATCCGTACCTCGCGGGTGATCTGCCACTCGCTAGCGGCATATGAACGC
>CBERPN010000188.1:0-8401 GCA_965524675.1 uncultured bacterium
GCGTCCGGTGCGCTGCGGCGGTCTCCGTGACCTGAACGGCCTGCACGGAGTGCAGCGGTCGGGCCCCGCCCACAAGACCGGTTCGGCTGCGGGCTGGCGCCCTCCGCCCTACAGCGCTCGGGTCGCCCGATTTCGCTTGCCGGTGCCTCAATGCGCCTAGCTGGATCTTGCTGGTCGACCTATCGCTGCGAAATAGTTGCCTTGTAGTAGGGCCTTATTGGCCGGGGCTAGTAGCTCGCCGAGGCGGTTGACATCAGCTTCGCTGGCTGTGCCCCAAAGTTGGCGGGATAGCTCGTTGGTTCGCGTCTCGATGTCGGCTCGGCGTTGCCGGCCAGTGGCGGTGATGGAACCGTCTTCGCTCGCCCAGTC
Source organism: uncultured bacterium (assembly GCA_965524675.1). Classification (GTDB taxonomy): domain Bacteria; phylum Actinomycetota; class Acidimicrobiia; order Acidimicrobiales; family SHLQ01; genus CALLQB01. Next base: position 370 of record CBERPN010000188.1, read on the forward strand.
GCGTTCGACGAGACGCTCGACTGCTGTTGCCCAGTCGCTTTCGGACCAGCCGCGCGACGACCTGATGGCGCCCGGGGCCAAGCCAGCGACAGCCTCGGAGACGACTGAGCATTCTGCGCCATCGAGTGGCTCGGCCACCAGGAGACCAATGTGGGCATCGCCTCGCCACTCGCGCAGGATTGTTACCAGTTGCCAAAGGCGCAGCAGGCGGTCTTCTCGAAATGCGCTAGCTGCGAGCTGCCCGAGGCCAGCCGCATTGGCTGCTGCCAACGGTCGACCCGGCCAAGCGAGGGCGGCTACGACAGGCTCGACGATTTCGATGGCTTCCTCAACCGAATCAGCTCCGACCGCCGGGCGAACCCACGAGTCGAAAACCTTCACGGCCGCCGACCAGCGCGCTAGCTGAAAGTCGCTGGCCGAAGTGGTCTCCCACACGTCGGCCATTGCTCGCTGCACGACATCAGGGGAAAAGTTGTAGAAAGTCGCAACCACGACCTCGGCAGGAACCTCACCCATCGCAGCCGACCGCGATGCGAAATAGCCGGCCCGACCTCGCACTCCGAGTTCTTGGTACGCGGCGGCCGCTTCGGGAGCGAAATAGATGAAGCCGTGAAACATCGTGGTGGCATCGTGGGCCTTGGCGATTGCGCTAAGCGCTTTTGTGTGATCGTCAACCATTGCGCGACTCTACTTTCTGAGTGCCCGGATAGTTACCAGTGAAGGCTAGCTAGCAGGTAAAACAAGGCGATGAACGAAACGAAAGTAAAGCGGACTCGAATCGATCCCAGCGACGACGAGGCGCTCCGCACGAAGTACCAAGTCGAGCGCGAGAAGCGGCTTCGAAGCGACGGAAACAATCAATACTTGGAGGTGGAGGGTGTATTTGCCCACTACCGAGAAGATCCGTACATGGAGCCGGCAGGCCGGGCTCCGCTGTTCGACGAGGTGACAGTGGTGTGCGTTGGCGGGGGGTTCTCGGGCCTGGTGACTGGCGCCATGCTCAGGTCGGCGGGCATCGATGATGTCCGAATAATTGAAAAGGGCGGCGACTTTGGTGGAGCTTGGTACTGGAACCGCTATCCGGGAGCGCAGTGCGATACCGCCGCCTTCGTGTACATGCCACTGCTCGAAGCGACCGGCCATATGCCCACCGAAAAGTACACGAAAGCGCCCGAGATTTTCGGGCATTGTCAGCGAATTGCTAACCACTTCGGACTCTACGAAAACGCCTGCTTATCAACCGAGGTAACCGATCTCGAGTGGGATCCGAGCAGCTGTCGCTGGATCGTGCGAACCAACCGCGGCGACGAGATTCGGGCCAAGTACGTCACGTTGGGGACCGGTCCGCTACACCGACCGAAACTCCCAGGAATTGACGGCATCGAAACCTTCGCTGGCCATAGCTTTCATACCAGCCGCTGGGACTACGACTATACGGGTGGAAACCCTGCGGGCGACCCAATGCACAAGCTGTCCGATAAGCGAGTCGGAATCATCGGCACCGGGGCAACGTCGGTGCAGTGCATCCCTCACCTCGCGCGATCTTGCGGCGAGCTGTTCGTATTCCAGCGGACACCGTCGTCGATCGATGTTCGCAACAATCACTCGATCGATCCTGAGTGGTTTGCCAACCTCGAACCTGGCTGGCAACAGGAGTGGTTGACTAACTTCACCACGCTTCAGACAGGCGGCTTCACCGACGAAGACCTGGTTATGGACGGATGGACCGACATCGCAAAGCGGATCCGCGACCGGGTGATGGCCGACCCCGAGCAAGACTTCAGTCCGGAGTCGATGCTGCGTGCCTATCACGAGAGCGATGACGAAAAGATGACCGAGATCAGGGCTCGGGTCGACGCCATCGTGACCGATGCCCCAACAGCCAATTCGCTGAAACCGTGGTATCGACAGCTGTGCAAGCGACCCTGCTTTCACGATGACTATCTTCAGTCGTACAATACGCCTGGGACTCACTTGGTCGACACCGACGGTAAAGGGGTGCAACGAATCAGCGAGGAGGGGGCGTGGGTCGACGGCCAACTGTACGAACTCGATTGCCTGATCTACGCGTCGGGGTTTGAGGTTGGCACCGACTTCGCGCGCCGCTCCGGATTCGACACGACAGGGGTCGGCGGCCACCGCCTATCTGATCGCTGGGCCGATGGAATGGTGAGCCTGCATGGCATTCACGTTCACGGATTCCCCAACGCCTTCATCGTTGGGCCGAGCCAGGGTGCGAACCTGATCTCAAACATTCCGCACAATCTCAGTGAGGCAGCCGAAACAATAGCGGCGATCATCCAGCAGGCGGAGAGCCACGGCGCCGCCGAGGTCGAGGTTAGTTCTGAAGCCGAGCAGGCCTGGGTCGCCAAGCTCGAAGCGGGTGGACGAACCTTTGGTGCGGACCCAACCTGTACTCCCGGCTACTACAACAACGAAGGCCAAGATGGCGGCCGCCGCTCACTGTTGAACGCACTCGGTTACCCGGATGGTCCGGTCGCATACTTCGAGTACATAAAGCAGTGGCGCGAGTCAGGCGAATTCGAAGGCCTCACCTTTCGTTAGTGGTTAGTGTTAGGTCTAGGTTTGCTAGCGTTTCGGCATGGATCTTTCGGCAAATCTCGAGCAGCTGGCTGTCGAGGGATACACGATTCTTGAGCGACTGATCAGCGAAGATCTGGCCGACGCCTTGCTGGGCGACGTCGTACGTCTCGAAACCGAGCTTCAATCGAAGCCAGCGGGTAATCGCTTCGAGGGTTCGCACACCACTCGTACCTACAACCTCTTGGCCCGAGGTTCGATCTGGCAGCAGGTTCCGACCCAACCCCAAGTACTTCGGTTGGTCGAGAGCGTTCTTGGAGCAGGCTGCTTGGTGTCGTCGATCGCTTCGATTTCGTTAGCGCCCGGCGAAACGGCCCAGGTAATCCACGCCGACGATCAAGCCCAACCGCTTGAGAAGCCTCACGTTCAGACGGCGTGAAACTCAATGTGGTCGCTAACCGATTTCAGCGAGGATAACGGTGCGACGCTACTGGTTCCCGGTAGCCAAAAGTGGGGCGATCCCTACTACTTAAGCGACGATCCGTTGGTCGAGACCATCGCTGCAGTAATGCCCAAAGGAAGTGTGCTCGTGTGGCAGGGGAGTACTTGGCATGGCGGCGGCGCTAACACATCAAGCAACGATGTGAGAGTGGGGGTTGCCATGAACTATTGCGCAGGCTTCATTCGTCAACAAGAAAATCAGCAGTTGGGGATCGCTCCCGAGATCATGGCCAGCTTCAGCCCGCAGCTTCGTCAACTCTGCGGTTTAGGAATGTACCGTGGGCTAACCGGTAACATCGATAAGCGCAGCCCAGCCGAGCTGCTGTATGGAGATCCGCCCGAAGTACAACTATGGGACAGCGAACCGATTTGATCCTAAGAACGCGCAGCCTTTTGATTGTTCTCGCGCTACTGGCCAGCGCCTGTTCAGGCTCGAGTGTTGACTCCACGCCCGTCGATGCTGTGCCGGGCACTTTCAGTGTTGTCGAACCGTCGGCAGGCGAGACCAGCGCGGTGCCCGCAACGACTCCAACCACCACATCGGAACCTTCGGAATCTAGATACCGGACCGGCACTTCTGACTACATCTTCGATCAGGGAGTCGTTCACACCTTCGAGTTGAACCTCTCCGATGAGGCCTTGGCGGAACTCGACGCCGACCCTGCCGCCGAGGAGTATGTCGAGGGCAGTCTTAGCTTCGAGGGAGAGACTCTGGCGGCTGTGGGAATTCGCTACAAGGGGTCGGTCGGTGCGTTCGTCGGCTGTTTGTCGGGGCCGAATATTCTCGAACCATCGGGTTCGAAAACTTGCAACAAGCTATCGATGAAGGTGAAGATTAATTGGGACGACCCTAAGGGCGAGTTCTATGGGCTTCGGAAGCTTCAGTTTCACTCGATGAGGCTCGACCCAACCCAGATGCACGACCGCCTCGGGTATTGGCTGTTTGGCGAAATGGGTGTGCCCGCACCGCGTGCGGTCCATGCTCGGTTGCTGATAAACGGTGAGTTCTCTGGGCTCTACTCGCTGGTCGAGCAGATCGATGGGAGATTCACCCGAGAGGTGTTCGATGACGGCTCAGGCAATCTCTACAAAGAGGTTTGGCCCATCGACATCGACGGAGCGGCACAGACCGAAAAGGCCTACTTAAAGGGCCTTAAGACCAACGAGGACAACGATCCGTCGGTAGCCCTTATCCGGTCGTTCGCAACCGAGATCGTCGAATCAAAAGGTGGCGATGCCGATTCAGCGCGGCAGTTGATCACGAAATGGATGGACCTCGACGAGGTAATGGCCTATTTGGTGGTCGATCGGACGATTCGCCACGACGACGGTCCGCTCCACTTTTATTGCCTGTCAGAAGGCGGCTGCGCAAACCACAACTTCTACTGGTACGAGAACCCTTCCGACTCAACGCTTCACTTGATCCCCTGGGATCTTGACAACGCCTTCGAAAACATCGTTGCCGACGCCAATCCGGTTACCCCGATCGCCGACGACTTCGGCGAAGTATCTGCAGATTGTGCGTTCTATTCGTACGGTTCGTTCCAACTAGAGCAGCGCTCGGCTGTCTGCGATCCGCTCTTTAGTGCTCTGGCACAACTCGACAGCGAGTACGAGCGCGTTCTCGCCGATTTCCTTGCTGGCCCCTTCGCTGTAGAACGGGTCGATGTGCTGCTCGACGAATGGCAAGCCCAGATTGCCGACGCCACAGCTGAAGCCGCTCAGCTTTACCCTGACGCGCTCGACCCCGGGGCCTGGACGACTGCGCTCGAGAGGTTCAGGTCGAGCCTCGAGCATGCCCGAAGTAACTAGGCCCAGCCCACCAATGCAACCTCAATCCGCGATAGCTAACGCCGAAAGACACCTATGTCTCAATCGCTTCTAATCATCACCGACTTAGTCGCGGTGCTGGTGTTGGTGTTTGGGCTGTTCTTCCCTCGCTATCGCCGAAAAGATATGGTTGTCTCGATCCTCGGCATCAATGTTGCGGTGATGGCTGTGGCAACGGTTCTGGCCTCGGCCGAAGTCTCGGCCGGTCTTGGTCTAGGGCTGTTCGGAGTGCTTTCAATTATTCGGCTGCGATCAGCCGAACTAGATCAAGAAGAGGTTGTCTACTACTTCTCGGCGCTCGGTTTCGGGCTGCTAGGCGGTGTATCCGTTACCCCCGAATGGGTGACGCCGGTACTGATGGTCACCATATTGCTGGCTCTGTTCATTGGTGATCACCCGAGGCTCTTCAGTACAAATCGTCATCTCGTCATTACGCTCGATGCCGTCTACACCGACGAGGCCGAACTAACCGCCAGGCTCGAAACGATGCTCGACTGCACAGTGCAACGGCTAAAGGTACGCAAGATCGATCTTGTGAACGACACCACCGCTGTAGATGTTCGCTATCGCATGAAGCCAGCCAGCGTGGTTCAGTGACCATCGCTATCGAACGAATCGCCAGTCTCCGGGCGGTGTCGCTCGACGAGATCAACGAACTGGCCGATCTTCAGACGCGCATCGACCGCAAATACATTGTCGAGAGCGTTGTCGTCGATGCCCTAGTCGCCTCGTTGCCCGACTCGGTTGGCGTTCTTGAAATCGCTGGGCGGCGTTGCTTTCGCTACGAATCGGTCTACTTCGACACGCCTGGCCTATTGCTGTATCGGGCCGCTGCGCTTCGTCGCAGGAAACGCTTCAAGGTAAGAAGCCGGTTGTATGCCGACTCCCTTGAAGCAATGCTCGAGGTCAAGAGTAAGGGCGGTCGTGGTCATACAGTAAAGACACGGTGCGAGTATCCAATCGATGACCGGAAACGCCTTACACCGACCGGTCGTGAGTTCGTCAAGAGCGTGGTGGGTCCTAGCGAGCTAATTGTTGACCTGGTGCCAACCATGACTACGACATATCGACGAACGTCTCTTGTCGAGCAGCATTCGGGCTCGCGACTAACGATCGACCTCGACGTACAATGCAGCGATTGGCTAGGAGCAATTGCATCGATCGGAGACGTTGTGCTCGAAACCAAATCTTCGGGTTCGGCGAGCCTATTCGATCGATGGCTGTGGAGCGTTGGTATTCGCCCCGTGAAGCTGAGCAAATACTGTACTGCCATGGCAGTGCTGCACGAGCAGTTACCATCAAACAAGTGGCACCGCACCAAGCAGGCCTTCGCTGTTGGAGACCTCCCCAAGACGCACTCTTAGCTCGGTGACCGACATGGAGTCGCTCTCGGGTGAGGAATGGGAAGAGATCTTCGGAGCGAAAAACCAGACCCCTTCCTCCACGAGGATTCCCGGCTGGGTCCGACTCTTGACCGCTATCACTGTGATCGCGATGCTGGTGAGCGCCGCTCCGTCGGCACTCACCGCGATCCGCCAAATCGGCAACATCTCCGAACCGGAGGAGATCAGAGCGCATGCGCTGGAACGGGCTGAAGAATCTGAGTACGGCTGGTTGGTAGCTGATGTCTTGGTGACATCGATAGCCGATCCGTCGATCGGTGGCTCGGTCAGCAGCGACCCGCCCGATGGGGTTATCAAGATCGACCATCGCTCGTGGGACCGGTCGGCGCTCGACGAGGTCGTAACCCATGAAATCGGCCATCTTCTAGAATTCGCGATGTCTGGAGCGCAGTCCGCCAGCGTTGTTCGTGGTGGGATAACCCGAGAAGCCTGGGCCGAGTGTGCGGCCGTGGCAGCTTCAGAGCGAAGCCTCGACCGCGACGGTGAAACCGCTGAATACCGCTGCACGCCCACGGAGTTTGAAGCATTCTCGCAAGCCGTCGATGAGGTGACCGAGCTATGTCGCGGCTGGGGTGAACCCGAGTGCCGATCGATTGATTGAAGATGGTTGATACCCGGCCAGCTGTAACTACTACTTTCCCAGTTCGTCTGGACGACTGGAGAGTTCCGACAGTTCTACTGAAAGAGGTACGAGATGATCGACTTCGCTAAGAAGATCAGAAAGAGTTGCGCGGCTGATTTGCTTGATGGCGAGGAGGTTCATGCGGCCACTTTTGTGCAACCGTCGGGAGCAATCCGTCGCCAGGTCGCGTTCGGGGCTGTAGGTGGCGCTGTGGGCGCGGGAATTGCAGCCCTTGTAACCAGTGGAACCTCCAATGAGGAGGATGCCCCATCAGAGGGCATGGCAGTCGACATTCCAGCGGGCAAGGCGGTACTGGGAATCACTGATCAGCGGTTCCTCGTCTTTGGACATAGTGCGCTGTCGGGTAAGCCCAAAGGCCTAAACGCGGCGTTCCCTCTCGATCAGATCATGTCGCTCGAGCACGAGAGCGGGAAGCTGACAGGCAAGCTCGTCGTCACATTCGCCGACGAAACCAACATTGAGTTTGATGTGATGAAGACGGTCAAACCCGGACCGTTCGTCGAGGCATTTCATTCGGTGACCGGCCGGTGACCGTCAAAGCCTGAGACCTGTCGCGACCGGTGACCGTAGGTGGCGAGTGTTCTGTGATCCGCAAGGACTCACAGAGATCGTCGTGTCAGGTTCGTTAAGGTTGACGCTTTGGTTAAGGTCGTCGGATGGGGACGCTGCACTACATCGCTGAGTCGGCATTTGACGAGCTGCTGACATGCTGGCGCAGCCACAACGATGAGCAGCGACGAGATAAGCGATCGGTCACTCGCCTCAACCGAAGTCGAGCCGAACTCGACCTCGCCCGCGACCGAATGAACCGGCTACGCGTGGTGATGTATCCGACGCCCGACGAGCTAGCCGAAACGCTCCTTACAACCTTGTGCCCGACCCTCGACCAGGTGGTTCATCTCGGCTGGCGGCATCGCGATCCGGCGAACCCAGGGCATTTGGCTTGTTTCTGCGGTCAGCTCGTACCCATCTAGCAACAACAGCCACCTAGCCGAATATTCGCTGCCGATTTCGGTGGACCGCGACGAAGCCGATCGGCAGTGCCGCCAACCCTATTACAAAGTATGCGATTAGCGGGCCCGACGTTCGAAGCTCCGAGACCAACAAGAAGGTC
>CBERPN010000189.1:0-8389 GCA_965524675.1 uncultured bacterium
GTCGGGCAGGTGGCCCCTATAGGGTCCGCTGGCCCGACCAGTTCGGTTGGATTGGGCTCAAACTTGGAGTGCCGGATAACGATCTTGAAATGAGCGCCGAGCCCGGGCGAGAAGGGACTCGGCTGCAGAGTACGAGATACCAAGATTCTTGGAAACGGTCGTGGTCGTATGGCCCTCGAGATATCTAAGCCGCAACGCATAACTCTGCCGCTCCGATAACTCGCTGAGAGCTGTGTCGACGTCCAACCGAACGGAGCAGTCTGGAAGTGGATCCATGGTGGTCGGCTTGGTTCGATCGGCTTGCCGACAATATTTCTCCTCACGGGAGCAACGCCTCCAATGATCGATCAGGCGTCTCCGGGCGACGATGTGTAACCACTGCAGAGTTACCTCTTGTATCCGACCAGCGTTCGCAAGGCCACACGCCGCAACAAAGGTCTCGTTGAGGACCTCCTCGGCAAGTTCAAGCGAACCGGCACGGCACCTCAGGCTTGCCAACAACGACGGTGCATGGCTCGCAAAGAGCTGCTCGATTCGATCGCTCGCTAGTTGATCTGTGCTCGGTTCACAGCCGTTAGTCAAAGACCCTGTCTTTGAGAGTGTCGCCATCCCGCTCAACTTGGAAATCACCGACGTTCGATTTGTTGCAATGGACGATTCTCCTTTGGGTGGCTGACACTTCGCTGACATGGGATGCTTTCAGGGGGGGGACGGCTGCGGTGGAGCAGAAATACCTGCATTTAAGCCTGTATGGGCGGATCGCCTGGCGAACGGGCTCGACGATCGCGCCCCTTCCCCCTGGCAAGCCCACGTCGATGGCGGTCATGCTGGCCGAAGCCAAACCTGGGTGGGTCTCAGTCGATCGTCTGCTCGACAGCCTCTGGGATACTCCTCCTCGGTCTGGTGCCAATGCGGTGCAAAGGCATGTGTCGAGACTGCGGTCTCAGCTCCGCCAGCTCGACATCGCAGGCGTATCCGGGATGATTGAGACGTCAGCAGCCGGCTATCGCCTTGGGCCAGAAGTCTCGACCGACCTCGATCTCATCGACGATGTTGCCGCCATGACCGTCCCCGAACCAGGGGGCGATCTACCACCTTTCTGGTGGGAAGAACCGCTCGTTGGAGTCCGATGGGAAGGTAACGAAGTTCTTCGATCGTGCCTAATCGCTGCTGCCAGCCGACTCAGGCGGCGCTGGGTCAGCGAGGCTGCAAGCGGGACCGACGCAGGTCGCACCGCTCGCCGACTCGAATCCATGGTGATGCGGAATCCTCAGGATGAAGACACTTTGTTGCTATTACTCGAGGTAGCCGAGGCGACCGCCGATGCACAAACGGCCCACGAAGTAGCAGAGGTACTGTCGTCGGCGGTATCGACCGTTGGCCATCGTGAACCGGTTAGCCGTCGAGTTAGCCAACTCATCGCGCGCCTAGCCCAACAGTCTCGCAGCGGGCGCGGCTACCAGTTGCTTGGCCCATGTGAGGCGGCATGGCGGGCCGAAGATCTAGATGCTGCATTCGAGGCCCTCGACCTGGTCTCGTCCGAGTACTCGCCTGACGTAATCCACCGTGTCGGTAGATGCCTAACCTGGATTCCTGTCGATGATGGTTGGGGCCGCACGATGTGGAACGAGCTGGTTTCTATGCCGGTGTTCATGGCCGATCTCGCCGAGCGAGCACTCGTATCACTCGACGCGTTTGCTCTCGAGCAAGTTGAGCAGTCCATCGCAACCGCGGATCTCGACGTGAAAGCAGCGCGTTCAGATGACGAATTGCTGCGATCGCTGCGTGTCCGCTTCATGGTCGGGATGGGCCACCCCATCAGCGCCCGACAACTGGAAGTAGTTGCCCAGCTAGCCGAGCTAGATAGCCCGGCAGCCAGAACAGAATCACTTCGCTTCGGCGCGATGCTGGCCACAAAGCGGGGCAGATTCTCCGAAGCATTGAGAGGCTTCGCTGAATTTCAGGAACTTACCGAGTTGCTCTTACCAGACTCAGTGGACGACTTCGCGCAACTGGCGAGATTCGTGTTGTATCAATCGGCGAAGCACTCCGATCACGGCGAGCCGATTCTCGCGACCTCACTAATGCCCATTCTTACCAATCAGTTCACCGCCGAGATGGCGACTCTCTGGAAGCTCTTGCTGGACGGGCACGAAACCGACACATCGGTAGTCAAGCGAATGCTCCAGATGACAATCTCGGCGACACCTTTTGAGTGTGGAGCGGCCTACCAACTGTTTTGGCATATGCGTCAGGACAGCGACGGTTCCTTAGCGGAGCAGGCTCAAGAACTCCTGCGCTACATCAGAGGCCGACCCAACAACCGACACCGTCATACCTCGCTCGCTGTTCTCGGGCGATTCGCCATAGAGAACGACCATAGAGAAATCGCCACCGAGCTTGTAGAGCTGCTGGAACCATGGCGCGGAGAGCAACTGGGGATCTGGCCACTCGACGTGGTGTTTGGCCCGGCCGACGATCTGCTGGCGTCGCTAAGCAACGTCATCGCCTAGCCCCCTCGTTCTGGTCGGGCAGGTGGCCCCTATAGGGTCCGCTGGCCCGACCAGTTCGGTTGGATTGGCTTGGCGTGGCAGAATCGGCGGTGTGATCCTTGCGCAGATAACCGACACCCATATTCTCGCCCCCGGCGAAAAGCAGTTCGTCGACAACAACGCCATGCTGGCCAAGGCGATCGAGTCGCTCAACAGCGAGAACCCTCGCCCCGACGCGGTCGTCGCTACGGGCGATCTTACCAATTGGGGTTATCCGGAGCAGTACACCGAGTTGGCGAAACTCGCCAGTGCGCTAGAGATACCGTTCTTTCCCATGGTGGGCAACCACGACGATCGGGCGCTGATGAAACAGACCTTCCCCGACATGGCGTGGGCCGACGGCGAACATGCCAGCTGGGTGCTCGACATCGAGGACACCACCTTGATTGGCTTCGACTCGATCGACCCAGGCCAGAACGGCGCGGCCTTTGACGACGAGCGCGGAGCATGGCTCGACTCGACCCTTAGCTCGACTACCAAGCCGGTAATCCTCGCCATGCATCACCCACCTTTCACAACCAGCATCGCCTGGATGGACGAACAGGGGTTCCGCGACGTGGACGGCTTGCGCGCTGTCATCGCCGACCACTCTTCACGGATCATCCGAATACTGAGCGGCCACTTTCACCGACCGATAATTGGTACGGTCGCTGGCGTTACGGCATCGGTTTGCCTATCGACGGTCCACCACATCGACCTCGACCTAAGACCGGTGAGCGAGCCCGCGGTGATCTTCGACCCGCGGGGATACCAACTCCATGTGGTGAACGGCAGCGAGATGGTTTCGCACACCCGGTATATCGATACTGGTGAGGAAGCCTTCGATCCCGAGTGGGACTAGAGGCCCTAGGCGAATGTCGGAAGTAATTGTTGTCGGCGCTGGTCATAACGGATTGATCTGCGCCGCATACCTCGCCCGAGCTGGCATCGAAACGCTTCTACTAGAAGCGCGCGACGACGTGGGCGGGTGTGCCTCGACAGTCTCCGACTTGGGTGCGCGCTTTAACATCTGCAACTGCGATCACACCATGATCCGGGCGATGCCGGTCATCGATGAGCTTGAGTTGGAAAGCTTCGGGTTGCAATACCTCGAACCTGATGCCGGCGGCGTCAACATGTACTACGACGGGTCGGACCCCTGGCTGGTGTTCCACGAAACCGAGCGGATGCTCGACTCGTTGAACATCTCGTATCCATCACAGGTCGAGGGCTACCGCTGCTACCTTCGCGATGCGATGCCGGTGGCCAAACTGGTTCTCGATATGGCGAGCACGAAACCGAGCGCTTCGCGACTGATCGCTCGTGCATTGTCACGACGGGTCGTGGGAGCAGCGCGCCTGCTCGACTGGTCGCGCCGCAGTGTCGACGACGTTTTCGCAGATTACTTCGACGACTGGCATGTCACGATGCCGGCGATCAGTACCGGTCCAACGGTTTGGGGGGTCCATCCCGCTACTCCTGGCACTGGCCTAGCGGCGCTGAGTTACGCCTCGCGACACCTGATCAAAACCGGCCGGCCCAAAGGTGGCAGCGGGGCCTTAACCGATGCGACACGCGCCAGTTTCGAGGCAGCCGGAGGAACGGTCCGGTGTGCGGCGCGGGTCGATTCACTGGTGGTTCGCGATGGCCAGATCCGTGGGGTGCGTCTCACCGACGGAACAGAGCTGCGGTCGAACGTTGTCGTTGCGGCATGTGACCCTCAGCGAGTGTTCGTCGACTGGATCGACAGCGCTCCGCCAGCAGCAAGGCGACTGGTAGATAGGTGGCGAGCCCAACCGGTGGGCGATGGCTACGAGTCGAAGATCGATGCCGTGCTGAGCGAGCGCCCGCGCTATCGCTCGACCGATCTTGTTTCCGAGAGGTTCCCGGGAATCGATATCTTTGAACCGACGACGATCGTGTCTCCCAGTCGCGATGCCCTGGCCGATGCTCACACTGGGCGAAGTGCTGGTCGGGTGGCTGCCGAGCCAACCCTGCTGGTGAATGTTCCTTCGGTGCTCGATCCGACAATGCTGACCAGCGATGGTGGCCACATCCTCAGCCTTGAGGTGTTGTTCACTCCATACGCTCTCAAGGGAGGTTGGCCGAACTCGACCGAGCCCGATCGTTGGCTCGATCTTTGGGCCGACTTCGTCGAACCCGGCATGGTGGAGTCCATCACGGCTCGCCGAGCGATGACCCCCGACCGTTACGAAGCCGAGTTCTCGATGCACCGAGGGCACACACCCTCCTACGCTGGCTCGCCCCTAGCTGCGCTTGTAGGCCAGCGGCGTGAACTCACCCGATATCGCTCGCCGATCGCAGGGCTCTACCTTTCCGGCGCGGGTACCTTCCCAGGGGCGGGAATCTTTGGGGCGGCAGGTCGCAACACAGCCGATGTCGTCCGTCGCGATCTTCGTGGGCCGGTCGGGCGGCCGCTTACCCATATTCGACAGCGTGCCGCGAAGCTGGGAGCGTGACAACCATGAGCAAAGTTCCAGTGTCGGTGACCCTTATGCCCTCCGCTCCGGTTGGCGAGATAGTCGAACTCGCCGTGTTCGCCGAGAGTCTTGGATACACGCGGTGTTGGGTTGCCGACGAGGGGTTGGGCACACGCGACGTGTTTGTGACCCTCACCGCGATGGCCGCAGCAACCGAGAGAATTCCGTTTGGACCCGGCATTACCAGCCCGTTCGTCCGCCATCCCGGGGCTACCGCAACCGCCATCGCCTCGATCGACGAGTTCAGCGGAGGGCGAACCTTTCTGGGACTAGGAGCAGGCGGAGGATTGGCTCTCGGGCCACTCGGAATCGAACGACGCAAGCCGGTCACAGCGGTTGCCGAGATGATCGACACACTTCGCGCCCTTTTCCGAGGCGAGCGGGTGGATCATCAAGGCCACGCTTTCTCGTTCAGTAACGCCACGATTGGCTACGCACGGTCCGACATCGACATCATCATCGCTGGTCGTGGGCCGAACATGACCGCACTCGCCGGGGCTGTGGCCGACGGCTTCAATCTGAGCTATATCCACAAGGATTTACTGGCAGGACATGCTCGCTTACTGCGCGAGGCATCTGCGGGACGACCGTTCCGGATCAGCTACTCGACCATGATCGCAACCTCCGACGAGGAAATAGAAGATGCCCGGGCCCAGCTCACCTTTCGTCTCGTCGATTCCCCGGTCGAGGTGAAGGAACTGATCGGCATGACCGAAGCCGATACCGCCAAAATTCGTGCCGGGTTAGCCGAGGGCGGTCCTCGTGCAGCAGCTCGGTTCGTCAACCCCGACTGGGTTTCGTCATTCGTCATCTCTGGAACTGTTAGCGACTGCGCCGCCGAAGTTGCCCAGCTTATGGCCGCTAACGAGATCGACGAGTTTCAACTACCACTACTCGAAGCAGAAGGCGCCGCTGAGCTAATAGAGCGCACCGCAGCAATGTTCGCCTAGATCTGCAACCAAAATTTTTTGTTGGAGCACGGTCACGGTGCTCCAGCCACCACAGATTTGGAATAGGTTGCACTATACAACATACTGTCTTATAGTGCGCCACTGTGTTGCATAGTCAATCAAGTACCCCGGATACCGATTCTGGTCACGAACGTCGCTGGCAGATTCTCGCCATCATGTGCAGTTGTCTGATCCTGGTAGTCGCCGGAGTTAGTTCGCTAAATATCGCGATTCCGAGAACCTTCGCCCTACCGCCACCGAGACACTTTGGATAGTCGATAGCTACGCCTTGGTGTTCGCCGGTCTATTGCTGCCCGCTGGAGCCATCGGCGACCGATACGGCCGCAAGGGTGCCCTGCTCACCGGCCTCGGAGTCTTCATCGCGGGCGCCGTCTGGTCATCGCAGTCGGGCGATCCCACAATGCTCATCATCGCCAGAGCGTCGATGGGAATCGGTGCCGCGCTGATCATGCCGGCCACCCTGTCCATCATCGTTTCGGTGTTCCCAACCCACGAAAGAGCCAAAGCGATCGCTATCTGGGCAGGCTTTGCGGGTGCAGGTGGAGCAATCGGCATCATCGGTGGAGGGGCGCTGTTGGAGAAGTTCTGGTGGGGTTCGGTCTTCTTCGTAAACGTACCAATAGCGATAGTCGCCGGGCTTCTTATCATGGCCTTCGTACCCACTTCGCGCGATGCCGCTAAGACTCCTCTCGATCCGATCGGGTCGGCACTCTCGATAGCAGGCCTCGGTTCGCTCGTGTTCGCGATCATCGAGGGCGGCGAGGCCGGTTGGACATCGGGCAGCACCGTCGGCTGGTTTGTTGCCGCTGCAGTATTGCTCTCTGGCTGGATCCTCTGGGAGCGCCGCACCGAGCACCCTATGCTCGATCCCCGGCTGTTCCGCCGGGCACCGTTCAGTCTCGGAAGCCTGACGATATCGGCCGCCTTCGCAGTGATGTTCGGAATGTTCTTCCTAATTACGCAGTATTTTCAGTTCGCCCAGGGGCACTCGCCGCTCCAGGCCGGTGTTCGTAATCTGCCGTTCGCGCTAACCATGATCGTCGTGGCCCCGCGTAGTCCAGCGCTCGCCGACCGACTCGGAAAACGCGGCGTGATCGTGGCTGGGTTCGCGCTCCAGACGGTCGGATTCCTGGTCCTTGCCCAGCTGAAGGTCGATACTCCGTTCATCTTCGCCGGGGTGGGCATAGCGCTGCTAGCCGCAGGTATGGCGTTGCTAATGCCAGCCGCGTCAGAAGCCATCGTGTCATCGCTGCCGCCGAGCAAGGCCGGGGTTGGTTCGGCTTGGAACGACAGCACCCGAGAGATTGGTGGGGCAATTGGAATTGCGGTCATGGGCACGCTGCTGTCGAGCGGATACCAGTCGGGTGTCGACGATGCGGTGACAGCGCTTCCACCCGACCTCGCCGACATCGCTCGCGACGGGATTGGAGGAGCATTCCGAGTTGCCGCCGAGGCCAACTTGCCCGAACTCATCGAGCCAGCGCAGATCGCCTTCGTCGACGGCATGAGGCTGGCGTTTTACGTCGCGGCCGCGACCGGGCTCATCGTGGCTACCATCGTTGCACTTCGCTACCCGCCAAAGGGCGCTGAACCAGCACCGGCGGTCGAACCCGATTCATCGTGACCAGCGATTCCTGTTATGACTTCGGTAGTGCCGCAAAAGAACGTTACCGATGTAGATCCTCGGATCATCCGAACTCGTGAGCTCGTAATTTCTGCGACCTTCGATCTGCTGGTCGAGCAAGGGTTCGAGCGGACGACCATCGAGGCTATCGCCGAACGCAGCGGCGTCGCCCGCTCCACGATTTATCGAAACTGGCCGAACCGCGCCGAGCTGTTCATCTCCGCTTTCGAGATCATGTGCTCATTCACCGACAATCCTGATCTTGGCTCATTGGAAGACGAGTTGCGGGCTCTCGGTGCAGAGCTGGTTTCGGGCCTCAGTGATGAGAATTGGGGTCAAGTCCTGCCATCGCTGATTGGCTCGGCTGCCCACGATGAAAATCTGAAGTCAGCTCAGCAAGAATTTTCCCGCCAGCGTCGAGAACTGGTCAGCGAAGTGTTCAAGCGCGCAATCGGTAGAGGCGAAATAGCTGAGACGTTTGATCCCGCAGAACTGGCCGAACAGTTTGCAGCAGGGTTCTTCTTTCGACACCTGATGGGATTCGAACCGCTCGACGATGACTTTGTAGAGCGGCAAGTAATGTTCGTGCTCTCACTCACCGATCACCCAGGTACGAAAATCTAGTCTGGCCGGAACACCGTCACGGTGCACAGCCCACACTGTCTCGGCTAGGCCGACTTCGCTTTGAGGTCGAGGTTCCAGACCAGTGTGGTCAGCGCAAGGCCGATCACGATCTTGGTTGGCGATCCGCCTGTCCAAAGC
>CBERPN010000190.1:0-8378 GCA_965524675.1 uncultured bacterium
TCTCGTTCGATCGAGCGATCGGTGCCGAAGACAAGCTGATGCTCGAGCAGGTACCAGGCTCGCTACCACTCGGCCAGACCGACCTGGCCAGTGTCCAGTCCGATAAGCCGTCGGTCGAGTGGCGCCGTCGATTCGCCGAGATCGTCGCAGGTTGACCGACCAAACTGGCTGTGCAGCCCCTCCCCGACGAATATTCTGGGTATAGGCTGACAGCAAGGCTATGGTCTGACCATCAGCCCAAAAGGAAGGCGAGTGCGTTGTCGCTCATACGAGGAATGAACCACGCGGTGCTCTACGTGCGAGACGCGGCCGCTCACCAACGCTTCTATAGCGACGTTCTTGGCTTCGTAACCGTCATCGACGAGCCGGGCCAATTCGTGTTCATGCGAGGAGGCGCCTCGTCGAATCATCATGACATTGCATTCTTTACCATTGGTGCCGCAGCGAGGTCTTCCGAGGCTGGCCGAAGCACCGTTGGCATGTACCACATCGCCTGGGAGGTCGAAACGCTCGCCGATCTGGTTGCGATGCGCGACCGCCTCGAACAAGCCGGGGCGTTGATCGGAGCCTCCGATCACGGTGCCAATAAGAGCCTCTACGCGAAAGACCCCGATGGTCTGGAGTTCGAGGTTATGTGGTTGACCCCAGCCGATACTTGGGGCGACGAGGCCAGTGAGGCGATCATTCGCCCGTTAGATCTCGAAGCCGAAACCCGCCGCTTCGCTAGCGACGGGCTCAACGCTAAGTGAAGCTAACGGATCAGTTCTGCTACTTCTACGACGACGAGGCGTTTCACGAGACCGATCGACCGGGCTTTCGCCGACGGGTGATAACCGGTTTGAATCTTCAGCTGTGTTTCTGGCGAATCGCCGGAGGTTCGAGCGGATCGTTTCTTCACAAACACGACGAACATGAACAACTTGGCATCATCGCTCGCGGTCGACTCGACTTTCGAATAGGCGACCAAGACAGCGACGACCGAGCCGTGCTCGCTCAGAACGAGTTCTATCTTGCGGCGCCGGGCGTATGGCATGGCGACAGTGTGTTTGTTGGCGATGACGAGTACGACGAGTGTTGGATCCTCGATGTGTTCTCGCCGCCTAGAGATGATCTCAGGGAGGCCGAATGAGTGCGCCCGACTGGCGCCTGGCAGTGGATATTGGCGGAACGTTCACCGATGTGGTTCTGCTCGATGCCGCAACGGGGCGAGTGTTTGTCGACAAGACGCTCACCACCCCGAAAGCCCCGCTCGATGGCGTGCGCTCCGGCGTAACCCAATTACTTGCGAACGCAGGAGTCTCTCCCAGCGACATCACCGCTCCGATCGTCCATGCCACGACTCTCATCACTAACGCTCTCATCGAAGGCAAGATTGGCCGAGCCGGGCTGGTAACCACCAAGGGATTCGGCGACACGCTGCTGATTCGCGACGAACATCGTTACGACATGTACGACCTTCAGATCGAGTTTCCCGATCCGCCGATTCCGCGCGACCTGACCTTCGAAGTCGACGAACGAACTGCGGCCGATGGCACGGTGCTGCTCGACCCGACCGACGGGTCGCTCCGAGTCCTAGCCGACGAGTTGCGAGCAGCAGATCTGGAATCGGTTGCGATTTGCTTGCTCAACTCATATGTAAATCCCAGCAACGAGCAGCGGGTTGCCGACTACCTCCGAAACGCGCTCGAACTACCCGTTTGCATCTCTGCTGAAATCGCTCCGCAAATTCGAGAGTATCCGCGCATGATCACGGTGGCCTGCAACGCCGCCACCATGCCCGTCATCGGTCCTTACCTCGACGAACTCCAGAAGTGGTTAGCTGCGGAAGGCTTTGGCGGAGCGGTGTTAATGATGCTGTCAAACGGGGGAGTCGTCGCTGCTGACGATGCGGCTCGAGGGCCGATTCGCCTCGTCGAATCCGGGCCTGCCGCTGGCGCCTTGGCCGGTACCTGGTTTGCTCGTCGCATGGGCGAGGAGCGCATGCTCTGTTTCGATATGGGTGGCACCACCGCTAAGGCCTGCCTAATCGAACATGGTGAACCCGATATCACAACCACTTTTGAGGTGGCCCGTGCCTACCGGTTCAAGAAGGGCTCTGGGTTTCCTGTTTCGGTTCCGTCGATCGACCTGGTCGAGATTGGTGCGGGCGGCGGCAGTCTTGCCCGAGTCGATCAGTTCGGGTTGCTCAAGGTTGGCCCCGATTCGGCTGGAGCCGATCCGGGTCCTGCCAGCTATGGCAACGGTGGCACGATCCCCGCCGTTACCGACTCCGACGTAGTGCTGGGCTTGCTCGACCCAGCAGCCTTTCTCGGCGGCGACATGCCTCTCGACAAATCGTTGGCCGACAATGCAGTGGCGTCCGTGGCGCAGGGTATAGGCCTTTCGGCGATCGATACCGCGGCCGGGGTACACGAGGTTGTAAATCAGAACATGGCGGCGGCCGCCCGTATGCACGGCGTCGAGCAGGGTATCGATCTCCGCGGCGTCACCGTGCTGGCTTTCGGTGGCGCTGGTCCGGTTCACGCCTGCGGAGTGGCCGACCTGCTCGAGTCCGATCGAGTGATCTTTCCCGTCAACGCCAGCGTGCTCTCCGCCTTCGGGACGCTGGTCTCGCCGGTGCGCATCGATCTTGCTAGGTCGCTTCCCCGGCTGCTCGACGCCGTCGACGAGCGCGAACGCGACGGGTTGCTCGACGAACTTCGAACCGAGGGCCGTCGCGTGCTGTTAGCGGCAGGTGTCGCAGAGGGCGATGTGGTGTTTCGCTACGGAGTCGATGCCCGCTACGCCGGACAGGGCAACGAGATCACAATCTGGGTGGGCGAGGGCGATAGCTGGCCAGCCGCCAACAGTGATGTCGCCAGTGCATTCGAGACGGAGTACCAACGGATCTACGGCATGGCGATTCCCGACGTGCCGGTCGAAATCGTCACCTGGCGCTTGTCGGCCATTGCTTCGAGCACTGTGGTCGAGCCCGACAACACCCTCGAATCCACCCCCGGACCAGCAAGACCAGCCGGAACCCGCCCGATGGTGTTTGGCCGCGGCGAAGAGCCGATCGATACACCGGTTTACAAACGCGACCAGCTCGGCGCTGGCGCCACTTTCTTGGGGCCGGCGGTGGTTGAGGAACGCGAGACAACATCGGTGATTCGCCCTGGCTGGTCGGTTGAGGTATCCGCAGACGGAAGCCTCGTCGCCAGCCGCGATAGCCACGTTGGAGACGCTCGCGGTAGCGAGCAGAGGAATGCATCATGACAATCGCTGAGCCGACCGCGTCGGCGTTTGATCCGGTCGAGTTGGAGATTCTTTGGCAGTCTCTGATCTCTACGGTCAACGAGCAGGCCCGTGCATTGCAGCGGGCTGCATTTAGCCCCATTGTTCGTGAAGCGGGCGACCTCGCCAACGCAGTGTTCGACAAACGCGGCCGAATGGTTGCCCAGGCCGTCACCGGAACGCCCGGCCACATCAACTCCCTCGCCATTGGTGCAGCGAGCATGCTGGAGGAGTTTCCCATCGAGACTCTTGTGCAGGGCGATGTTTTAATCACCAACGATCCTTACAAGACTGCGGGTCAACTGCTCGACGTGACCGTGCTCGTTCCGGCGTGGCATAGCGGCGAGGTGATCGCATTCTTCGGGTCGACGATTCATCACACTGATGTCGGCGGTTACGGCATTGGAGCTGGTGGCCGAGACGTCTTTGAGGAAGGTTTGTGGATCCCCATCTGTAAGTTGATGAAGGGCCGAACCGACGACGACGGAGTGTCGGTAAGCGAACGCAACGAAGACGTTTGGCGCTTTATTCTCTCGAACGTGCGCCAACCCGACCACATGGCTGGCGACCTCCACGCGCAGATGGCATCAGGTGCGGTTGGGGCTCAACGGTTGACCACGCTGTGCGACAGCTTTGGCCTCAGCGACATCGAAGCCCTTGCCGATGAGATCATCGATCGGTCAGAAGCTGCCACTCGCGCCAGCATTAACGAGTTGCCAAGCGGCAGCTACGACGCGAGCGCGATCCTCGACCTTGCCGACGGGAGCCTCATCGACATCGTCTGTTCGGTACAGGTCGATTCCGCGGCAGGCGAGATCACCGTCGACTATGCAGGCACGTCCGAAGCGAGCCCGTGGGGCATCAACGTGGTGAAGAACTACACCCACGCCTACACCACGTTCACTGTGCGATCGGTTCTTAACCCCGACATCCCCAACAACCACGGCAGCTTGGCCCCCATCAAAGTCGAGGCGCCCGAAGGCTCCATTGTTAACGCGGTGCTTCCGCAACCGGGCACAGCGCGCCATGTAGTTGGCATGTTCTTGCCAAACGCGCTGTTGAAGGCGCTTGCTCAGATCAAGCCAGAAGAGTCGATGGCCGAAGGATCGGGTGCCGTCTGGACTATGCAAGTGAACGGCAACCACGACGATGGCAGCCCCTTTATCACCGCGATGTTCACCTACGCTGGCGGTGTCGGTGCACGAGCGACTAAGCCGGGGCTGAGCGCCTGTTCGTACCCGACTGGAGTGTCGGCCGTGCCCATCGAGGTAGTAGAAGCTTCGGCTCCAATTCGCTTTAGCGAGAAGTCGTTGCGGCGCGGTTCGGGCGGCGAGGGCGCACAGATTGGCGGTCTCGGCCAGACCATCGAGTTTTCGGTCGCAACCGATCGCCCTTGGCAGCTCAACGCCGTAACCAGTCGGTTGTCGGAGCCGCCGCAGGGAGTGTTTGGCGGAGAACCCGGCTCAGCGGGCAGCTTCAAGGTCAACGGTGAGGCTGTGCAAACCCAAGCCCGAATCACTCTCGATGGCGACGATGTAGTTCGGCTCGAACTTCCCGGCGGCGGCGGTTACGGAGAAGCTCAGTAGTGGTGCGCGTGTGGAACGAGGCGATCAGCTTCGCCGAGGTCTGGTCGCGTACGGTAGCGGCCCGCTCGTCGCACAGCTTCTTGGTGTTCGAAGGACCCGACGGTTCGGCGACTGAGTGGACCTACCAAGAGTTCGACGGTGTGGTGTCGCGAGTGGCGAGCGCTCTTGTCGATCGGGGGGTCGAACCCGGTTCGTCGGTTCATCTAGCTCTCACAAACTCACCCATTTTCGTGGCGCTCTGGCTAGCGACTATCCGCTTGGGTGCTTGGATAGTGCCGTCCGATCCAATGGCGAAACAGCCAGAACTAGCCGATCATGTTTCCAGGACCAAGCCAACGATCGGCTTCTGCTCAACCGAACGAGCCGAGTTATACCGGGCCGCCGCCGACGAGGCGATGCCGGTGGTGCTAGTCGACGAGGCTGACGTCGGGTTTCAACAGTTCCCATTGATCGAGTTCGGCGACTGGCCACAAATCGAACTCACCGACCGGGCCGCGGTGATGTTCACCAGCGGTACTACCGGCAAACCCAAGGGGGTTGAGGTAACACAGGCCAACTACGCCTTTGCCGGAAACACGATGGCTAGTGCTTGCGAGCTCGAGCCAAGCGATCGCCAACTCGTTGTTCTGCCCCTATTTCACGCCAACGCCCAGTACTATTCGTTCGCTTCGGCCATTTGGGCTGGCGCCAGCGTGGCCCTGATGCACACCTTCTCGGCCAGCGGGTTCCTCGCTCAGGCCGAGCGGCATCAGGCCACATGCGCAAGCCTCTTCGCGGCACCTATTCGAATGATTCTTGCCCGCGGTGCCAAGGTCGAAGGTGTGGCGCTTCGACACTGCTGGTTCGCTCAGAATCTAGCCGACGAGCAATACGAGCTGATCAGCGACTGGCTTGGGTGTAGCCCCCGCCAGCTCTACGGCATGACCGAAACGATTCCAGCGGTGTTAACCGAAAGCGCAGGCGGAGCGAGTGCCGACTCGATGGGCTATGTCACCGCTGGCTGCGAAGTAGATCTTCACGACGATGAGGGTCAATTATTGCCCGAGGATAACTACGGTGATACTGGCGAGATTGTCGTGAGGGGTACTCGTGCGATCACACTGTTCGCTGGCTACCTCGACGATCCCGCTACTACCGAGGCCAGCTATCGCGGCGACTGGTTCGTCACCGGCGACCGCGCCCACCGCCGCGCTGGACGGTTCTTCTTCGATGGTCGACGATCCGATGTCTTAAAGGTAGCTGGCGAGAATGTCTCGACGGTCGAGGTCGAAATGGTGCTGACCGCTCACCCAGAGGTATTCGAGGCCGCCGTTATCGCGGCCGCCGACGCCATTTTCGATGAGGTGCCCGTAGCATTTGTCGTTCCAGTCGATTCCGCTAGCCCACCAACCATCGACGACCTCACAGCCTGGTGTGGAGAAAACCTAGCCAAGGCCAAGATTCCACGCGACGTTATATTTCTCGACGAACTACCCCGCACAAGCGTTGGCAAAATTCGAAAGTTCATCCTGAAGGAGAGTCTGAGTTGAGCATCCTCACAAGCGAGTTGCTGCAGAGCCTCGGCGATTCGGTAGGCGACGTTTCGGTGGCCGCCACGTTGCCTGCCGAGCTTTACACATCAGAAGAGTTTCTTGATTTTGAAAAGAAGGCACTGTTCAGCAGCGAATGGTTGTGTGTTGGGCGAGCCGAAAGGATCCCAAACCCCGGCGACTGGTTCACCGTCACCCTGATCGACGAGCCTCTCATCGTCAGCCGCGACAAGGCGGGCGAGGTGCGCTGTCTGTCGGCGGTGTGCCAGCACCGAGCGATGCAGGTGTGTGAAGGGCAGGGCAACAACAGCACCTTTAAGTGTCCGTATCACCATTGGAATTACGGCCTCGACGGACGCTTGTTGGGGGCTCCGGCAATGGAACGAACCGCCGACTTCGACAAGGGCGATTGGGCGCTGCCGCAGCTGTTGGTCGAACAGTGGCAGGGCTTTGTGTTCGTCAATTTCGACCCAGAGGCGAGCCCGCTAGCCCCCACTCTCGATCGCTACACCCCCTTTCTCGGACACTACGACCTCGAGAACGCGATCTGTCCCGGAACGTTCACACTTGAGGCCATGCCGTGGAACTGGAAGGTGATGTTCGAGAACTTCAACGACGGATACCACGCCAACCGTCTCCACCAGTTTGTTCAGGATTTCTGCCCGTCGAGCATGTCGGGGTTCCCGGTGCCTTGGGCCGATGACTCGAACGTCGTGTTTCGTACCTCGGGATACACCCACATCGACGGTGGCTTCAACGCCACGCACCGGGTGATAATGCCGGTGTTCCCGAATCTCACCGAAGAAGAGCGCACCCGCTCAACCTTTGCGCTGATGCCGCCGACCCTTTGTTTCGGTACTGCCCCCGATCAGTGCTTCTTCTTTCTGGTACGTCCAACCAGTGCTGAAACCATCGACGTTGAAATTGGCTATATCTTTCACCCCTCGGCACTCGACGATCCGCTGTTCGACGAGAAGCTGGCATTGTCCGACGCAGGGGTTCAGGTGTTTGTTCAGCAAGATCAAGATGCGACCACCAAGGTTCAGAACGGCCTTCGCTCGCGGTTCGCGCCGCGCGGCCGTTATTCGTGGCAAGAAGAAAGCCACATTCAGTTCAATCGTTGGCTTGTGAAGCGTTACCGCGAAGCGTGGCCCGACGGAGTTAACGGCTCGGCAATTTAGATGAAGACAACCAATAATGGTGGCCTTAGGCCGCAGGAGGGGATTGTAATGTCCACGAAATTTCTAAGAGTGCTGGCGTTGCTGCTGGTATTTTCGTTCATCGCTGCTGCTTGTAGCAGCGACGGCGAGTCCGAGTCAGGAACCTCGGGTGACTCATCGCTTACTACCGATGAACGCTGCCAGGCCAACAGCGATGTTGGCACGATTACGTTCGTGACGGGCTTCGACTTTGCCGCAGCGGCTGGGATCGTCGAAATAATCACCGCCGATGCTCAGGGATTCTTTGAAGAGCTTTGCCTTGACGTCGAGATTCAGCCGGGTTTTGCGCCATCGAACGGTGCATTGGTAATCGAGGGTCAAGCCCAGATGAGTTCTGCCGGCTCGTTCAGCGAGCTTGTCAACAACAACGTGGCTGGCGAGGGCGACCTGGTGGCACTGCTTCACTGGGGACGCACAGCTATTGAAGCCATCGTGCTTCCAGAGGGCAGCGAGGCCACCCGTTTCGCAGACCTCTGTGGCGGCCTGGTAGGTATCAAGGGCGACCTTCCCTATTCGTTGCAGGCGGCTATTGCCCTAGACGGCGCCGACCGCGGCTGCTTCGAAGAGGTACTGCTCGACGGGTTCAACCCGGCCGACCACCTTGCATTAGGAATCGATGCGCTGCCGGTCTACAAGTCGAACGAGCCGAACGCTCTCGAAAACCAAGGCATTCCGTTTACGATTCTCGATCCGCTCGACTTCGATGTTCCATCGAGCTTCGCCATCCCCTTCACCAGGTTGATCCTCACTGGCGCTGCCTTGACCTTGAC
>CBERPN010000191.1:0-8350 GCA_965524675.1 uncultured bacterium
TCCAAGATCACGCACTATTTCCCCACCGCAACGTGGCCGACAACGTGGCCTTCGGTCTCGAAATGAAGCAGTGCGATCGACGGAGCCGAGACCGACAAACCGAGGCCATGCTCGAATTGGTCGACCTCTCCGGCTACGGAGCTAGGCGAATCGACTCGTTGTCTGGAGGTGAAGCGCAACGGGTTGCCTTGGCGCGAGCGCTGGCTCCAGCACCAAGACTGTTGATGCTCGACGAGCCGCTAGGTTCGCTCGACCGAGCGCTGCGCGATCGCCTAGCCGTCGACGTTCGCTCGATTCTCAACACGCTCGAACAATCGGCGATTCATGTAACCCACGATCAGGACGAAGCGTTCGCGATCGCCGATCGGGTCGCCGTGATGCGCTCGGGAAGAATCGAGAGAATTGGAACACCTGTCGAGATCTGGCGCGACCCAAGGTCAGAGTTTGTGGCCAGGTTCCTGGGCCACCCAAACATCGTCGACGGGGAACTGTTCGGTGGACCATCTGGCCAAGCGGTAATCCGAACCGAGACGCTGCGAAGACTTGAGTCCGAGGGCGCGGCGTCGAACTCTGGCGTAGTCATCGAGGGCGTCGTCAGCGCCCAACAATTTCGAGGCGATCACTTTCGAATCCGGTTTAACACCGCAGCCGGAACCGAGTTGGTCGCAATGTCGCCAATAATTGCAGAGGTTGGAGACCGAGTTCGCTATCAACTCGACCCGACCGAACTATCCCCAATAGCACCCGATTCTCTTTGATCCCTTAACCCGCCAAACAATAAGAGCCAAGCCGGACTCGGGACACATCTTGTCGCAATGGCGGCCGTCTTTGTTCCGAGTTCGCCGTGAGTGGCTAACTTCGAGCGACCGGCCTGCTCGGGTCGATTGCCCACTCCGAGATCGAACCGGTGTAGAGCCGGCCCGAAGTCCCTGCCAGCCGCAGCGCCAGCAGTGTATGGCAGGCGGAAACCCCTGAGCCGCAGTACACGACCGGCTCCTCGGTTTGAGCCTTGCCCCACTCCAACCCGGCCACATGGAACCTGCCCTCGTCATCGAGATTGTCGGCCCACGGAGCACTATTCGCACCTGGGATATGACCGGGCCGGACGTCGATGCCGCCTTCGACGCCTCTATACCGGTCGGCCGAACGGGCATCGAGCAGGTCGAGCGAATCTAGGTTGGATGCGACGAATCCCACATCTACGAATCGCTCCACGGGCCACTGTTGGGCGGGGAAAGACCCACTCTGTGAGGACGAAGCAACTTCGCCCGCCTCAAGGCCGCCATTCCAGCCCTGAATGCCGCCATCTAGAACAGCTGCAGCCACGCCGAGCGAATCGAGCATGAACCAGAACCGTGCCGCGGCCATCGCTCCGCCAGCGTCGTCATACGCCACCACTGTCGAGGACTCAGTTATGGCGAGCCGCTCCATCGCAGCAGCAAAGTCGGCGGGATCGGGAAGAGGATGTCGACCACTCTCACCAGGCGGATCGGAAAGGTCGAGATCAAGGTCGACAAAGACCGCTCCCGGCAGATGACCATCTCGGTACGCCTCGCGCTTGGCGCCCTCGGCGATTCCCCAGCGAACGTCAGCGATGACCACCTCAGCCAGATTGTCCTGCAACCAGGTTGAGCTAACGAGCGGACCAAAACGTTCTGCCATACCAGCCATCATCTCAGACCGTGACCGAGCGCGTCGCCGATACGCTGCGGACATGGTTAGCACAGCAGTTCTGACATCGTTGTCGAGCGGACGCCAAGTCTCACGATGACGCCCCCAGTCGTATTGACCATCGCCGGATCAGACCCAATCGGCGGTGCTGGTCTACAGGCCGATCTCCGAACCTTTGCCGCCCTAGGGGTTCACGGCGCTTCGGCGCTCACAGCGGTGACCGCGCAAACAACGGTCGAGGTTCGGGCCTTTTGGCCGGTCGAGCCAGCACAGCTAGTTGCTCAACTCGAAGGCATCCTCGAAGATCTTCCGGTCGTCGCGGTCAAAACTGGACTGGTGCCTACCAGCGAACTACTGGAGGTAGTCGTCGGTTTCGCCGAAGCTAACCGGCTACCCAATCTGGTCGTCGACCCTGTGATCGTGAACCGAACAGGGCAGCCGTTTGTGCACGCCGACACGATCGCGGCATACGAACAACTGCTCGCGCACGCTGTGCTGACTACACCAAATCACAATGAAGCAAAACTGATCGGCGACGCTGCGGCGTTGACCATCGTGACCAATGCTGGCACGGACACTTTGAGCGACGGACGGGTCCTTACGGTCGACCGAATCGATACCAACAACACCCGCGGCACCGGCGACACATTGTCTGCCGCGATTACCGCGTACCTCGGTCATGGCGACGACCTCGACGTAGCGATCGCTAAGGCAAAGGCCTGGGTGACACAGAGCATCGCCAACGCCGTCGAATGGAAGATCGGCCAGGGCCCAGGCCCAATCGACCAAATGCACTGGGAAGGCGCCGACCTAGCGAAGTAGGAGCTGCGGGGTGCTTTCAGCTCAAGCGCTCGGAGCGAACCAGCCCATTGCGCGCCTGGTCATTATGTCGACAAGGCTCTCCTCGCTACCGTCCATTTCGGTGTCGAGAAGATCGCGGCCACAGATCAGTCGGTGAGCCAGCAAGGCTTTGGTATGGGTACAGTCGGCGATCAGGTCGTCCCATGTGTAGGTTGTGACACCGGCTGCGATCAAGCTGTCGTGGTAGGCACGCAGCAACGCCTCTTCCTGAGCCTTGTGGGCAGGGTCGAGTGCAGTCGTGATGAAGTACGCAACGTCGAACCCTGGCCGTGCAACGCCAACACCTTGGTAGTCCAGAACGACGATCGCTCCGTCCGGGCGAAAGAGTACGTTGTCGAGACGAAAGTCGCCGTGCATCAGGGTCCAAGGCTCGCTTGCCAAAGCGTCGCTGATCTGGGGCAATCGCAGATCGATTTCGTCGAGCCAGGCAATGGTCTCGGCTCCCAAAGAGGGACCCCACTGGTCGACGAACGTATCGCGGTTACGGCGGTAGCTCGCCTGGTAGGCCTTCGGCGTTCGGTTTATCGGCCAAATCAGACGGGTCCCGTCGACGGCTTGTTGTCGCATCCAATTGGCTGCGTGAAAGCGAGCCAGAACCTTAAGTGCCGCTTCGGCATCGTCGAGAGAGCCTCCCTCCACCTGGGTTGGCGCACGAGCATCGTCGATGTCTTCTATCACCAGAAGATAGCGACGGCTGCTCTTGCCAGAAAGCTTCACAAACTTCATCAGCAACCAATTCACCCCGGCGACTGGAAGCTTCTCGAGAAGAAACACGATCGGCGGCTCGAGCCAGGGGGCGGGATCTGGATCCATTGCAGCGTAGTGAAGACGCGGCATCGCCATGCCGAGATCCTGCCCAAGCGATCGGTAGAGCAGAATCTCACGCTCGTAAGCTCGCACCGCCTCCCCCAATGCGCGGTTCTCCGGATTTGCTGAGGGCATCTTCACTATGACCGACGCGGGAAGGTCAGAAGCGCAGCCGACGTCCCAAGTGAGTTCACAGCGAAAGAGTTGACCCATGAAGCCGACACCTGCCCCAACGGTCGAAACGGCCACATCGATTACTCGTTGCGGAGGCCGCATGACCTCAGAAAACCATCGCGGCGTTAGCTCCTCAGGGCTTTGAGGAATCATTGTCGTCTTGTCGCTCACCGATAAACCTCCCAATCCTGTCGGGAGAATAGTGTCTCGGATCAGGCTCGCGCAGCTACACCGGAAGGTAGCAGAACTCGCCTTGTAGCCCCGTCCCAAATGAAGGCTTCGAGCTCGGACGGTGGAAGGGGTCTAGATATGCAGTACCCCTGAATCTGGTCGAGGCCGAGCGAGCGCAATAGTTCGAACTGATCTGCGGTCTCGACACCTTCGGCCACCACTACGAATTCAAGCGTCTTACTCATCGACACCACCAGGTCGATTATCGAGGAATCGGTTTCCTCTCCTACTTCGTTTACGAACATTCGGTCGAGTTTCAAAATATCGAGGGGTAATTCCTTTAGATATGACAGCGACGAGTAGCCGCTTCCAAAGTCGTCGATCGCCACCACGACCCCAAGCTTTCGTGCGGCTTCCAAATTGTCTCGCACCACCGCGAGGTCGCGAACCACCGCTGTTTCGGTCAGCTCGAGGATCAGCGTCGCCGGATCGATCCCAGATTCAGTCAATAGTTCCTGGAGATGAGGAATGAAACCTTTCCCAGTGAGTTGCTGCGACGACACGTTCACCGACATTGCCACCGGCGAGGCGCGGTGTTCTGTATTCCACTCCCGCAACTGCTCGACGGCCATGATCAACAGCTTCGGACCGAGCGTGCGGATCAGGCCCGACTGCTCCGCCATTTCGATGAACTGATCTGGAGCGACAGGGCCAAACCCGGGGCGATCCCATCGCGCCAAGGCTTCAACGAAAGCAACCTCGCCGGTGTTGGCGTCGATGACCGGCTGGTATGCGAAGCGCAAATCATCGTTACCGGTGGCCTTTCTAAGGGCCATATCAAGGCCGTGGCTCTCGACAGCCTCCTCGCGCATACCAATGTCAAAGAGTTCGGTCCGGTTCCTTCCGGTCTCTTTGGCTCGGTACATCGCGTTGTCGGCGTCGCCTAGCAACGTCTCGGCGTCGATTCCGTCTCCACCAGTCGCTACCACGACGC
Source organism: uncultured bacterium (assembly GCA_965524675.1). Classification (GTDB taxonomy): domain Bacteria; phylum Actinomycetota; class Acidimicrobiia; order Acidimicrobiales; family SHLQ01; genus CALLQB01. The sequence continues at coordinate 4,679 of CBERPN010000191.1, forward strand.
CCACGCTCACCGATGTGAACACCTCTTCACCGCCGATGATGAACGGCTCGTCGAGGACTTCGCGGATTCGCTCCCCCACAGCGACTGCGTCTTGCTCACCACGAACTCCGTCGGTAAGAACCACGAACTCGTCTCCGCCAAAGCGTGAAAGCAGGTCGGTCGGACGGAGTGCGTTGCGAGCCCGCGAAACCACCTGACGTAGCAGCTCATCGCCGGCTTGGTGGCCGAGGGTGTCATTTACCTGTTTGAATCGGTCCAGGTCGAGAAAGTAGAGCGCTATAGGTGAAAGTGTCTCAGCAGACCTGTCGAGAGCTTGCTCTAGTTCGCGGACCAAGACGGCGCGATTCGGTAGGCCGGTGAGCGAGTCGTGAGTGGCCTGATACTCGAGTTTTTGCTCGAATGCGACCCGTTCGGAGATGTCTCTAACCAGGCCGGTGAAGGCAACGTCGGAGTCGATCGCTATGCGGCTAACTGCCAGAAGCGCCGGGATACTCGAACCATCAGAACGTCGAATCTCAACTTCGAGCGCGTTGCCCTCAGCGCTTTCGGCAACGACGAAGACATGACCGATGACTCTCGACGTCGGCGCATCGATGAACTCGTTAATCGACTCTCCGAGCAGCTGTCTACTGGGTCGACCAAAGATTCGTTCCGCCGCCCTGTTTACCCCGGTGATTATTCCCAGACGGTCGGTCTCGACAATTCCCTCCGCCGCCGTCTCAAGGATGGTCCGCGTGCGACTCTCGGTGCGGCTCAACCGTCGATTGGTTTTCTCCAGGTTCGTCGTCCGTTCAATCTCCTGCTCGGCGTTGCGAACCAATTCGTTGGTCATGATATTGAACGCGCGAGAGAGCTCACCAATCTCGTCCTCGCTGAGAACCCGGGCCCGCTTGCTCAGGTCGCCTCCAGCTACCGCATTCGCCACGTCACGAAGGTTCGCTAGCGGGCGGGTGACCCGGTGGCCGACCCACCAAGCGATAGCGGCAATGAGCCCAACGCCGAGCGATAGTCCTACAAGCAGCGCCAGCCGAAACTCTTCTGTGGCTTGAAGCGCTTCATCAAGATCCTGCTTAACCACCACGCCCCACCCGAGGATTTCTATGTCTCGACTGGTCGCCAGTACGACCTGTCCGCGGTAATCGCGCACGCCTAGGCGCGAGCCCTGGTTTCCGGCTGCGGCCAGCGCTACCGGTGTCGTTGCAGCGACGTCTCGATTCCAGTCAGCTAAGGCACCCGAATGGCGAGTTGCGAACAATAGCTCCGCGCTCGACTCCGACGACCGCTCAACAATGAGAGTCTCACCGCTTGCCCCCAGCGCGCTGTAGTCGTTGACAACATCGATAATCTGGTCGGCCTCGAACTCGACGGCGAGCCAACCATCGAGACGCCCACCATTGCTGAGCGCCACAATCACTTGATGCACGGGTCGACCACTGCGGGTCCGGATCCGACCGCCGAGGGGCCGGTCAGAAACGGTGGGGAAGGCGATCCGCTCGAGCCGCCCCGCCATCGAAGAATCGCTCACGAGAGCCAGCGATCCATCGGAACCAAACAAGGCGAGCCCGGCGACGCCGTTGCCGTAGCGTTCGATTACGTCGCGCATATCGTTAGCGTCGACCGATCCAGTTTCCAGCTGGGGATCATCTGCAACGACGTCGACTAGGCGAATCTGTTCGGCATAAATGGCCGAGAGTCTTGTCACCTGGTTGCTGGCGAGCGCTTCGATCCGGAGCAAGGCGTCGTTCTGCTGAGCAGTTCTGAGGCGTTGAAAGCCAATACCTCCACCGACTAACAACGGAACGAAAGTTAGGGCAACAAACGCCCCGATAAGGCGAATCCGAAGCGGCACGGCTCCGAGTTGCCGTCGAAACGCGAGGAGCGACGCGGCCATCTAGATCGCGCCAATTCTCTCAAAACGTCCCACCAAGACCTATCGGCAGACAGGGTTCGTCTAGGAGCAACCCACTAGAACGCGTTTACGACGTCGTTTAGATCGCTCGAATAGGCGCTTGCCGGGAGCGCTTGAGACTTGGGCCGCACACTGCGGGTCGGCGTGTCTTGGCTTTGAGGTAGCCGCTGACCCGAGACGACTCCTCCGCGGGTGAGGCCACCACTTCCGGTGGTCGTCTTTAGCGACGATGGAGACACGAAGAGGTCGAATTTGTCGAACGAGTGGCCGAGAATCTGATTGTCGTCGGCCTTGAGCCATTGGCTTAGAACCGATGCGTAAACGTCGCGAAAATCAGCCGTGTGCTTGAGATCGCCGCGCTCGTCGAGTTTGCGAAGAGAGGGTGCAACCCCATGAAATCCGGCCTTTACCGCTGGCCCAATCATCAACATAGGCCCGGCCGTACCGTGGTCGGTTCCTCTCGAATCATTGGCTTCGACACGCCGACCGAACTCAGAGAACGTCATGATCACGACGCGGTTGCGGTACTTCGGCCGCAGAGTCGCGTAGAAAGCGTCCAGCCCAGCATCAAACTCGGCGAGGTTGAGAGCGTGTTGAGGTGCCTGGTCGTCGTGGGTGTCGTACTGACTAGACGATGTGCCGATGATACGTGCACCCAGGTTGAGGTTGATGAGCTTCGCTGCCAGCCTTAAGTTGCGCGATAGTCCCCGCTCCTCTGGGTTGTTCTCATAGATCGGGCTGATCTCGCTTGCGACATCGATCGCCGAGCCAAGTTCTCGCGCCCACGCTTGAGCCATTTCGCCACTTTGGAAATCGGCGGTTTTAAGGTCGGTGAAGACCCGCAGTAGTTCTGCCTCCCAGCGATCTTCGACGTCGGCACCAAACAGATTTCCGTTCGTTGGCAGACCCGTGGCGCCCTTTACTCGTCCTCTCAGATGCAACGGAACGCCGGAGTTGCCGATGTTTATGGCTCCGAGTTGGCCATGTCCGGCATCGTCCAGATAGCGACCTAGCCAGCCGCTGATGTTGGGTCCGCGGGCGGTACTGGCAGCCATCCAGGTGGCAACTCCGTTGAAATGGCTGTGATCATCATCGCGTTGCCCAACGCCTTCAACTACGGCGACCTCACCGTTACGAAAGCGGTCGGCGAGTCCCGGTAGGTTCGGGTGCAGGTAGCGGTTAGGGGCGATGCGATGAGCTGACGATGCGCTAATCGCCAAGCTATTGCGGGCATCGAAATAGGTTCCCTCATCGAGAGGGGCGATCATGTTTAGGCCATCGTTTCCACCACCGAGGTAGATGCAGACCAGGATACGGTCATCGGCTCCAAGCGCAGCAGCCTCATCGGCAAACACGGTTGGGCCTAAGGCCATCGCCCCGCCGAGGGCGATCGACCCTTGCAGGAATCGCCGACGACCAACCGATTGGGCACCCAGATCGGGTTGGCACATCGCTTGGTAGATCTCTTCGAATTCTGGTTCGTTCACTGGCATCGTCTACTCCTCAGGCCATCTGGAACTCTGGGCAAAGCGCCCCGAGCACAAAGCTGTTTGGATGAATTGCCCACTTGCGATTGTCTGCCTGTGCCTCGGCGATAAACCGCTCAATCCGCGACCTGGTCGCCGCGCTCGGCTCAGTAATTTCGAAGCTGGTGAAGATGCGATCGGCGGCCTCGGTCGGAGTCTGTTCCTCGATGCCTTCAAGGAACGACGATCGCGAGATACGCCACTGCCACTCGGACGCGAACCGCGATCTTGCCCATG
>CBERPN010000192.1:0-8325 GCA_965524675.1 uncultured bacterium
TGGTGTCGGACACGTCTCTAAATCCTGGGTGTGCGATTGGGCTGTTTACCTTTTTGCCAGGAATTAGAAACGCATCGGACACCGGGATGGCGTTTAAGTTGGTGTTGGCTTGACGCCAAAGCAACCCGAGTCGAGCTGTGAGGGACGAGCGCCGGAGCCGAAGGCGGAGAAAGGATATAATTGTCACTGCGGGCGCGTAGTGTTGGTGGGTGCCTGAAATACGTTGTGGTCATTGCGGTAAGTCGCATCCATCTGTTGCCGAAGTTCGTGCTTGTTCCGGAGGTGGTGCCGCGACTGCTGCGGATGGGCTGGCGCTCGATAGTGACTCTGCGCCCGAGGGTTGGAACCAACTATTCGACGATCCCAGTACCTCTCCCAGCGACGGCAACGCCCCATTTGCCCAGCGGGCCACACTGGTCGATGTATTCGAGAGCGACCCCGCACCAATAGGTGCGGGCCCTGATCCCCTAGGTCGCTCTTTAGTGGTTCGTGCGGGCGACGCAATCCCCGAGCCGTGGTCCGCTGCGCCGGTAGTGCTAATCGACACCACGGTGTTGGCGTCGCCAACCGCATTGGTCGAGCAATTGCAACCACTTTGGAACGAGCGTGAACGCTTTGTTGTGCAGCTTGAAGACGGCCTGTCGTTCGACTCGAACGAAGCGTCGTCGGTCCCGGCCTGGCGCCTCGGGCCGAGCTTTTCATTCGATTTCGAACGGCTTCACCACCTCGTCTGGTCAAACGCTGCCGAGCTGCGAGACGGCGAGCTAACTTCTCGCCTAGCGGGCAGGGCTGTCGAGCTTGGCGCAAAGCCAGGCGGAAAGGCCGATGTGGTTCTCCCCGACGGTGCCGACGCATGGCTCGACGGAGGGCCAGTATCGCCCCAGCTTCTGTCCGACCAGATCCTTCATTTGGTGTCGCTCAGCGCTGGTTCGCTAGAGACGCTGGGAAGCGCCAGGTCGACCGCAGACTTGGCCGACGATCAGGTTCTTGCTGTCGAGCACGCCGGTGGAGCGGCGCGAATAATCGCGCCAGCCGGTTCGGGCAAGACCCGCGTCCTTACCGAGCGTGCCCGCCACCTACTTCGCGATTGGCGTCTGCCGGTAGAGACCTTGACATTGGTGGCGTTCAACAAGCGCGCCCAACTGGAGATTCTCGACCGAACCACCGATCTTCCTGGCCTCCGGGTACGAACCCTCAATGCCTTGGCTTTGTCGATCCTCAACGGTACAAACGGGTTCAAAATACCGGCTCGACGTTCGCGGGTGACCACAATCACCGAGCGCGATGTCCGTGCCACGCTCGATCGCCTGGTCGATTTCCCTCGCCGGGCTAACACCGATCCGGTAGCGGTGTGGATTGAAGCATTAACCGCTGTGAGACTTGGGCTTCGCAGCCCTGACCAGGTCGAGGAGTCCTATGGTGGTGATGTCGAAGGCTTTGCCGACCTGTTCGAGATGTACCGCCAACACCTGCTCGACAAATCGGCGGTAGATTTCGACGAGCAGATCTTTGCTGCCATCGAGGTGCTACTCACCGACCCGATCGCTCGGCACCAGGCCCAGCGGGCCAACCAGGTGTTACTGGTCGATGAGTTTCAAGATCTCACACCAGCTCACTTGTTATTCGTGCGCCTCTTAGCTGGCCCGAGGGCCGACGTATTTGGCGTCGGCGACGACGATCAGACAATCTACGGCTTCACAGGAGCCACCCCGCGTTGGCTCATCGAGTACGACCAGTTCTTCCCTGGCGCTAAAAGCCATGCGCTCGAGGTCAACTATCGCTGCGCCCCCGGCGTTGTCGACGCGGCGACCAAATTGCTGGTGTTCAATCGCGAGCGGGTAGAGAAGTCGATTCGGTCGGCCGACGGTCGTTCAGCGATGGGCGACGATCTTCGGGTGCTCGTCAGCGAAGATGTTGCCAGCGAATTGGTCGATACGGTCAGCGACGCGCTCGAAGCCGGGACAAGCCCAGCCGAGATTGCGATTCTGTCGAGAGTGAATGTCACGTTGGCCGTGCCCCAGGTCGTGTTGGCCCATGCAGGCATCCCGGTGGTCGGCGCCGTCGATGCCGCACTATTGGATCGCACCGGAATCCGGTCGTCGCTCGCCTGGCTTCGGATCGCCAGCGACACCAATGCAATTACTCCCAGCGATATTGGCGATACCGTTCGCCGCCCATCGAGAGGTCTGTCAAGGAAGGTGCTCGAATGGATGTCTGAGCACCGCGACCTCACAGCGCTCGAGCGGCTAGCCGGACGGTTGAGCAGTCGCGACTCCGACAAGATACGCGGCTGGATCAGCGACGCTGCCGGGTTAGCGCGCCGCGTTCGTAACGGAGCGACCACCCTCGAACTGCTCGATCATATTCGCGACACGGTCGGTCTCGGTACCGCACTCACGACGCTCGACGACTCACGCGGCAACGCCGACCGGTCCACCCACACCGACGACCTCGACGCGCTGCGTCGTTTAGCTGGCCTTCAGCCCGACCCGAAACTCTTCGAATCGTGGCTTAGAACCGCACTCGCCGCGCCGACAACACCCGAGGGCAAAGGAGTGTTGCTGTCGACCGTGCATCGGGTCAAAGGTCTCGAATGGCCCCACGTGGTGGTATTGGGTGCCGAACAGGGCACCTTTCCGCATCGCTTAGCCGAGTTGGAAGAAGAACGACGGGTGTTCCATGTCGCGATAACCAGATCGTCGATTTCAACGACGGTACTAGCCGACAAGGAAGCGCCCACACAGTTCCTCGACGAGCTCGCCGGACGAACGAGTTCGGTCGCACCGCCGCCGACAGCAAGCCGCGAATCAAAACGGCCCGTCTCTTCGAAAGCTAACGCCAAGACATCGACCACCGACCAACCCTTCGATGAATCGGTATTCGAGTTGCTGCGCAGCTGGCGTCTCGATAGGGCTCGCGCAGACAAGATCGCGCCGTTCATTATCTTTCACGACTCGGTACTGAAAGCAATTGCAGCCCGCCAGCCGACCACGCTCGGCGAGCTATCTGGTGTAAAGGGAGTAGGGGCGGTCAAGTTAGAGAACTATGGCGACGAGATCCTCAGCGCGCTCACCTAGGCGGTTAGAAGACCCTGGTCGCCGGCCGGACAAGCTGCTACGCCTCGCGAAGAAGGTCGGGAATTTCGCCCGGTGATCCAGCGATACGCCAAGGGTCTGCGGCCACCAATTCGTCGAGGCCGCCATAACCCCAGCTAACAGCGATGGTTCTGATCTGGTGGGAACGAGCGCCAGCAATGTCGTGTTGGCGATCACCGATCATCACAACACTCTTTGCCACTGCGTGGTCTCCTGGTCTGCGGCCACTCAGTTGGAGAGCGTGCGCTATTACGTCGGCTTTGGTCCGGCGCGTTCCATCGAGGGTCGCGGCGGCGACAAACCCGAACCACTGGTCGAGTTTGAAGTGGGCAAGAATTCGCACTGCGAACGGTTCTGGTTTAGAGGTGGCCACCCCTAGAGTCCAGCCATCGGAGCGGAGCTGTTGCAACATCTCGACCGTGCCATCGTACACCTCATTTTCGAAGATTCCGTGAGTGGCGAAACGCTCGCGGTAAGCGCCGATCGCGAGTTGTACGTCGCTGTCGTTAAGTCCGAATCCGGCAAAGGTATCGTCAAGAGGCGGTCCAATGAAGCGGGATAGGTCGCCATGGTCAGACGGGTTTAGCCCTACCGCTCTCATGCCGTTCTCTAGGCAGGTAACGATTCCGACTTTGGGGTCGGTGAGTGTTCCGTCGAGATCGAAGAGAACGACGGGTAGCTGGTCGAGGTCGGGAGGGCTTGAGTCGACCGACTCAATCGAGGAGATCGCGCACCCCGTCGACAACGCCGTCGGCGCAAAGGCCAAGAGACTCGAGAATGGTTACGGCGTTTCCCTGTGGCACGTATTCGAGCGGCACACCTAGAACCCTTACCTTGGTTGCAGGTCCGGTTGATGTTTCGAGGTTCTTTTCGGCCACGAGGTCACGAATTGCGTCGCCGATGCCGCCGCGGCGCAGGCCATCTTCGATAGTTAGCACGACGCTATGCGCCGCTGCATCGGCGATCATCTCGTCGTCGAGGGGTGTGACTACTCGAGGGTCCCACACCGTGGCTTCGATACCATCGGCGGCCAATATCTCGGCCGCTTCGAGACAACTGGCGAGCATCTTCCCGACGCCGATGAGGCAGACCTCGGGGCCACCCATTCGAGCTTTGCGGGCGCTGAACCCCGAGCCAACCTCAGATTCGGGTACATCGACTGCGGCGGTCTTCGACCAACGAATACAGGCTGGCCCGTCACAGAGTGCGACCGCGTCGTCGAACATGGCCTGGAGCTCTTGGTAGCTCGACGGAGCAAAAATCGTCATGCCAGGGACCTTCGACAAGAGCACCATGTCGAGCACTCCGTGGTGCGAAGGGCCATCGTCGCCGGTAATTCCGGCGCGATCGAGGCAGAAGATTACTGGTAGCCCGTGCAATCCCACATCGAGGTTCACCTGGTCGATGGCTCGAGTGAGAAAGGTCGAGTACAGCGCGAACACAGGGCGAAGTCCGCCCATCGCCATCCCTGCAGCCGCAGTCACTGCGTGCTGCTCGGCGATGCCTACGTCGAAGCAGCGATCGGGGAAGCGCTCGCTGAATGGGAGCAGGCCTGTGCTGTCGGGCATTGCTGCGGTAATAGCGACTATTTCGGGGTGGGTTTCGGCCTGCTTGATAAGTGCTTCGGTAAACGCGGCGGTATAGCTGCCCGGTTTCACCGAGCCCATATCGTGCATGTTTTTGATGCGGTCGGCTTCGGCCGGCGCATAGCCACGACCCTTTTGGGTCAGGATGTGGACCACCGTTGGGCCATCGAATCGTTTGGCGTTGGTGAGCGCCTGCTCGACACCCTCGATATCGTGACCGTCGAATGGGCCAAGGTACTTCACGCCGAGGTTCTCAAAGAAGGCCGGTGGCTCCCACATCTCGCGAATAGCAGCCTTGGTTGCTCCGATTCCCCGTTCCAGTTGGTCGCCGACCCAAGGAATGTTTTGCGCTATTTGTTCCATGCGAGCCTGGCGCTGCATGTACACCGGGTTGGAACGAATCCTGACCAAATTATCGCTGAGCATCGACACCGTCGGTGCGTACGAACGGCCGTTGTCATTAAGGATAATGGTGACGTTGCGGCCCGAATGGCCGAGGTTGTTTAGCCCCTCGAACGCCATGCCGCCGGTCATCGAACCGTCGCCGATTACCGCAATTATTCTTCGACCCTCACCGATTGCGGATTCTTGGGCGGTGGCGAGACCGTGCGCATATGACAACACCGTGGAGGCGTGACTGTTCTCGACCCAGTCGTGCTCTGACTCTGAGCGACACGGGTAGCCCGACAAGCCGCCTTGTTTACGAAGATCGCCGAAGTGATCCTTGCGCCCGGTGACAATCTTATGGACGTAGGCCTGATGGCCGGTGTCCCACAACAAGATGTCGCGTGGTGAGTCAAAGACACGGTGTAGCGCCAAGGTCAACTCGACGACCCCAAGGTTTGAGCCGAGATGGCCGCCAGCATGGGTAACCGCGTCGACGATGAAGGTACGAATCTCGCCAGCCAACTGGTCGAGTTGGTCGTAGTCGAGGTCGCGGAGATCGGCCGGACTTGAAACGGAATCGAGAAGGTTTGCCATGCGTGGTGCGCCAGCCTATTCCTCAGAAGTCTCTAAGGACTGAAAAGCTGTCGTTTCAATATCGTATCGGTCGCGCGACCGCGCCTCTGTGTCAGAGCGGTGTGGTCTTGGTGGCGAAGTTGTGAAGGGCCCTGTCGAGCGAAGAACCGAATATGAACCCGATTCCGAGAATTAACAGCCCGAACGCCGCATCGATCCAGTAGTGATTGCCGGTTACCACGATGGCGAACAGGGTCAGCACCGGGTACAACCCGAGCAACCGACGGCCCCAACGATTGGTGAGGTAGGGGATTACCGATACGGCACACCAAGTGGCCCAGGCGGCATGCAAGCTAGGCATTGCGGCGTACTGATTGGAGATCGACTGCATTGTGCCCGAATCGAACGACCAGAGCCCGCCGTGCACCGCCACGCTGTCGACGAAGCTATAACTCCCACCGCCAAAGGCTGTTCCGCCAAACTCGCCGCCAACGTTCAGCAGACGTGGTGGCATCAACGGAAAGGTCGCAAACCCAACGAGTGCCAGAGCTGTGGTGGTCGCGAACGTATTGCGCCACTTCCCGTAGTGCTGGGGCACCCGAAAGAAGAGGTAGACCATCGAGAATATTGTCACGGCGAAGTGCAATGTGCCGTAGAAAATGTTCCAGAACTGAAAGAACAGCCGGTTGTTACCAAACCATTGTTGAATCCGCTCTTCTTGAAACAGACCTAGCGCTTGTTCGAAATCGATAATGCGCTCGGCATTGTCAAATGCAACGCGCGGTGACACCGATGCCGATCCGAAGATATTTCGAACCATCGAGTACCCGACGTAGAAGCCGAGCACTATCAACACCTCAAGCCACCAGCGCCGCTTCGGAGTATTTAGCAGCGTCGTTTCGGGGACGTCGACGGATAACTTCATTCCCCGTCCACCCTAGCGCCGCGACCGTGAACGTTTAGGGCTGCCATTAACGCCAGGTATGTCCCCAGTTCGAGTAAGGGCGTTAAAGTAGTTCCTCCCTCGACCATTGCCTGTGCAGGAGATCCGCGTGCTCGACGAAGACCTAATAGTAAAAACGATTTCGCGTGCGCTTTCGACCGGCGGCGACTTTGCAGAGATCTTCGTCGAAGACAAACGCTCATCGTCGGCAGTGTTCGACGATGGCAAGGTAGAGGAATTGACGTCGGGTCGCGACCGTGGTGCAGGGATACGAGTTGTCGTGGGCGATACAACCGGATTCGCACACACCGCCGACCTTAGCGAGAAGGGGCTAGGCGAGGCCGCCAAAGCCGCAGCTGCGGCCGCCCGCAGCGGAGGCGGTGGCACAAGTTGCGCACCGCTCACCCGTCAGCATGCACCTCGACCAAATGAAGTGTCGATCTACCCAGCCGATGTTGCCAAGGCCACCAAGGTCGAACTGCTAAGAACCGCCGATGAGGCAGCTCGTGCCGAGGGGGCTGCGGTCGCTCAGGTATCGGCGCGCTACGGCGATAGTCGTCGCCAGATACTGGTCGCCAACAGCGATGGGCTTCTCGCCACCGACGATCAGGTCAAAACATTGTTTTCGGTCGGGTGCGTAGCCTCGGGCGATACAGGCATGCAAACCGGTCGCGAGTCGCTCGGCCACACCATTGGGTTCGAACTGTTTGATCAACACGACGTTGCCGAACTGGCCCGAACCGCAGCTAGAAGAGCCATTCTGAAACTCGACGCCGTTGCTGCTCCCAGCGGCACCATGCCGGTCGTCGTCGGCCCGGGTGGCGGCGGAGTTCTATTTCACGAAGCGTGTGGCCACGGTCTCGAAGCTGATCTTGTGGCCAAGTCGGCCTCGGTGTTCGCTGGACGAAAGGGCGAACAAGTGGCCACTGAGTTGGTGACCCTGATCGACGACGGCACCATGAGCGCCGAGTGGGGTGCCTTTGCGATCGACGACGAAGGACGCCCCGCCCAGCGCAATGTTCTGATCGAGAATGGTATTCTCACCGACTACATGTGGGACGAACTTCGCGCCCGAAAAGAGGGTCGCAAGAGTTCTGGCAACGGTCGTCGACAGAGCTACCAGCACCTACCGATGGTGCGCATGACCAACACCTATCTGGCCGAGGGTTCCGATGATCCTGCCGACATTGTCGCAGCAACCGACCATGGTGTCTATGTTGCCCAACTCGGCGGAGGGCAGGTTAACACCACCACCGGCGACTTTGTCTTTGGCATGTTGGAGGCATACCTCATCGAAGATGGCAAGATCACCTCTCCGCTTCGCGAGGGCAACCTGATCGGCAACGGACCCGACGTGCTAACCCGCATCGACATGCTCGGTAACGATTTCGCGATGGGCTCGCCGGGCACGTGCGGCAAGGATGGTCAGGGAGTTCCAGTCGGCGATGGAACTCCAACGCTACGAGTGACCGCCCTCACGATTGGAGGAACAGCAGCATGAGTGATTTGTTGGATCTGGCCGACAAAGTGCTGGCCCTCGCCAAGGACTCCGAGCAACTAGAAGTTGTTGCGGCGCGCTCGCGCGACACCGAGATTCGCATCTACGAGGGAGATATCGAGTCGCTCACCGCCGCTGAATCGCAAGGCGTTGGCATTCGAGTAATCGCAGACCATAAGCAGGGTTTTGCGTATGCGGGCACCCTCGATATGGATATTTTGGTCGAAACGCTCTCCGAGGCTC
>CBERPN010000193.1:0-8282 GCA_965524675.1 uncultured bacterium
TTTCCAGAACCATCTCGTGGTCCTCCACCAGCACAACTCGTACGCCACCACTCATGGGTTCACCGTACTCCTATTGGAGAACTACACAATCCGCGAGACAGATCAGCGTTGGTTGTCGCTGCGGGCATATCCCCCCAGACATGCCCGCAGCGGCGGTGTGACGGGAAACGACTCACATCGTTTTGAGAGGGCACGCGGCGGGGGCGAAACCCTCCCAGTCACCGATAGATCCCAACAGAATCGAGCTGTCTGCGCCAGACCTGTTTTGGTCATATTCGTGTAGTTGGTTTGCGTCATGGCGGCGTAGGGGCGATGGTCTGGGCGTGAGTGAACCCCACAACGGTGCAACCCTGTTGCAGGCGGTCGACGCGGCCGCCTGTGGTCAAGCCGTTGTCGACAGAGCAATCGCGTTCAGCAAATCTCGTCGGGAGGCTGGTCACGACGACCAAGAGGTCTTGTATGCGCTCTCGCACGCGGCGGCCGGATTGTCGATGGTTCCCGTCGCCCTGCGTTACGCCGAGAATGGCGATACCGAACAAAAGCTCGCCCTTGTCTTCATAGCGCTTGTGCTAGCCGACCTCGGTGGAACACTCTGGTCTCAGCACCAGAGCTGGGGTGTCGAACCCGACTCATTGAATGCGGCCCAGCCGTTTGTGGCCGCCGCGACCGAGGCGGACTTCGTAGCCGCGGCCGCCGACCATCCTGGTTCCGCTCGTTTGGCCGAAGACCTGCAATTGGTGGCCGATACCTTTCGCCGATTCGCCCTCGACCGGATCGCTCCCCTTGCCGAGCAGATCCATCGCCAAGATCTCGATGTGCCGCTCGACGTCATTGAAGGGGTCGCCGAGCTCGGTTGCTTTGGTTTGTCGATTCGTGAGGAGTACGGAGGCTTCGCCTCCGGCGGCGCCGACGACTATTTGGCGATGGTTATCGCGACCGAGGAATTGTCGAAAGCATCGTTGGGGGCTGGCGGGTCGTTGATTACCAGACCTGAGATCCTTGCTCGGGCGCTCGAAGCGGGTGGAACCGTAGCCCAAAAGCTTCGCTGGCTGCCCCAAATTGCTGGAGGACAGACTCTCTGTGCGGTGGCGGTTACCGAACCCGACTATGGATCCGACGTTGCGAGCTTAAAGCTTGCTGCTACACCCGTCGACGGTGGCTTTGTACTCGATGGCACCAAGACCTGGTGCACCTTCGCCGGGCGGGCCAACGCTCTTATGGTGCTTGCCCGCACCAATCCTGATCCCGATGTCGGTCATAGGGGGCTGAGTCTCCTTATTGTCGAGAAGCCATCCGACGAAGGTCACCAATTCCGCCATGAAGCCGCAGACGGTGTGCTCGAAGGGCGAGCGATTCCCACTCTTGGTTATCGCGGAATGCACAGCTATGAGGTGAGCTTCGATAACTGGTTTGTTCCCTTCGAGAACCTCATCGGTGGCCGAGATGGCTTGGGTCGAGGCTTCTATCTGCAGATGGCTGGCTTCGAAAATGGCCGGCTGCAGACCACGGCCCGAGCGGTGGGAGTAATGCATCGGGCCTACGAAGTCGCGCACGAATACGCAAACGAACGCAAGGTGTTTGCTCAGCCGCTGGCGAGTTATCAACTCACTCGAGTAAAGCTCGCGAAAATGGCCGCTGTGGTAGCGATATCGAGGCAATATTCCTACGAGGTGGCACGGCTGATGTCGGTTGGCGAAGGTGCGCTAGAAGCTGCGATGGCTAAGGCGTTTTCCTGCAAATGGGCCGAGTGGGTAACGCGAGAGGCGCTACAGATCCATGGTGGAATGGGCTACGCCGAGGAATATGAAGTGAGCCGATTGTTTGTCGATGCACGGGTGCTGTCGATCTTCGAGGGCGCGGACGAAACGCTCTGTCTCAAATTGATCGCAAGGAGATTGTTGGCGTGAAGATAATTATCGATACCGACCCGGGGATTGACGACGCGATCGCGGTGTTCATGGCCTTCGCTTCTCCAGAGCTAGAGATCGTTGGGCTCACGAGCGTGTATGGGAACCTCCCTATCGACATCACCACGATGAATGCGTTGCGATTCGTGGAACTGGCGGGAAGAACCGACATTCCGGTGGCCAGAGGAACCGGCCGACCGTTGGTGGCCGACGATATTGGCCCGGTACCTTTCATCCACGGCGACAACGGGTTAGGCAATGCGCCGGTAGCCGAGCCCACGGGTTCGGTTTCGCCGCTGCATGCCGCCGAGTTCATCTACCAGGCTGCACTCGCGAATCCGGGCGAGCTGACATTGGTGCCGGTGGGTCCACTAACCAACCTTGCCTTGGCGGTTCGTCTTCACCCTGATCTGGTCGATCTTGTTGCTGGGGTAGTGATCATGGGTGGAGCCGTCTACACCAGCGGCAACGCTTCTCCTGGTGGAGAGGCCAATATCCTGCACGATCCCGAGGCCGCAGAAATCGTTCTGGGCGAACAATGGCCGGTGACGATGGTGGGGCTCGACGTCACAAACTCGGTAGCCCTCGACCACGATCAGCTCAGCGCGATATCGGCGGTCGATTCACCGCCAAACGAACTCCTGGGTGCAGCGATGCCGTTCTATCAGCGTTTCTACGAAGAGAACCTCGAGGGCTTCGAAGGCCTCTGCCCCCACGACGCGGTTGCCATCGCATATTTGCTCCAGCCGGATCTGTTCGAGACGGTGCGCAAGCCGCTGCGAGTCGAGGTTTCGGGTTTCGGTCGAGGTAAAACCTGGCCCGCCGAACCGTTCCATCTCACCCGACCCGACTCCCCATGGGTTGGTCGTCCCGAAACGACGATCTGCACAAGCTGCGAGTCAGACGCGGTCGCCGAACTAATAACAACCAGACTCACCAGCTAACCGACACCGTCCGAACTCGTGTCAGGATTGGCTGTTCCGACCGCCAGATCTGTCACCGGTTGGAGGTTGGTGCCCTACGATGCGGCTATGACGACGAACCGTGACGTTTTGGCGATGCTTGGCGAGCTGATAACACTTACTACTCTTGAAGAGGAGAGCCCTCAGTCGTTCAAGGTGCGGGCCTATGAGAACGCGAAACTGGGAATCGAGGGATTCGGCGACGACGTCACGACGTTGAAGATCTCCGAACTCACAAAGATCAAGGGTGTCGGCAAGGCCACCGCCTCGAAGATCCGCGAGCTGGTCGATGGCGGCTCGGTGGAAAAGATCGAGAAACTACGGACCAAGTATCCACCCGAGTTTGTCGAGATGAGTCGTATTCCGGGAATCGGCCCCAAGACCCTGAAGCTGGTTCGCTCAGAACTGGGCGTCGAGAATGTCGACGCTCTTAAGGAGGCGATCGTAGCGGAGCGGCTTCGCACCCTGCCCGGATTGGGCGAGACGAGCGAGGCAAAGATAGCCAAGTCCATTGAACGTCTTGGGCTCACAGGTAAAGACCGTCGCACCCCAATAGCCGATGCCCTCCCGTTGGCCGATCGCCTTGTCGCCGACCTCGCGGAGGTCGACGGTGTTGTCGACGTCGCATACTGCGGAAGTCTGCGACGCATGTCGGAAACAATTGGCGACATCGATATTACGGTGGCAGCGATCGACCCCGCCGCGGTGATGGACGCGGTCTTGAACCATGGGGAGCTCGCCGACATCGTGGTTAGCGGCGAGACTAAAACATCGTTCCTGACTCGCGAAGGATTACAGATAGACGTTCGAGTGGTGGCGCCTGAGCAGTTCGGAGCCGCCACGCTCTACTTCACTGGATCGAAGGCGCACAACATCGCGCTGCGACAGCGGGCAATAGATCGCAAGATGTTGCTAAACGAGTATGGCCTTTTTGATTCTTCTGACGAAGAACTAGAAAGTGGCGACCGGCCGATCATCGCTAGAGTCACCGAGCGAGATATTTATGAAGCGCTCGACCTTGAGTTCATTCCGCCACCGATGCGTGAGAATACCGGTGAGGTGGAAGCTGCCGGAGGCGATGGCCTGCCAGATTTGATCCAGCGAGAGCACATTCGCGGTGACCTGCATTACCACACGGCCCGCTCGGGAGATGGCCGCTCTTCGGTGGAAGAAATGGTGAAGGTTGCCTCCGAGCAGGGCTATGAATATCTGGCGATCACCGACCACGGTGTCGATTTAGCAATCAACGGATCCAGCGCCGAAGAGATGCTCGAGCATCGCGAGCACATCGCTCGGGTACAGGCCGATTATCCCGATATGGCGATCCTCTGGGGATGCGAACTCAATATCGATCCGAAAGGTGGCCTCGACTACGACACCGATTTTCGAGCGTTGTTCGACTACACGGTCGCTTCGGTACATTCGAGTTTCGACCAAAAACCGGCAACTCAGACCGACCGGATGATCGCTGCTATCTCGGACCCGACGGTCAACTCGATCGGTCACCTGACAGGGCGGTACATCGGCCGTCGCCCAGGAATCGAGTTGGAGATAAAGCCGATGCTCGAGGCGCTACTTCACTTCGACGTCGCATTAGAAATAAACGGTGCGCTGCAACGACTCGATGCGGCATCCGATGTTGTTCGCCAAGCCGTCGACGCTGGAGTGAAGCTCGTTATCAACACCGATAGTCACCACACCAGCGAACTCGGGAGGATGGAGTATGGAGTTCGCACCGCCCAACGAGGTTGGGCACCAAAGGAGTTGGTCGTGAACACTTGGGATCCGAAGGAGTTCCTCGAGTGGGTGGCGAGCCGAGCAGACCGGACCTAGTTCTGTGATCGACCGACCAGCCGCACCAGAACTACTCGAAGCGATGGCTGACACACTAAGCGATGTGGTGATGCCAGCGTGCGAGGGCGGGCCGCAACATGCAGCAAGAGTGGTTGCAAGTCTATGTCGACTGCTCGCCAGAGAAGCCGCCGACGACGGGAACGGCTCGGCGCTTACCACAGTCGAACTTGAGGAAGTGCTGGGGGAGCAAGGCGATCTCGAGAGTCTGGTTACTCAACTAGACCAGAGATTGTCAGGTGCCAAGCCGGACTTGTCGCCGGCCATCCTCGAGCTCTTGCGTCGTAGCGTCGAACGCAGGTTGACCATCGCGAAACCCGATTACCTGTGACCTCCAAGAATGCCGAACTGGAACTCGGCCTGGCCGAGATTCTCGCAGACTCGGGGTTCGAAGCACCGGCCGTGATGGTGTCTGGCGTGGCGTCGACCGGAGCAACCCGCCGTACCGTATTTATCGACATTGAGTCGGGCGGAAGCCAGCAACGGGCAGTTGCCCAGATCAGCTCTGCGGCCAACGTGGCGGTCCTACCAATCTCGGCGACTGCCGAGGCTGCCCTGATCAATCTGATGGCCGAGGCAGGTGTGCCGGTGCCGTGTGTGCTGGGCTCCGACGACGCTCACGATGCTGTTGGAGGTTCGGTACTCATCGCCGAGCACGTCGACGGCGTCACAATCCCGCGACACGTCCTTCGTGCGGTGGAGGCCAACTCTCCCGTGGGAGAACACCTGGCCAGGCAATGCGGAACCGCCCTGGCAAAACTGCATTCGGCAGCCATCGATCGGGTTCCGGATTCGGTTCCGCGTGTGGTTGAGCCCAACTTTTTCTCGGCTTACGTTCCAACGATCGTCCAAGCTCTCGACCATCTTCAACACTCACAACCAACGTTTCGGTTTGCAGCCGCATGGCTTGAACAGAATCAGCCGATTTCGAGTTGCGAGCCGAGTCTTGTACATGGTGACTTCCGTAACGGCAACATCATCGTGGATCGCGACGGGTTGGCGGCGCTACTCGACTGGGAACTAGCGCACGTCGGCGACCCAATGGAGGATCTCGCCTATCTGTGTATGCGGACCTGGCGATTCGGTAACCATCACCGACCCGTCGGGGGCTTCGGCTCAATCGAGTCACTTCGAGATGGCTACACCGAAGCCGGTGGAGAGTGGCGCGATGACGCATTCCAGTGGTGGATGGTTGCCCGCACCGCCTGGTGGGGGATCGGCCTGGCATTCCAGGCAGAGACGTTCACCGCGGGTATCAGTAGCTCCATCGTGCACGCCGCCAGCGGCCGTCGGGTAGTGGAGTTGGAGTACGACCTGCTCGCGATGTTGTAAGGCACCATGCTGGTCGGCACACTTCTGTAGGCAAATAGCTGTCAGTGACACCCCCACCCATTTTGGATAGATTGGGGCTAACACACACGGCTACCTTGGCGGGCGGCTCGGCCTCAGGCAGTGCAGTTAATCTCCCGTCGGGAAATGCCTTTTCTTTAGGAGAAATGAATGAAATTCATTAAACAATTCAAACCATCACCGGCACTTGTTGTCGCGCTGTTCGCCTTGTTCTTTGCAATGGGCGGGACAGCGATGGCGCAGGCACTCATCGGGAGTGACGATGTGATCGACGGTTCATTGACCGGCGACGACATCAAGAACAACTCGATTCGCTCTAAGGACGTCAAAGGCATCCGCGGCGTGGATATCAAGAACGGATCGCTCACGACGAAAGACGTCAGGAACGGCACCCTCCTCGACGAGGACATTGCGAACGTCTCCGGCGCTAAGGTCATAGGACCCGTTGCCGACGCGGCCAAGCTCGACGGCCAGGATTCGACCGATTTTCAGGCCAAAGTCAAGTGGGCTTTGATAGCTGCCGACGGGTCCATAATCGAACAATCCGGCGGGATAAGTCTGACTTCCGTCGGCCTTGGCACCTATTACATCAATATGGGCGAGTCGGTCGACAACACCGCCATCTTGGGTAATTTGCAGTGGGGGAGCGATGGGGAATTCAATGCAACGAGATGTGGTCCGGATTCGCCCGCTGAGACTGGCTGTTTCGCAGCCGGTACGAACAACGACAGCCACATATTTGTGACGACAAATGATTCGGCTGGGGCAACTAGCGCGGCGCCGTTTTATGTTGCGGTGATTGGCTAAGGCAAGAGTGGCCGTGTGGGCTGTTGCCGCCACTTTGAGGCGGTGACAGCTCGCCTTGGCCAGGTTTGCCGATCGATTGCGCCTAGGCTTACTTGCATCAGTAGTGGGAGAATCCAATGTCGGAATTCCAGATTGTCAGTCGAACCTGGCACATTGCCTTGTTGTTAGTGGGTGTGGGAGTTGCATTGGCCTTGCCAGTGGGCGCTTTGGCTCAGGATTCGAAGCCATCCATTGCGGTTACGAAGGTTGACCTCGCCTCTGACATGGTCGAGATAACCAATCACGGTGATGTCGAAGTAGACGTGAACGGCATGTTCTTGTGCAACTTCCCTTCGTACTCGCCCATAGCTGACGCACCGGTTATCGGTGCTGGCGAGACCATCACGGTCGACGCCGGAGCTCTCGGAGTCAACTTCGATGAGGCTCAAGGTGAAGTCGGCCTCTATCTCAGCTCGGCTTATGACGCTTCGAGCGAGATCGTTTCTTATGTCGAGTGGGGCGAGGCGGGCCACACCCGTTCGTCGGTGGGAATAGCGGCCGGGGTCTGGGCCGAGGGCTTCGTAGCGGTCGGCGATGGCGTGCTCATAGCGAACAACACTTCGCCGTCTTTGCCAAGCGACTGGGTAATCGAGGCGGTTGCTCAGCCCGACGACGACAGCGAAGACGAAGCTGCCGACGAGCTTGCCCAAACCGGAGCCGACACCGACGGATTGCTTCTGGTCGGCTTCGGAGCCATAGTCACAGGCTCAGCCATGCTGGTGTTAAGACGGAGCCGGTTCGCCACCATTCGCTGAGCCAACCTCGCCCGAAAATCTTGTGTGGGTGGAGCACCTCTGCGGTGCTCCACCCACAAAATTTCGGGGGAGGGGCGCTGGTTACTCGCCTCTTTGAGCTGCCAGCGCCGCGTCGATGACCTCTTGGGAGATCCCACAGTCGAGCGAGCTCGTTACCAAAGGCTTGACCGCTTCTTCGGTAAAGGTGGCGATGCCTCCTGCTATCAACTCTTCCTCAGTAAAGCGCGAGAGCAGCGTCTCGGCAGAGCACACCGCAGCCTGCGGGTCGGCGCCGGCATCGACTAGGGCGCTGAACAGCACTGGCCCAATAATCCCGGCAGGTGGCTCGGTTCCGAACTGTGACACATCGATCGTGTCGTCGACCTCCTCGGCACCGGGGGCGACCGTAGTGGTGGGTGGCGGCTCGGTTGTCGTGGTGGTGGTTGTTGGTAACGCGACGGCCTGGAACGTAGCGGCCTGGGCAACCCCAGACTCGCGATCGGCACTGGCAAATAGAACTACGGTTAGAGCTGCGAGCGCTAGCGCCCCAAAGCCTGCGCTCAGCACGGTCTTGCGGTCCGTCTCGGCTAGAACCACCGCACCATCTTTGGCCCCAGCTCCGAGATAACCCT
>CBERPN010000194.1:0-8254 GCA_965524675.1 uncultured bacterium
TCATTTGTGGCGGTGCGTAGCTTCGTGCCGCTCGCTCAGCCGGGCCGAGCCGAGCGGCGTGAGCTAACCGCGATTCTTGTCGCCGACTCGGGTGCCGAGAACTACGGGCGATTGGTCGAATACCGCATGGAGAGCGGGAACGTTGGTGGGCCGGGAATTGTAGCATCGAATATTTTGAGCGATCCCGATGTGTCGCGTCTCAACACCCAGCTGAACGACAACGGTTCAGAGGTAAAGTATGGCGATTTTCAGCTGATCCCAATGGGTGAGTCGATACTGTTCGTTCGGCCACTCTATGTGCAGGCCGATGGCGATAACGCTGTCCCCGAGCTTCGACGTGTGGTGGTGTCGATGGGCGGCGAGGTTGCTATGGGCGAGACCTTCGGCGAGGCGCTCGACGAACTCTTTGGCACCAACTCCGCCACTCGCCACGTCGAGCCTCAGGGAAGATTCACCGGCGGGTCTCTGCCTATCGACACCGAACCGGATGGCGAAGAGCCCGACCCCGATCAAAGCGATGTTGTGCGACTGCTGATCGAGTTGCTGGAGATCGAAACCGACCGTGCCGATGACTCGACAGAGCGGGCCGAACGGATTCGTGAAATGATCGCCGCGCTGCTCGAGAGCGAAGGCAAGGAAGTCCCCGAGGAGTTCCTGCCCCCGACCACGACAACGACGACGCTGCCTGTCGACGACACCACAAGCCCCACCACCACCGAGCCCGAACCCGCCTAATCCCTGGTGTCAGACACGTCCCTAATGGTGCGTCCCTAATCAAGAGGCGAACTGGTCAGCGAGTTCAGTGGTTAAGGGCTTCGAGGTTGCGGAAGTGTTCTAAGGCTTCGGGGTTAGCGAGCGCCTCGATGTTCTTGACCGCTTGGCCGTGGACGATCTTTCGAACCGCTAGCTCGACCAGTTTTCCGGATCGAGTACGGGGCAGTTCGGGCACAGCGACTATTCGTGCGGGAACGTGCCGTGGCGATGCACCAGTCCGAATCTCCGAGCGGATCAGCGATTCGAGTTGGTCGTCCAGCGCCACCTCGTCTCGCAAAACGACGAACAGCACGACCCTGGTGTCGGGCGGCCACTGTTGGCCAATTACTAGGCTTTCGAGCACGGCGTCGACCTTTTCTACCTGGCGATAGATTTCGGCGGTGCCGATGCGCACGCCACCGGGGTTGAGGGTTGCGTCGGACCGGCCGTGGATCACCATGCCGCCGTTTGGAGTCCAAGATGCGAAGTCGCCTTGATGCCAGACGTTGTCGAATTGTTCGTAATATGCCGCTTGGTAGCGCTGGTCGTCGGGATCGTTCCAGAACCCGAGCGGCATCGAAGGGAACGGTGCTCGACACACCAGCTCGCCCTGCCCAGTTCCAGTGTCGACACCGTCGTCGTCGACCACAGCTATGTCCATTCCCAGGCCGGCAACTTGGATTTCGCCTGCGAATACAGCACCGTTTGGATTGCCCGCGACCAGACAGCCGCACAGGTCGGTTCCGCCCGACATCGACGATAGGTGAAGGTCCGTCTTGAAGGCGTCGTACACGTAGGCGTAGCCCTCAGGGGTCAACGGCGATCCGGTTGAGCACATGGTGCGCACGGTGCTGAGGTTGTGGGTATCGACCGGTCGTAGCCCAACCTTGTTGAGCGAATCGAGAAAGCTGGCCGAGGTGCCGAACATCGTCATCTCGACCTCGTCGGCCAGGTCGAAAAGTCGATTGTGGTCGGGCCAGGCGGGGTTGCCATCGTAGAGAACCAATGTTGCTTCGGCGGCGAGGCCGCTGGCCAACCAGTTCCACATCATCCAGCCAGCGGTGGTGAAGTAGAACACGCGGTCGCCGGGGCGCACGTCGGTTTGCAGCACGTGCTCGACCAAGTGTTTCAGCAACACACCACCGGCCCGGTGCACGATGCACTTGGGCTTTCCGGTAGTTCCCGACGAGTACAGAACGTACAGCGGGTGATCGAACGGAAGTTGCTCGAATACCAGCTCGGCACCTCGGTGGGGGGCAACCCAGTCGTTCAACAGGGTGGCCGGTTCGCTGACTTCGGGTTGCTCGGATGCATAGGGCACGACGACTACCGTGCGAAGAGACGGCAGCTGCGCAACGATGTCGTCGAGGCGGGTCAGCGTGTCGTGTTGCCTGCCACCGTAGAAGTAGCCATCGGTAGCGAACAGGATCACCGGTTCGGTTTGGCTGAAGCGATCGACAACTCCGGCGCTGCCGAAGTCGGGTGAGGTCGACGTGAAAGAGGCACCTATCGAGGCCGCGGCCAACATGATTGCGTATGTCTCGGCCAGGTTGGGCAGCCACACGGCCACACGGTCGGTTTTAGTGACTCCGGCGGCGCGCATGGCCGCGGCGATCTCGGCCACCATCGTGTTGAGCTCGGCCCACGAGACGTCGCGTGAATGACCAGCTTCGCCCCGAAACAATAGAGCCGTGCTGTCATCGTTTCTGCGCAGCAGGTTCTCGGCGAAGTTGAGCGTGGCATCGGGGAAGAACCGAGTGTTGGAGATGTGGTCGGCCCATTCGACTATGCGTTCACCACGGCTGCCTCGAACTTCCATGAAGTCCCAGACCGCCTCCCAGAATGCGGCCGGCTCGTCGACGCTCCAGCGGTGCAGGTCTTCGTAGCTACTGAGGGGCGCTCCGAGAGATGCTCGTTCGTTGACGTGGGTGATAAAGGCGCTGAGTCGAGTGGTGGCCACCCGGTCGTCGCTGGGCTTCCAGATAGGTTCTGTCACGATTGCGATAGTAGGGCACCGGTGGTCCGGTTTGATTCCGAGTCGCTCGCCGAGCGGTCAACCATTCTGTAACCACTCAAGATCTAGGGTGTTCTGAGCACCGTGACGGTGCTCAGAACACAAAATTTCGGGGTTACGTAGCTGCGGCCGCGACACTAGGCTGCGATTATGGATCCGGTTCGCTTCACGGTTTATTCCGACTATCTCTGACCTTGGTGCTATGTCGGGGCCGTGCGCCTCGACCAGGTGAAGTCAGAATTTGGCGCTGCGGTCGAGATTGAGTGGAAAGCGTTTCTGCTACGCCCGACACCCGAGCCTCGACCAATGGATAAGTTCATCCGCTACACCGAGAGTTGGGCGCGTCCGGCAGAGCTTGAACCGGCAGCCACCTTTAACCAATGGTCGGGCGAGCACGAACCGCCGAGTCACAGCTTGCCCTCAGCTATTGCGGGCAAGGTGGCGGCTGGCTTTGGCCCCGAACTGTTCGAGAAGTTTCATTGGCGATTGTTGGAGTGTTATTTCACCGAGAACCGGACGGTGAGCTATGTAGCTGTACTGGTCGATATCGCTGGCCAGGTTGGAATCGACTCCGACGAGTTCCGCAACAATATGGGCGAAGGGGCCCAAAGCCTGGCGGCGGAGGCAATCGACGATCACAACAATGCGGTCAATAGCGGAATTAACGGCGTGCCGGCGGTGGTGGTGAACGACGAGTTCCCCTTCACCGGAGCCCAAGAAACCGAGTTCTACCGCAACATAGTGAACAACCTCAACAAACCCCACTAACCCGGCGTTCTGCCAGCGTAAAGCGGGTGTATGACGCCGAACGACGCTGGCAGAAGGACTACTTGCGCCAGTCTGGGTCGTACTCGTAGCGGTCGAGCAGGTTGATCGAGGTGTCGGGGGTTTCGAGTAGTGAGATGGCGTCTTGGGGAATCTGCGAGGGGTGCTCGGCACCACAGGCGTTGGCCAACCGACGAAGTTCGTAGCGCAGCGACATGAGGTAGTTGGCTAGCCGGTCGGCCTTGTTGGTGGGGTCGAGGCCACGTGCCAACCGTTTGTTTTGGGTGGCGACGCCGGTGGGGCAATGGCCGGTGTGACACTCCTGGGCCTGTATGCAGCCAATGGCAAGCATTGGCTCGCGGGCGACTGCCACCATGTCGACCCCCAGGGTCAGGGCCAGCATTGCCTCCTCGGCGAATCCGAGCTTGCCCGAACCTACCCATAGCACCTGGTTGTGCATCTGGCGTTCGGCGAACGCCCGGTAAACCTCGGTGAAGCCGAGTCGAAACGGCAGTGAGACGTGATCGCTGAACACCAGTGGCGCTGCACCGGTGCCGCCCTCGCCGCCGTCGATGGCGATGTAGTCGGGGCCGCGGCCCGATGCTTTCATAGCGTCGGCGAGCTCGGGCCAGAACTGGCGCTGCCCCACGGCCGACTTGATACCCACAGGCTTGCCTGTTGCGTTGGCGATTTCTTCCACGAAATCGATCAGGCCAGCGATCGACGAAAATGCCGAGTGACTCGACGGGCTGATGACCGATTTGCCGATCTCTACGCCCCGGATTGCGGCAATTTCAGCGGTGACCTTCTCGGCGGGCAGAACGCCGCCAAGGCCTGGCTTAGCTCCTTGGCTGAGCTTGATCTCGATGGTCTTAACCGGCGCAGACGCGACCGTTTCAACCAGCTTGTCGAGCGAGAAGTCTCCGTCTTGGTCGCGGCACCCGTAGTAGCCGGTTCCGAACTGGAACGTGAGTTCGCCGCCCTTGCGGTGAAACTCCGAGATGCTGCCCTCGCCGGTGTTGTGCAGGGCTCCTGCGATTGCGCAGCCGCGGTTTATCGATTCGACCGCGGCGCCGCTAAGCGACCCGTAACTCATCGCCGACAGATTCACGATCGACGCCGGTTGAAACGCGTCGGGGCGGTTACGCCATTCGCCCAGAACCTTCAGTGGCGGTAGAGGGTCTTCGAGCTGATGGTGCCCATTTACCGGGAACGGCGAGTGTCGGATAACTAGATAGTCGGGCGTTTCGAGTTGGTTGTCGGTGCCGAACCCGAAGTAACTGTTTTCCTTCTTGGCCGACGCGTACACCCAGCGGCGTTGATCGCGGCTGAAGGGGCGTTCCTCGTCGTTGTCGGTGACGATGTACTGCCGAAGCTCGGGACCCACCGATTCCAGTACGAACCTGAGATGCCCAACCACCGGGAAGTTACGCAGGATTGCGTGACGGCGTTGGGTGAGATCGTGAATGGTGAGTAGCACCAAGCCTGCGATGGTTGCGAATACAACGACGAGCAGCCAATGAAGCGAGGTAGCGACCGCAAGCGCCACCCCGATCGCGACGATTGCGGCGGCGGTGACACTCAGAATCCTGTACATAGCCTGACGTTAGTCAGCGGCGGTGGCCTACAACCAACGAACTCGGGACGAATATGGTCGTTGGGGTGACCATATTTCGCCCGAGTTTGGGTGGTCGACTAGCTAGCTCGGTGCCCGGTAACGTAGCGGGCGATGAATGAACGGGCCGTCGGGGCGGTTGCTAACCCCGCCGACCATCGGCTGGCGGAGACGATTGCGGTCGAGACCGGCGAGCTGTTGGTGGAGTTTCGCGAGCAGGCGTTCAGCCAGCCGTACTCACCGTGGGCTGTTCAAGACGAGGCCGACCAGATGGCTCACCGGTTTATCGTGCAACGTTTGGCCGATGAGCGGCCCGACGACGAGGTGCTGAGCGAAGAAGGCCACGACGACCGGGCTCGCCTTGGGCACGACCGGGTGTGGATCGTCGATCCGCTCGATGGTTCGAACAGCTACTCCGACAAGGGTGCCGACGATTGGGCCGTACACATAGCGCTGGCCATCGACGGCCAGCCCGAATGTGGGGCGGTGGCGATGCCTTCGCTGGGCGATGTTGTCTCGACCGCCGAGCCAGCGACGGTTCCTCCGTCGCTGAGGGAGCGGCCATTAATCGTTGTGAGTCGCCAGACCTGGCATTGGCATGGCTACGAACTCGAAGCTGCGCTCGACGCCGATGTGGTGGGGTTTGGCTCGGCTGGCGCGAAGGCCATGGCGGTTATTCGCGGTTCGGCCGACGCCTACTTAACCAGCGGCGGGCTCTACGAGTGGGATAGCTGCGCCCCGGTAGCTGCGGCGTTGGCGGCAGGGCTTCATGCCTCGCGCCTCGATGGCCAAGCCCCCGACTACAACAACCACGACCTGTTCGCACCGGGACTCTTGATCTGTCGCCACGAGATGGCCGACCCGATCTTGAGCCTCATCGATCTTGGCTAGCCAGTCTTAGGAGTCTCGCAATGACGGTAGTTGTTGAACAGCACGACCGAATTCGAGTGATCACCATCGACCGACCCGAGGTGCGCAACGCGGTCGATGGACCCACAGCGCAACTTCTATTCGACGCGTTCATGCGGTTCGACGGGGACGATTCGAGCGACGTGGCGATCCTCACCGGGGCGTCGGGAACCTTCTGTGCTGGCGCCGACCTGAAGGGTATCGCCGATGGTCGAGGCAATCGGGTTGAAGCCGACGCGCCTGATGAAATTGTGGGTTCGCTCGGCCCGATGGGTCCGACCCGATTGCAGCTAACGAAGCCGGTGATAGCCGCGGTCGAAGGACATGCGGTTGCCGGCGGACTGGAACTGGCGTTGTGGTGCGACCTGCGGGTGGCGGCCAGCGATGCGACCTTTGGTGTGTATTGCCGACGCTGGGGTGTTCCCTTGGTCGACGGCGGCACGATCCGGTTGCCAAGGTTGGTGGGCCAGAGCATGGCAAGCGACATGATTCTGACCGGGCGAGGCCTCGGTGGCGAAGAGGCTCACCGGGTTGGGCTGGCCAATCGATTGGTCGAGCCAGGTAACGCTCTCACCGAAGCGCTCGTGCTGGCTCAACAGGTCGCAGCGTTTCCACAGCTGTGTCTGCGCAGCGACCGGATATCGTCGCTCGATCAGTGGTCGCTGTCGCTCGGCGAGGCGCTGCACCACGAAACGTTTCTCGGCCTAGCAACACTCAAGTCGGGCGATTCACATTAAGGAGATGCTCGCTTCGCCAGGGGAGAAGGATGAGGCGGAACCTTCCCCCTCTAATTCGTTCTGGTCGGGCAGGTGGCCCCCAGAGGGGCCACCTGCCCGACCAGTTGGGGGTTTGGGGGCAATACTTCTGGTGGCCCACAGACGCTGACTTGTCACCGGTTGTGTGCGCTATCGCACAGAACGAGCCTTTTCTACGCGAAAGGGTTGTTGTTGAGCCGCTCGACTGAGCGGTAAGCCAGCTAGGGAGCGAACCTGCAATGTCTGTCCGAAGTCCACATCAAACAGTACGTTTCGAGCCGAGAATCTTGACTTTCATATTGGTGATCGTTTCGTTGCTTGCCAGCTTGGTCGTCGCCGCCGATGCATCTCCCGAGCCGAGCGATCTTGTCACCGCCCCCCTCGGCCCTGACATCATCAACACCCTCAACGATGTTGACAACCCGGTTCGGATGGTATCGATCGCGCTCGATAGCCAGGGCCTACCGTCCGTTGCCTATTTCGACCGCAACGATAGAACGATGTTCGTCAGGTGTCTCGATGTTGATTGTGCATCCACCGCGAGCCCACGGAGGGTTTCGAAGCAGGTGAAAGCCATCAGACCAGAGGAGATCCGCATGGCTAGGAATGACGGCCCCGTTCTCGCGCTGGATCGAGATGATCGGCCGGTTATCGCCTACTTTGAGAATCCTTTCGATGAGCCGGAACTAACAGTCGTGCGCTGCACTAATAACGGTTGTAGGGGTACACAGGCACCCGTATCAGTTACTCCTCGCTCTGGCCAAGACTCGCTGGCGATGGTTCTTGACCGCGATGGGTATCCAGTCGTTGCCTACTTGAGTGAAGATGGGCCGACGGTGGTGCACTGCAGCAACGCCGATTGCAGCGGCAACCCAACCAGCCATTCGCCAGTCGCCGATGAGCCCTTCGCCACGGGAATCTCGATCGTGCTCGCTGAGAACGGCAATCCGATTGTTGCATTCTCCGATGGTATTGACATCAAGTTGTTGCTCTGCCGGAACCAGAGTTGCAGCGGTCCGCATTCATCTAGTTCCCCAGCGGCTGTCGAGGGTCTGCGCTACGGGAGGATGGGGCGCCCGTCCTTGACGCTTGACTCTCAGGGCTACCCAGTGATTGGCTACGCCAGTGCTGGCATGATGATGGTGTTGCATTGTTCGAACCCGGACTGCAGCGGAGATCAGACGGCACAGACCGTCGATACCTCTGATGACCGGCTGGTGCGCTCCATTCTGTCGCTTTCGGTCGATTCGCAGGACTACCCGGTTCTCGCCTATCAGGCGCATAGTGGAAGGGAGGAAGTGGTCCTGAGAATCTCTGACTCTGATCTTGCGGTGTTGCATTGTTCGAACGCTGATTGCAGTGGAGCGCAGTCTCCGTCCTATCCCGATACTGCTGGAAATACGGGGATGTCGCCGTCGATGGTGCTGGACGGGTCGGGTAATC
>CBERPN010000195.1:0-8205 GCA_965524675.1 uncultured bacterium
ACGATTTCTACGGAACCTCTTACTTCGCCAACCCGCGCGGCCAGTTCGTTGGAGACACCGCCAGCGACAGCGCCGAAGAGTTGGTAGTTCGCGACCTCGACCTCGACCTCATAGCCGAGGTCCGCAATCAGTGGGCTTTCTACCGCGACCGCCGTCCCGATATGTACGGGCCGTTGGTCGCCGACTGAACCTGCCATCAACCGGAACCAAACAATGTCGATTCACGAAGAACTGAACCAACGAGCCAGCGCGGTAATGCCGTCGTGGCTAAAGCCGTACTACTCCGACCCCATCGCCATCGATCGCGGCGAAGGTCGTCGGGTGTGGGATCTCGAAGGCAACAGCTATCTCGACTTCTTTGGTGGGGTGCTCACCACGATGTGTGGGCACTCGATTCCCGAGGTCGTCACCGCGTTGCAAGAACAAGCGGCCAAGGTGCTGCACACCAGCACGCTGTACTTGAGCGAGCCGTTGATCGAACTCTCAGAGATGATTACCCGTCTATCGGGAATCCCCGATGCGCGGGTGTTTTTCACCCCCTCGGGCAGCGAGGCCAACGATGCGGCGCTGATGCTGGCCACCATCTACCGCCGCAGCAATCAGATACTGGCGATGCGCAACAGCTATCACGGCCGGTCGTTCAGCACTATTGCGGTCACCAGCCACAAGAGCTGGTCGCCCACCAGCCTCACCGGCTTGCAGGTGCAGTTCGTGCAGGGCGGCTACCGGCTTCGCAGTCCTTTCCGCGACCTCGACGACGACGCTTTCACAATGGCCTGTGTGCAGGATCTCACCGATGTGCTCGACATGATGACCTCGGGCGATGTCGCGGCGATGATCGCCGAACCCATCCAGGGGGTTGGTGGTTTCGCCACACCACCCGACGGCTTCTTCGGGTCGATGAAGAAGGAACTCGACAACAACGGAATCCTGTTTATCAGCGACGAGGTGCAGACCGGCTGGGGCCGCACCGGCGATCATTTCTGGGGTTATGAGGCGCACGGCATCGTGCCCGACATGCTCACGTTCGCCAAGGGTGTGGGCAATGGTCTGGCGCTGGCCGGGGTGGTCGCCCGAGCCGACATCATGGACTGCATGCCGGGCACCCACTTCAGCACCTTCGGCGGCAATCCGCTCAACTGCGCAGGAGCATTAGCCAACCTCAACTATCTGCTCGACAACAACCTTCAGGCCAACGCCAAAGAACGCGGCGCGCAGTTCCATGCTCGGATGCAGCCAGTTGTCGATGCCCACGACGGTATCGCCGAGATGCGCGGCCGGGGGCTCATGTTGGCCCTCGAAACCGTGAACGCCGGAACCATCGATCCCGACTCTGCGGCTGCGGGCGCCATCCTGCAACACTGCAAAGATGGTGGATTGTTGGTCGGTAAGGGTGGTCTCTACGGAAACGTGGTGCGGGTTGCCCCGCCGTTGTCGGTAACCGAAGCCGAGATTGATGAGGCCAGCGACATCTTCACCAAAGCCATCGAATCCACATACACCTAAACAGTCCCGCCAAAACTCACAGCAGTAAGGAACGACAGATGCGCACGCTGATCAAGAACGGGTCGGTTATCTCGGCCACCGGAATCACCGACCACGATGTCTTGTGTGTCGACAACAAGATTGTCGCCATGGTCGAATCAGGCTCTGACGCGCTTGGCGAGATCACCGCTGACACGGTGATTGACGCCAGCGGCAAATATGTCGTGCCCGGCGGTATCGATGTGCACACTCACATGGAGCTGCCTTTCGGTGGCACGTTTGCTAGCGATACCTTCGAGACGGGCACCATCGCGGCAGCCCATGGTGGCACAACCACAATCATCGACTTTGCGGTGCAGACCTACGGCGAGAACGTGCGCGAGTGCCTCGATCGTTGGTTTGCCAAGGCCGAAGGTGAATGCGCAATCGACTACGCGTTTCACATGATTCTTGGCGGCGTCGACGACGATGCGCTGGCCGAAATGGACAGCTTGGTCGATGAAGGCATCACCAGCTTCAAGCTGTTCATGGCCTACCCGGGCGTGTTCTACAGCGACGACGGACAGATACTTCGGGCCATGCAAAAAGCAGCCAACAATGGCGCCATGATCTGCATGCATGCCGAGAATGGCATCGCCATCGACGTCCTGGCCGAGCAGGCGGTAGCGGCTGGTAACACCAGCCCGAAGTATCACGGTATTGTTCGCCACCCGGCGTTCGAGGGCGAAGCCACCCACAGAGCTATCCAGCTGGCACTGGTAGCTGGCGCCCCCGTCTACTTCGTTCACCTGTCGGCCAGCGAGGCCTTGATAAATGTGGCCCGAGCTCGCAACGAGGGCCGCAACGTTTTCGCCGAGACCTGCCCGCAGTACCTCTACCTCAACCTCGAAGATCACATGGGTGCACCGGGCTTCGAAGGTGCTGGCTATGTGGCATCGCCGCCGCTGCGAACCAAGCACGAACACCACCACGCCGACCTTTGGAAGGGCCTGCGCACCAACGATCTCGCCATAGTAAGCACCGACCATTGCCCGTTCTGCATGAAGGATCAAAAAGAGCTAGGCCTCGACGATTTCCGTGCCATCCCCAACGGAATACCCGGTGTCGAACACCGCATGGAACTGATCTACCAGGGCGTTGTGCAGGGCGAACTGAGCCTGCCGCGCTGGGTCGAAACCTGCTCGACAACCCCGGCGCGCATGTTCGGACTGTATGGCCAGAAGGGTCACATCGCTCCGGGCGCCGACGCCGACATCGTCGTATTCGACCCGACGGCCAAGCACAAGATCAGCCATGCCACAGCGCATATGAATACCGATTACTCGGCCTATGAGGGCATCGAAATCGAAGGCGGGGTCGACACCGTCATTTCCAAGGGCAAGGTCATCATCGACGGCGGCGACTACCACGGCACCAAGGGTGACGGGCAGTACCTCAAGCGCGGCCTGTCGCAATACCTTCTCTAAATCCTTCTCTTCAAACGAATGACTCGAACGAATCAGGAAATGACTATGAACCGACTGAATCACTGGATCGATGGCGCGCCCGTCGAATCCACCTCGGGCCGAACCAGCCCGGTATTTAATCCCGCGACCGGCGAGGTCACTGGCGAGACCGGCTTGGCCAGCGTTGAAGAGGTCGACGCCGCCGTAGCCTCGGCAAAGGCCGCTTTCGGTGGCTGGCGAGCAACCTCGGTCGCGAAGCGAACCGAAATCATGTTCAACTTCCGAAACCTGGTGATGGAAAATCGCGACCGCCTAGCCGCGGCGCTCACCGCCGAACACGGCAAGGTGCTGTCGGACTCGGCAGGCGAGCTTCAGCGCGGCATCGAAAACATAGAGTTTGCCTGTGGCATCGGCCCGCTTCTCAAAGGTGGCTACAGCGAACAGGTGTCGAGCGGAATCGACGTCTACGACATTCGCCAGCCGCTTGGCGTAGTGGCCGGAATCACGCCGTTTAACTTCCCCGGCATGGTGCCCATGTGGATGTATCCGCTGGCCATCGCCTGTGGCAACACGTTCATCCTGAAGCCCAGCGAGAAGAACCCATCGGTCAACCAAATCGTGGCCGAACTACTCACCGAAGCAGGGTTGCCCGACGGTGTGTTCAACATCGTGCAGGGCGACAAGGTGGCGGTCGACGCGCTACTCGAACACCCCGACGTGCAGGCGGTCAGCTTCGTCGGCTCAACTCCCATCGCCCGCTACATCTATTCCACAGCGGCCACCAACGGCAAGCGCGTTCAGGCAATGGGTGGGGCCAAGAACCATATGATCGTGCTGCCCGACGCCGACATGGATATCGCCGCCGACGCAGCGATCAGCGCGGCCTACGGATCGGCTGGCGAGCGTTGCATGGCGGTATCGGTGGCGGTGGCTGTAGGCAGCGCGGGCGACGCTCTGGCCGAGGCCATCGTTAAACGCATTCCCAATGTTGTGGTGGGTGTCGGAACCGACCCGGCGTCAGAGATGGGGCCACTCATCACCGCCGAACATCGCGACAAGGTCGCTGGTTACATCGGCGCCGACGAAGCGGCAACGGTTGTCGTCGATGGCCGATCTGTCGAGTTCGACCTCGCTGGCTTCTTCTTAGGCCCTACTCTGCTCGACAACGTCACCACCGAGATGAGCGCCTACAAAGACGAGATCTTTGGTCCGGTGCTGTCGATCATGCGGGTCGACAGTTACGACGAAGCCGTCGCCCTAGTGAATAACAATCCTTACGGCAACGGCACCGCCATCTTCACCCGCGATGGTGGGGTGGCCCGTAAGTTTCAGTTCGAGGTCGAGGCCGGCATGGTGGGCATCAACGTGCCGGTCCCGGTACCTGTAGCGTCGTACAGTTTCGGCGGCTGGAACTCCTCAGCCTTTGGCGACCACGCCATCTACGGGCCCGACGGCGTGCACTTCTACACCCGCAACAAGGTGATTACCAGTCGCTGGCCCGACCCGGGCACCAGCTCGATCGATCTCGGTTTTCCCACCAATACCTGATCAACACCGATTCACTGCCAAGGGGGCACAAGTGACAATGGATTTTGGAATCGTTCTACAGACCGATCCGCCAGCATGGCGGACGGTCGACCTAGCCGTGAAGGCCGAGAGCTATGGCTTTAGCCACGCCTGGACCTTCGACAGCCATGTATTGTGGCAAGAGCCATACGTGATCTACAGCGCTATCTTGGCCCGCACGAACCGCATCGTGGTGGGGCCGATGGTGACGAATCCTGGCACGCGCGATTGGACGGTTCTGGCGTCGCTGCATGCCACCCTCAACGATATGTATGGCGACCGCACCATCATTGGCATCGGCCGCGGTGATTCGGCCTTGCGGGTCATTGGCCGCAAGCCCTACAAGCTGGCATCGATGGCTGAGGCCATCCAAGTAGTTAAAGAACTTGGCGAAGGTGGCACGACTACCTACAACGAAACCGAACTGAAGTTCCCGTGGGCGGGTCCATCGAAGCTACCAATCCTGGGCGCTGGCTATGGGCCCAAGGCGCTCAAGATGATCGGCGAGACGTGTGACGGATTCATTCTGCAACTCGCCGATCCACAGATCGCCAAGTGGACTATCGAGGCGGTTAAGACGTCAGCCTCAGACGCTGGTCGCGACCCCGAATCGTTGTACATGTGCGTCGCTGCACCGGCCTACGTTGGTGACGACATCGACTACCAGCGCGATCAAGTGCGCTGGTTTGGCGGCATGGTTGGAAACCATGTGGCCGACTTGGTCGAGCGCTACGGTGCCGACACCGACCTAGTACCCGAAGTGCTTATCGACTACGTCGCCGAACGCAAAGGATACGACTATGCCGAGCACGGCAAGGCCTCGAGCACCCATGTCGACTTCGTGAGCGACGAGATAATCGACCGCTTCTGTATTCTTGGCGACGACGATGCTCACCTCGCCAAATTGGAAGAACTGCGCGAACTCGGAGTCGATCAGTTCGCGATCTACCTGCAACACGATGGCAAGGACGAAACACTCGCTGCCTATGGCCAGCGGGTCATCCCGCGCTTTCGCGCCGAATGACATCCGAACCTAGCCAGATCGACCCATCCGACTATGTGGTCGAGAATCAACGGGTCGCCGATGAAGTTCGTGCGTTCGAGCGACGCGAAGCATCCAAACGTGCCGTGCGCAGCGCGCTCATCTTCTCGGTTTTCCTGGTTTCGCTGGGCGCGGCCTATGTCGTATACAAAGCGTTCGGAACATCAATCGACGATGCCCAAACCGAATGGCCAATTGTCGGATCATTCTTACCCGCTACTGACGATTTGCGGATGCCGCCGCTCGGAGCGATCCTCACAGAATTTGGCGAGCCGGTGCAGCGCACCAGCGACCGCCCGTTGGCAATGTTCATCCTCGACGCCGCCTGGTTCACGCTGCGCGAAACGGTGATTGGGTTGATCGGCGGGCTCATCATGGGGATGGCTGTCGCAATCTTGCTCTTGCGATCCTCGTGGCTCGAAAGGGGCTTCATGCCGTGGGTGATAGTCAGCCAGACCATTCCGCTCATCGCCATCGCCCCGATCATCGTAATCTGGGGCCGCACCAACTTTGATTTCTTACCGTTCGAATGGGCCGACTGGATGTCGGTTTCGGTAATCGCGGTGTACCTCAGCTTCTTCCCGGTAGCGGTCAACGGTCTTCGCGGGCTCAAGTCACCCGCGGCCGCCGACCTCGAATTGATGAACAGTTATGCAGCTAGTTGGAGCGAGACGTTGTTCAAGCTTCGTCTTCCCGCAGCGGTGCCTTACCTCTTCCCGGCTGTGCGGTTGGCGGCCACCGCCAGTGTGGTCGGAGCTATCGTTGGCGAGATTTCAGCGGGCGTGCCCGGTGGACTCGGACGGCTGATCCTCGACTTTGCTAGCCGCTACACCACTGGTCCCGAGCGTCTGTACGACGCGGTGATCGGTGCGGCATTGTTGGGTGTAGCGATCATCTTGGTGCTGTCGCTTCTCGAACGAATCTTCGTATCGGCACGCGGTCAGGGCACCGTGTCATGAGCGCAATCGCAGTTGCCGGCGTCAGCAAAACCTTCAACATCGGACGGGCCAACGAGGTTCAGGCGCTAACCGATATTTCACTCGATATCGAGCAGGGCGAGTTCGTTTCACTCATCGGCCCGTCGGGTTGCGGCAAGAGCACCCTGCTGCGGTGCATAGCTGCGCTCACCGATATGACCACCGGCGAGATAACCGTCGCCGGTAAGTCGGCCGAGCAGGCTCGCGTCGATCAGGACTACGGGATGGCCTTCCAGAAGGCGGGCCTGTTCGACTGGCGTACCGTAGGAAAGAACATCGAACTTCCGCTAGAGCTGATGGGTTGGAAAAAGGCCGACCGGTCGGCTCGGGCCAAAGAGATGCTTGAACTGGTGCAGCTTCCCGAGTTCGGCGATCACCGTCCCGCAGAGCTTTCGGGCGGAATGCAACAGCGGGTGGCAATCGCCCGCGCTCTGTCATTTCGGCCATCGTTATTGTTGATGGACGAGCCTTTCGGGGCGCTCGACGAGATGACTCGCGA
The DNA here is from genome assembly GCA_965524675.1 of uncultured bacterium. Classification (GTDB taxonomy): domain Bacteria; phylum Actinomycetota; class Acidimicrobiia; order Acidimicrobiales; family SHLQ01; genus CALLQB01. The sequence goes on from CBERPN010000195.1 coordinate 7,015, forward strand.
GCATATGCAGGCCGAACTGCTGCGGATCTGGGCCGAAACCAACACCACGGTTGTGTTCGTAACCCACAGCATTCCCGAGGCGGTCTTTTTGTCGCAGCGGGTAGTGGTGATGTCGGCTCGACCAGGGCGTATCGAGGCCGAAATCGACGTCGAGCTAGGCGACAGATCAGACGCCACCCGCGAAAACCCAGAGTTCTTCAACAAGGTCACAGAAGTAAGAACAGCCTTAAGAAGCGTGGAGGGTAAGTGAGAAGCCTTCCAGTCTGTGAGCGACGCAGGAGTCGAACTGGTCGGGGCGTCGCGGCGGCGTCCGTGGCCCAAACGGCCTGCACGGAGTGCAGTGATCAAGCCTCACCTCGAGCGGATGGGCGGCCCAGACCAATCCACGGCGCGGCAACGTACAACGCGACGGCCGAGCACCCTGTCGAGCATCGCCAAGCATGGAGACCCGAAGCGGCGCCAACGGCCGTCAGGTACATCATTAGGGACGTGTCAGACACGTCCCTAATCAATCCCGGGTCGCGGCCAAAATGTTGAACCGCCTAGCAAACATTGCTGCACCGGCCATTGCCGGGATCTCAATCCTGGCGGTGTGGGAACTCACCCTCCGCATCATCAACCCCGATTTTTTCATCCTTCCCGCGCCTACCGAGATCATCGCGTCGTTCTTCGACACTTTTGACAATGTCGCCGAAGCGACTCGCAACACTGGATTTATCGTCATCACCGGACTAATAGCAGGCGTCATACTGGGGGTTGTCGCAGCATTGCTCGTAACAAGATTCAAAGCCGCGAGCGACACCATCACCCCGCTAGCGGCCGCCATCAATGCGATTCCGATCATTGCTTTGGCACCGATATTCAACGCCTGGTACGGCATCACTTCACCTCGCTCGAACCAGGCGGTGGTGATGGTGCTGGTGTTCTTCCCAGTGTTCATCAACACCTCGCGCGGCCTTACTCAGGTAGAGCCGAGTCAAGTCGAGTTAATGCGCTCGTACGCGGCCAGCGAGTGGCAAATCACCCGTGAGGTACGGATTCCCAACGCCATGCCGTTCTTCTTCACCGCCTTAAAACTGGTGTCGTCGGTGGCGGTTATCGCGGCGATTGTGGCCGAGTATTTCGGTGGCCGAGTGAACGCCCTAGGCCCGCTCATTATTCAAAATGCCAGCAGCACCAGATTTGATGATG
>CBERPN010000196.1:0-8152 GCA_965524675.1 uncultured bacterium
GAGGGGCGCGACCCAAAGATGCGTCATTGCGTCGGAGCCACCTCCTGTCTCGATCTTTTTTTTGAAGCGGGCGTGGGGTTGTGTCTGCACACCGCCGCGACCAGTCGCGAAGGCTCGATGCCTCACCTAGTCTCGCCTGCCGATTCGCCGCGACGCGTTGTGATAGTCGGCGCTGGCCCAGCGGGACTCGAAGCTGGCCGGGTGGCTGGCGAGCGCGGTCACGAGGTGACGTTGCTTGAGGCGATGCCCCTAGCCGGTGGTCAGATTCGACTAGCGGTTCGAAACCCTCGCCGGGCCGACCTCTTGGGAATAGTCGACTGGCGACTGTCGGAGCTGGATCGTCTTGGTGTCGAGGTCCGCTACAACACACTTGTCGAAGCGGACGACGTTGCTTGCTTGCACCCGGATGTGGTGATAATCGCCACCGGCGGGCTGCCACAGCTACCTGAAATCGAAGACGATGCCGGGCGGGTGGTCACCGGTTGGGACGTGTTGAGTGGCGAAGTAAGACCCTCGGGGGATGTGCTTTTCTTCGATGACTACGGGAACCACTCGGCGCTGTCGGCGGCTGAGATGATCGCCCGCTCCGGCGCCAGACTCGAACTCGTGACACCTGAACGAATGCTCGCTGTCGATATCGGCGGAATGAACCACGTCCCATATGCCAGGGCGTTCAACGAAACTGACACTCGGATCTCGTTGAACCAGCGAGTCTTGTCGGTTCGACCTGTCGGCGATCGACTGCGAGTCGAGATCGGCAGCGACCACAGTGCACATCGCGTTACCCGTCAGGTCGACTGGGTGGTGGCCGACCACGGAACCGAGGTCAACGCCGGACTGTACTTTTCGCTAAAACCGTTGTCGCTGAATCTCGGGGCTGTCGATTATGGAGCATTGCTGTCCGGATTGCCTCAGTCGATAAAGCGAAACCCCGATGGCAAATTCCAACTCTTTAGAATCGGCGACGCGATATCCAGTCGAAATATCCACGCCGCCGTGTACGACGCACTCCGGCTTGTAAAGGACTTATAGCGAAAAGACGTTCTGCCACCCAAAAACGCCCCCATAGGGGCGATCCTCGCTGGCAGAACGTGTGGTAGTAAACCCTTGTGACAGGAACCCAACCGCAGCCCTTTGCAACCGCCCGAAGCCTCTTGGCTCTGCTGAGGTCGGGCGAGTTGTCCTCGGTCGAGCTCTGCGAGGCGACGCTCGACCGGATCGAGCTGACGAATCCCGAGGTCAATGCGATCGTCTCGCCAGCCGATCGAGACGAAGTGCTCGCCGCAGCTAAGACCGCCGACACCAAGCAATCGACGGGCGACGAGCTAGGCCCATTGCACGGAATTCCGATGGCCATCAAGGACATCGCTGATGTCGTTGGATTCAGAACGAGCATGGGATCGACCGTTACTCCCGACCGAGCTGCACAGACCGACTCGTTGTTCGTAGCCAGGCTGCGCGCTGCCGGAGTCGTCTTCATCGCCAAGACGAACGTTCCCGAGTTCGGCACCGGATCTCACACCTTCAACGAAGTATTCGGGGTGACCCGCAACCCTTACGATCTGACACGATCGGCAGGAGGTAGTAGCGGCGGTGCCGCCGCGGCGCTCGCGGCGGGCATGGTCGACCTCGCGGACGGCAGCGACTTGGGTGGTTCACTTCGCAACCCGGCGGCCTTTAACAATGTCGTTGGCTTTCGACCGAGTATTGGCCGGGTACCGCGCCTAAGCGAACAGTCTAACTTCCACCCTCGCTTCGGGCTCGAAGGGCCAATGGCCCGCACCGTCGACGACGCCGCGCTCCTGCTATCGGTGATGGCTGGCCCAGATCGGCGCGACCCGCGATCGCTTGCGCAGCCTGGAAGTGACTTCGCCAGTCTTGCGCCGCTAGACCTCGCAGGGTTGAAGGTGGCGTGGGCCGATGACATAGGGCTTGCGTTCGAGCAACCGGTTCTCGATGTCTGCCGATCGGCAATGGCGGTGTTCGAAGACGCCGGATCGTTCGTCAGCGAGCGTGCACCAGATCTAGAAGGGGCGATGGATGTCTTCGCAGTGAATCGGGGAATCGGCTACCGCAGTATCGGCACTCAGGTCCCTGCGGCACTTCACGACCAGCTCAAAGAAACCATTCGCTGGAATGTTGAGTTCGGCAACAACCTCACTGTCGACGACATTATTCGGGCCGAGACCGCACGAACCCGCCTGCATCTTGGTGTGGTCGATTTCTTTGACAAGGTCGATGTCTGGGCAATGCCCACCTCACAAGTGCTGCCCTTTCCCGTTGAGATAGAATATCCCACCGAGATCGAGGGCGAACCGCTGAGTGACTATCTCGAGTGGATGACCAGTTGCTGCATCGTGACTTCCACTGGTTGTCCGGCCATCTCGGTGCCGGGCGGATTCAGTGAAAGCGGGTTACCGGTTGGCCTTCAGCTAATCGCTGCGCCGGGCGACGATTTGAAACTGCTCCGGGTGGCGGCAGCGTTCGAGGCTCGGACCGAGCATCATCTTCGGCGCCCGGCGCTAGCTGGGTCACCGAAGTAGTCAGAACGGAAATGGCCCGACGCCGAAGCGTCGGGCCATAGCCTGTGGTACCCCCAACGGGATTTGAACCCGTGTTACCTGCGTGAAAGGCAGGCGTCCTAGGCCGCTGGACGATGGGGGCAGAAGAAAACAGGGTACCAACCTTCAAGGCATTTAGAGATGTCGTGGGTAGAGGCACACACTCGGGGGACGTGTGTAGACACTAGAAGTCAGAATCTTCGATATCCGGATGACGGGCGACGGGTTGGCGCCTCTATAGTGGTGGGCCTGCCAGACGCACCATATGCTGAAGGTAGAGATCCCAAACTTCGGCCTTCGGGCACGAGGTGAAGGTGGCCAAAGGTCCTGTGGTGCAGTTTGGAGTGCACGCCGCCCTGTCAAGGCGGAGGTCGCGGGTTCAAATCCCGTCAGGACCGCCAAAGCTCTTCTTTAGAGTGTCAGACATCTAAGAGGGCAAGCCCTGGTCGGGTAGCTCAGTTGGCAGAGCGGCCGCCTGAAAAGCGGTAGGTCCGGGGATCGACGCCCCGCCCGACCACCAGTAGAACAGGTCGGTGCCCGAAAAGGGCGCTGGCCTGTTCGCGCTGTTGCTGCTACGCGGGTCATCTCGCCGTCGGGACGGACCATTGAGACCGAGTCGGGGCCTCTAGAGGGTGGCCGTTAACGCGCTGACGATCTGCTCTAGCAAGTAGCCGAGATGCATGTACACGGCGACTGCCTGTGCGTTCGGAGCATCGGGATCAAACGAGGTGTCGTTCTCCGAGACATCAAGTTTTGTGCCGAGCACCAAGCGGATCTCGTTGATTGTGGTCATCCACATGTGGAGTTGTTCGACGGTGAGCACTTCGGCATCGACGGTTGCTTCGACTTCGTCGAGAGCGGCGAGCCGTTTCTCGAGCAGTTCTCCGTGTACCAATGCCTGAAACCCGGCATCGCGTTCTGCGTCGTTCGGGTACGCGGTTGGATAAAGACGGCGCAACCCGTCATCGTCGTCGACAAGTAGCAGGTCGCGGAGCTCGCCGAACACGGCCCGCAGTAGGTTTCGCTCGTCGTCGTCGAGGCTGACCGTCACCGAGCCATCTCTCTTTACTTTGAATGAGAATCTGCTTAGTGAAACCATGAATAAGTCAATCTTGCTGCATCGTGGCCCACAGGCCGTGCTCGTGTAGGCGAAACACGTCCAGTTCGGCCTTCTCGCGACTGCCATTCGACACGACTGCCTTGCCCTTTTCGTGCACGTCGAGCATCAGCTTCGTAGCCTTATCGCTGCTAAATCCGAACAGTTTCTGCAGCACGAATGTGACGTAGGACATCAGGTTTATCGGGTCGTTCCAAACGATTACCACCCACGGGCTGTCGATACTTAGGTCGGTATCGCCAACCGGGTCATCGACAACGATGGGAGCGAGTGGTGCGGTCATGCGGAGGTCATCAAGGGGTTGAGGACATTGATGCTGGAGCGGTTAGTGGCCGACCGCTGCTTGGCTGTTTGGTGAGGCTTCCCACGCGAAGGTGAAATCGTATTACCGCAACCCAAACCGCCACCGAACCGAGGATGTGGAGTGCAACAAGGAGCACGGGCACACCGGTGAAGAACTGGACATAGCCAAGCGCCCCTTGGGTGAGAACAGCGCCAAAAAGATGGTTGACCTCGGTTCTTACCGCCCCGAACAATCCTCGCTGTTTGACAACCCAGAATGTCGCGAGCAGAACCGCTAGCAGCACGATTACCGGTCCGCTATGTAGCCGAGTGATGTCACGTGCAGCGAAAGGCAAGCGAGTAACCGGCTCGTTATCGCGGTTGCTGCCGGTATGTGGCCCGGACCCAGTGACCAAAGTTCCCAGTACTAGAACAGCCGCTGCCAAGACGCTCAGCGCTCGGGCAAGCCACAGAATTAGCGAGGACTCGGGTGAATTCTGTTGCACTAGCAAAGCCTTGTCAGCCATCCCCGCACGATGATGTAGAACCACCGCATTCCATACCAGGACCATCGACAATAGGAAGTGGCCTAACACCAGGCGCGGATCGAGATGAAGCTTCACGACGAACGCACCGAGCAGGATCTGGGCGAGTACCCCGGCCACCAAGCCCCACGACCAACGGGTGAGATCGGCCCTGCGAGGCGCTCGCTTTAGCGACCCCAGAACCGCTGCGATCACGGCGAGCGAGACGACCCCGGTAAAGAGTCTGTTCACAAACTCGATCATCGCGTGATACTCGAAACTGGCGACGAACTGATCCTGCTCACAAGTTGGCCAATCAGAGCAGCCAAGACCCGACCCGGTAAGACGGACCGCAGCACCGGAAACGATGATCACCGCCAGCGCCAAGAGCGCGAAGAATGTGACCTTTCTGTACTTATCGGGTGAGACGAGGCGCCAACTTGTCACCCGACTAGAGGGGGCTGCCATGGTCACAAGAAAACCCTACATTGCCCGCAGGCGCAATCCGGCGCTTGGTGCGGCTTCGATGCGCGCTGTGGATGCTGGCGCTTGACCCGTCGCTCGTTGTTTTTCGCAGGCGAGATCCGCCCGTAGGGCGGGCTCGACTCGCGCTGCTGATTGCTGGCGCTTGACCCGTCGCTCGTCCCTCGCTCCTTGTTTTCTGGTTTTGCTTTGGCGCCTTGCTGTCTTTGGCACTCTCTCGCGGTTTGGTTTGTTGGGCTTTTACCTGGCGGCTGGTTGTTCGTTTCTGTGCGGTTCTTTGGTTCTTGTCGGGTCGCCTGGTCTTCTTTGTTGAACGTGGCCGCGCCGTGGACTGTTTCGGTTGCTTTGATTTTTGGGCGTGGCCTGATCTTTGGCTTCCAGCCGGGCCGTTGCCACCGAGGCGCCGCAGCGCCCCGGCAATCCAACTTTGGCTTTGCCGCCAACCCAACGCCATCTCCGGTGTCCGCTACGTTTCTAATTCCTGGCAAAGAGGTGAACAGCCCGATCGCACACCCAGGATTTAGAGACGTATCCGACACCAAAGTCCGTTGCCACCGAGGCAACGCAGCGCCCCGGCAATCTATTAGAGACGACTGATTAGGGACGTGTCTGACACCAAAGTCCAGGCTGACAGAAAGCAACCTTGGGCTTCGATGAGTGCTGTAAGGCGGAGGGCGCTAGCCCGTAGCCTGAGCCCCGCGGCCTGCGTGGCCGGAGAACGCCAGCCAGCAACGCGATCTAGTAGCCCGTCGCGCTAGCGAGGGCGAGTTCACAAAGCCAAGAGTCATAGTGAAACGCCGGAGCCGAAGGCGGAGAAAGGCAATAGGGCCTGCGTGGCCGGGGAACGCTCATGAGGGAGCGCCGGAGCCGGAGGCGGAGACAGGCAATCCAGCGCTGCCGTCTGTCGCTACGAGGATGTCATATAGGTCCGCATATAGACCTGACAGAGCGACCAGTTGCTCGTGGGTTCCTGTTTCTACTATCCGCCCTTCATCGAGCACCACGATCACGTCGGCTGATGTGATCGTAGAAAGCCGGTGGGCGATGACAATCGCTGTTCGACCCTTGAGCGCCACGCCGAGTGCCTGCTGGACGAGCGCTTCATTCTCGGCGTCGAGATGGCTGGTCGCTTCGTCGAGCACAACGATACGAGGATCCTTGAGCAGCATGCGAGCGATTGCGAGCCGCTGCTTTTCGCCCCCCGAAAGTCGGTAGCCGCGCTCGCCGACGATGGTGTCATAACCGTCGGGCAGCGCATTGATGACCCCTGCGATGCGGGCGGCCTCGGCAGCGGTCCGCATTTCGGCTTCGGTGGCATGGGGTCGCCCGAAGCGAAGGTTCGCACCGACGGTGTCATGGAACATGTGCGGATCTTGGCTTACCACCCCAATCGAGTCGCGAAGACTCTGTTGGGTGAGTTCGCGAATGTCGTGACCATCGATTCGAAGCGCGCCCGTCGTGACATCGTAGAGTCGGGGAAGTAGCGATGTGAGCGTACTCTTGCCCGCTCCCGATGGTCCCACAACCGCTACTAGGGAACCGGCGGGGATAGTGAGGTTGATGTCGTGAAGGACCAGCTCGGTCGGCGCTTTGTCGTGTGCCAATTCGGCTAGTGAGGTTCCACCCGGCTCCGGGTAGCCAAACGAAACATCGTCGAACTCGATTTCGCCGCGAGCGTCGACCAAGTCGCTGGCGTCGGGGCTATCGATGATCGGGTTTGGGGTGTCGAGCACTTCGAACACTCGCTCGAAAGAAACGTAGGCCGACATGATGTCGACTCTTGCACCGGTGAGGCTGGTGAGCGGCGTGTAGATGCGAACTACGTACAGACTGAGCGCTGCGAGGGTTCCGATCGATATCGAATCCGATATTGCTAGCCGCCCGCCAATCCAATAGATCGCGGCCGTACCTACCGAGCCCACCAGAGTCAGCGCGATCATGAACGTGCGGCTGTACATGGCACTGCGAACTCCAATGTTGCGCACCTGCCCGGCGCGGTCGGAGAACTCGGCTTGCTCGACGGTTGGATCACCAAAAAGTTTCACTAGCAGCGCACCCGAAACGTTGAAGCGTTCGGTCATCGTGTTGTTCATCGAAGCATTGAGCTCCATGCCCTCGCGCGTGATCTGCTGAAGCCCACGACCGACGCGTTTTGCGGGGACCACGAAAAGCGGCAACAAGACGAGCGCCAGAAGCGTCAACCGCCATTCGAGATAGAACATTGCGATCAGAGTGGTAATGAGGCTGATGAGGTTGCTCACCACCGAGCCAAGCGTTCCGGTGAAGGCGCGCTGCGCGCCGATGACGTCGTTGTTCAAGCGACTAATCAACGTCCCGGTCTGGCTGCGGGTGAAAAAGGAAATGGGCATGCGCTGAACGTGGTCGTACAGGGACGAGCGGAGGTCATAGATAAGGCCTTCACCTATGCGTGCCGACCACCAGCGTTCGAGTAGCGCCAACCCCGCCGAGGCGAATGCAGCGGCAACAATTATTCCCGCTATCAGGTTGAGGTATGACCGGTCCTTATCGACGATCGCGCGATCAATAATCTGGCGAAACAGCATTGGCGGTAGTGCGGCCAGTACTGAAGCAACGACCAAGGTCAGCAGGAACCCTACGATCATCGATTTGTACGGCTTCGCAAACGACCACACCCGTCGTCGGGTTTCAGCGTTGATCGACTTGTCGCGAAACTCGCTCTGATCTTTGCTCATCTGATGCATCAGGTGCATCGGGCTGGGTCCCTGCATAGCTCGCAAGGATACTGTGTTTCTCGCAGGCGAGATCCGCCCGTAGGGCCTCGATGCGCGCTGCTAATGCTGGCGCCTGACCCGTCGCTCGTTACTCGCTTCTTGTTTTCTTGGTTTGCTTTGGCGCCTTGCTGTCTTTTGGCACTTTTGACATTTGGTTTGCTGGGCTTTTGCCTGGCGGCTGGTTGTTGCTTTCTGCGGGGGTTTTTGGTTCTTGTCGGGGCGCCTGGTCTTGTTTGTTGTGCGTGGCCGCGCCGTGGACTGCTTTTGGTCGCGGTGGTTTTCTTGGCGTGGCCTGATTATTGGCTTCCAGCCGGGCCGTTGCCACGGTGGCGCCGCAGCGCCCCGGCAATCCAACTTTGGCTTGCCACCAAGCCAACACCCAACACCATCTCCGGTGTCCGATACGTTTCTAATTCCTGGCAAAAAGGTAAA
>CBERPN010000197.1:0-8125 GCA_965524675.1 uncultured bacterium
GCTGATCGGCGCTCTCGCAGCCTCGCGACTGGCTGGCGCTGGGGTCCCGCTGTGGGCTCACCTTTTAGGGGCCTCGGGCGTTCTGCTCGGGGTAGTGGCTTTGGTGGGTCGCGGACTTTTGCGAGTCGATGAACACCCCGAGCATGATCCAGAGTCGACCGAGGCTCCGCTGATATCGCCGATCTTGTTGCTCTTTGGTCTAGCCGGGTTGTTCGCGATCGCAATTGAGTCGACCTCGATCGAGTGGGCGGCCTTTCGGATCGCCGACGATTTCGATTCCACTGCAGAGATAGCGGCCCTTGGGTCGGTGGCGGTTACAGCGGGTATGACCGTCGGCCGATTTGGGGGTGACTGGGTGCTACAACGAATTGGTCGGACCCGGCTATTTCAGTTGGCGGTCGGGTTGGCTGGAGTGGGACTTTTTGTCGCCTCGCAAGCACCTGACCGCTTGTTGGTGTTCATCGGGTACGTCGTCGCTGGTCTGGGGATCGCCACCATGTTGCCCACGATTTACGACGATGCAGCCAAACTCTCCGCAAGACCGGGTGCTGGTTTGGGGGCGTTGACCGCGGGATTGCGGGTAGGCAGTCTCACTATCCCCGTGTTGGTGGGAACATTGGCAAATAGCTACTCGGTCGGTACCGCGATTGCGCTGGTAACCCTTCCGAGCGTCGTTGGCTTCTTCTTGGTTGTGAAAGCCGTTTAGCTCAAGCATCAGCGTGACTTGTCGATCGTGAGTGCAGGGACTGCCTTAGGGAATTAGGGCAGGGATTGCCTTTAGGGACACTGATGAACACGACCACCCGAATACTTCTCGCCACCTTGCTTTTCGCAGGGTTTCTAGCCTTTCCAAGCTCGGCGGCATCGGCGGCGGTGGTGTCGTGCGGGGGAATCGTTTTCCAAGACTATGACGCCGACGGTTCTCGCAACGAGGACTACAGCTTCGTCAACGACGACGACGGTGCCTCATCGTCGGACTTCAGCAACGAACTCGACCCTGGCGTGGCCGACGTAGTGGTAACGCTCACCACGGCCTCGGGCGCAACCCTGACCGATCCCGGCACCGATTCGAATGGCGAGTGGGCTATCGATGTCGACGACGCTGATTTCCCGGTAGTGGTGCAGTTCAGCAATCTGCCCGCCGGTTGGTCGTCCACCCAAACCGGCCCGGATTCGGGTTCGTTAACCCAGTACATTGCCACGGCGACCGATTGTGCAGGTCCCTTCGACGGCGACGGCGCATCGGGGAACGTTGGAATTGTGGCACCCGGTTCGTTCTGCGATAACCGACCCGAACTTGTTACCTCTTGCTTCCTGTTCGGAAACATCGCCAACCACGACAGCCAACCAGCGGTGCTGTCGGTGCTCGATGGAGTACAGGACAACAACGCCGAAGCAGGTTGGCTTTCCACCGCATACTCACAGAAGGCCACGTTGGGTCAGGTCGGATCGGTTTGGGGTCAAGGTCTCGACCGCACCAACGGCGACCTTTACGTCGGCTCGTTCGTAAAGCGTCACGCTCGTTTGAAGGGCAACCCCACCACCATTTACAAGATCACCCCGGCTGGCAGTGTTGCCCCCTGGTTTACCTCCGACCCCTCAGCGATCGACCCCCACACAGCGGCGGCCGACGCTACAGCCTTGGGTCTTGCCGATCCACTCGACGGTTGGATCTACGACTACGGCTCCTTTGACGATGTTGGCCGCAGCGGCCTAGGCGATGTGGAAGTCAGCGAGGACGGCTCTGCGGTGTATACGGTCGACCTCGGTCGACGTGAGCTGGTACGCATCGACATCAACCTCGATGGCAGTGCCGGAGCGGTTACCAGAACCGCGATATCGGCTGGCGCGCTCGGTGTGGCTTGCGCCGCGACAGATGTCCGCCCCTTTGGCCTTGGCGTGAACGATGCGGGAGTACTTCACGTCGGAGCGGTTTGTTCGGGCGAATCGACCGTGGCCGACCCCTTCACTCCATTGACCAAGGACGGCCCAGCACTCGGAACCACTAGTTCGCTCGCCGCGTGGGTGTTTTCCTTCGATGGTGGCAGTTTCACCAAGACCGCTGACGTCCCCGTCCCTCTCGGTAGTCGCGGTAGCTCGGTTAGCGGCGGAACCGACTTCAGCCAGGTCTCGGAGTGGCGTCCGTGGGTTAACAAGATGCCCTACGCCAGCGCGGATCTTCCTTCGTTTGGAAATACCTACCCGCAGCCAATCGTCAGCGACATCGAGTTCGACGGCGACGATATGATCATCGGCCTTATGGACCGCTGGGCTCACCAGACCGGCGCCAACGCGTTTTATGAAGACTGGTCGAATGCCACGCAACCCAACGGCGGGTTCGCATCAGAGCAGCCAATCTCATCTGGCGACCTGGTCCGCGGCAACTGGAACGGCAGCGGCTTCGACTTCCCGCAGAGCGGGGTCGAGTACACCTATTCTGGCGACAACTACAGCACCGGCCACGCAGAAACCGCTATCGGCGGCGTGGTTCAAATCCCAGGGCGGCCCTATGTGATCGCCACGACATTTGACCCCAACGAAGCTGGCTCCACGTGGCAGTCCGGTGGTCTCGAGTGGTTCGATAACTCGAGCGGCGGGCATGTCAACGGCGCCCGCCTGTACAACGGGCGCCCCGCTGGCGTGGACGTCGGCACCTTTGAGAAAGCTGCCGGAATCGGCGATGTGCAAGCCAGCTGCGGCTCGGCGACGATCCAGATCGGTAACCGTGTGTGGTTCGATTCCGACAACGACGGCATCGCTGATCCCGGCGAATCGCCAATGGCCGGAATCGAGCTGGAGCTTGTGGCCACAGACGGGTCGATCCTTGCAAACGCCACAACCGATGGCGCTGGCCTCTATCTGTTCGACAACATCGCAGCGCACACCGATCTCAAGGTGCGGGTCGCCCAGTCGAACTACGACGGCGGCGGGGTATTCGCGACCGGTGGCGCTCACGTCGGAAAGGGTGCACTCACGTCGACCGATCAGGGTGGCGACGACACTCTCGATAGCGATGCGATGATCATGGACGGCCTGCCATCGATGATGGTTAACGTGGATCAAACCAACCACAGCTTCGATATCGGCTTCGTTCGCGGGCCACTACGACTCGGTAACCGAGTTTGGCTCGACCAGGACGGTAACGGTTCACAGAATGGCTCCGAACCCGGCATTGCCGATGTCGAAGTCCAGTTGTGGTCGGTATCTGGAACATCCGCCGACGCCCTGATCGGTGTCGCTACTACCGACGGCAATGGCTTCTACAAGTTCGAGAACCTCTTCGCTGGTGATTACATCGTGGCCATCGCAGACACCCAACAGGGTTCCGGCGAAGCTCTCGAGGGCCTCGGCTCAACCGTCGGAAACGGTACTGCACCAGACCCCGACGACGACATAGAACTCGACGACAACGGAGACCCGGCGGCGGGATTCGCTTCGATCTCTCAACCTGTGACCCTCAGCGAGACTTTCGAACCAACCGATGACCTCGACGAAGATTCATCGTTTGACGACGACGATTCCAACCTCACCATCGACTTCGGTTTTGTTGAATCGCTCCGACTTGGAAATCTCGTATGGGAAGACCTTGATGGCGACGGAGTAGCCGACGACGGCGAGCCCGGAATCGTCGATGTTACGGTGCAACTCTGGACAACCGACGGTTCGGGAAACCGCGACACGCTGCAGACGAGTACCGACACCGACTCGGTCGGTCACTACGAGTTCGCCGAGCTAGCGCCAGGCGACTACATCGTTGCCATCGCCGACGATCAGCTGGCTGGATTCTCTAGCACCAGCGGCAACGGCGTGGCGACGGACCCAGACGACAACCTCGACAACGACGACGACGGTGACTCGGCCCCAGGGTTCGTCTCGATTGCTCAGCCGGTAACGCTGGCCAGCAATACCGAACCGACAGTCGAACAGCTTCGCCTCGATGATGCGACTAGCGACGAGGACGGTGGCTACGCCGACAACGACTCGAACCTAACCGTCGACTTCGGCTTCGTCCGCAGGTATCGCCTCGGCAACCTGGTCTGGTTCGATTCCGACAACGATGGCCTCGCCGACGACACAGAGGCACCGCTGAGCGGTGTCGATGTGGAGCTTTGGTCGGTCGATCTATCCGGGAATCGCTTAGCTAAACTCGCTACCCAGACCACCGGATCCAAAGGTCGCTATCTGTTCGAAGACCTCGACGCGGGCGAGTACATCTTGGCGGTTCCGTCGAGTGAGCAGGCGCCCGGGCAGCCCCTCGCCGGTTACACATCTAGCACCGGAAACGATCCGGCTAGCGACCCCGATGATGGTGTCGACAACGATGATGACGGTGCCGAAGCTGCTGGCTTCGCGGCCATCAGTTCGCCCGTAACCCTTGATTCCGACACTCCTGTCGGCGAACACAGCGGTTTAACCGGTGTTGCTGACGAAAACGGATCATGGGTCGACTCGACCTCAGATCTAACTATCGACTTCGGCTTCATCGGCAACCTGCGTCTGGGCAACCGCGTGTGGCTCGACGAGAACGGAGACGGTTCTCAAAACGACACAGAACCCGGTATCGCTGGGGCAGAGGTGCAACTCTGGAGCACCGACTCCGCTGGCGCCCGCAAGGACAAGCTGAGCACGACGATTACCGATAGCGGCGGGCACTACACCTTTAGCTATCTCGCGGCTGGCGACTACGTGGTCGCTATCGCCGAGTCTCAACAAAACTCGGGAGCCGCGCTCGCCGGGCTGGGCTCTACATCTGGCAATGGTGTGGCGCCCGACCCCGACGACGATGTCGACCTCGACGACGACGGCGACCCAGCACCCGGCTTTGCTTCGATCTCATCTGCGGTCACCGTTTCGGCCAGCGCCGAACCAACCGGTGAAGCTAATGAAGCCTTCTGGATCGACGCCGACAGCAACCTGACCGTCGACTTCGGTTTCCTTGCCGCGGTCGAGCTAGGCAACCTGGTCTGGTTCGATGCTGACAACGACGGCGAGGTCGATTCTGGTGAAGCAGCGGCTTCGGGCGTAAAGGTCAATCTTGTCGATACATCTGGAAACCTGCTGAGCACTGCCACGACCGACTCGGCAGGTCACTACCTATTTGGGGGCCTGGCCCCGGGTAGCTACCGGGTGGAGATTCCTGCATCGGAGTTTGCTGCGGGCGAACCGCTCGAGGACTGGCACATGTCGACCGGCAATCGGTCGTCCAGCAACCCCAACGATGACGTCGACGACAACAACGACGGCTTCGAAATAGTCGAAGGTGTTGTCAGGTCGGGTGTGGTAACCGTTACCGGCGGTGGCGAACCCACAGATGAGGTCGACGAAACAACAACCGGCGTCGCCGACGCCGACTCGAACCTCACGCTCGACTTCGGGTTCTACCAGCTGTCGCTCGGCAACCTGGTCTGGTTCGACGACGACAACGACGGAGTGAAGGATCCGGACGAGAAGCCCGCGGCTGGGGTTGTCCTGCTGCTGGTCGATACCGGCCGGACCGCTACCACCAACGCCGACGGCGAGTATCTCTTCGACGGTTTGGCCGAGGGTACATACCGCGTGAAGGTGTTGGCCGAGAACCGCAATGGAGACGGCCCGCTCGAAGGCACGGTTTCATCGACCGGCAACAACGTCGACAATATGGCGCCAGATCCCGACGATGATGTCGACTCCGACGATAACGGCGACCCCGTGGTCGATCGCTCGACCATCTCCAAGCCGGTGACACTGAGCGCTGGCGACGAGCCGAGCGACAACCACAACGGAACCCTCGACTTCGGCTTCACACCCTCGGCCGGGCTCGGAGCCTTCGTCTGGTTCGACGACGACAAAGACGGCATCCAAGATCCGGGTGAGAAGGGCGTTCCTGGCATCACGGTCACCGTGTACAACAACGAAACCGGCGCAGTAGGTGGCGTTGCCATCACCGACGCCGACGGTGCTTGGAGAGTCGACGGCCTTGCTCCCGGCGACTACTACGTGCAGTTCACCGATCCGGATGGTCGCCCTTATACAGCCGCCAATGCTGGCTCTGACGATGGCTCGGACTCCGATGTAAGTTCGAGCGGTCGTAGCAATGTTGTCTCGCTCGGCCCCGGCGAGTTCTATCCGAGTATCGCTGCCGGAATCATCCCAGCCTCGGCTGGTCCACTCGCTTTCACAGGCGCATCGACCTACCTGTTGTTGTCGATCTCGGCGCTGACACTGTTGGTTGGTTTGGCCATGCTTCTTATCGAACGACGTGCCCGCCGTCTGGGGGCCTTCTAAGAGAAGGCTCTCACTTCGATTGCACCTGCATCGCAGCGGCTGACACCATCACCGTTGCCATCGAGCGGTCGGCGGTCTCCGGTTTGGTCGAAATCGGGGCAGTTAAACGATGGCCACCCCCCGACATCAATTCCGATGTCGGTGGCGGGGCTACCGCGCCGCGGCAGGTAGTAGTCGTTGTTGGGTTGGAGCTGCGGGTCGAGTGGGTCGAAGCCCGTGCCGAAACGATCGCCAGCCACTCCTGTGGTGTTGCAGGCCTCGTCGACCACCCCGATGACGTTGGAGCCTTGAGACTCGATGGCGACTGTCGAGTAACAATCCGGCGAATAGTATTCATGCCTGGGCTCAAAGCCATTGCTGTTACCAGCCACTATTGAGCTACCGATTCGCAGCCTCCCACCAATATTGCGAACTCCTCCACCGGTGCGTCGATCTTCACCGTCTCTCGCTGATTGGTTGGCGAGGTTCTCGGTAATGGTCGAGTAGGAGATGACTAGATTGCCTCGGCGCCGCGGCCCAGTCGAGACACGGATGTTCTCGATCGCTCCTCCGCCCGATCCGGCACGGTTCCGAGCAATCGTTGAGTTTATTATCAGGGTCGATCCATAGTTGGAGATGCCGCCGCCGCGGATTGCCTCGTTCTCTAGGATTTCGCTGCTGTCGATTACTGCGACTCCGCGCTTGGAGATCCAGATTCCTCCGCCTCGTTGGGTGGCCCCGCCGCCCCCGAACGAGGCGATTCCGTGTCCTGCTCGGTTCCCGTTAACCCTGGTCCGTGTGAGTTTGATGAAACCTCGACTGACGGCAATTCCGCCGCCGATATTGGCTTGGTTGTCAGAGATTTCGCTGTCGTAGAAATATGCGTGGCCCTTGGCGACATGCACCGCTCCACCCCGAGACAAGGAGCCGTCACCGTTGACGAGTCGCAGGTTGTGAAGGTGGGCTACCGCCCTTTGTTTAACGATGAGTATCTGTGATCGGCCGTGGGCGTCGATGGTGGTGGGTTCGTAAGAGTTTCCTCGGATCGATAATCGGCTGGAGATCTCCAGGGGACCGAGTTCGAGTGTGAGGGATTCCCCTTGCGGAGTGGCGATCCCGATCTTCATAGCGGCCCTCACCGCGTTTGCCTCCTCGATGGCGGCTCGAAGCGAGCAATCGTTCTCGCCACGGGTCACCTCGCAATGTAGGTCACCGGGTAGCCGGTCATGGCCATCAGCGGTCGTGTTGACGACATAGTTCGATCGAATGACAAGGATGCTCAGCGAGACCGTTTCAGAGGCGACCCCGGTGCCGTCTTGCCCACTCCAAACGGTTACGCGCAGCGTGTGCCGTCCGAGTTCGAGCCGGAGGGGTCGAAGCCGACCCGGACCGCCGTCACCACTGACCGAGAAAGGAGCGTTGTTCTCGATATGGGATTCGTCGTCGTCCCATTGGAAGCTGACACTGGCGCCCGGATTGGCGATGATACCCGCCTCGATCGCCACGTTTCGGGGCAACTGTTTGAGATCGAGCACGTTGTCGCTTCTAAGCAGAGCCAGCTCGGCGGCGCTATCGCTGTTCGACAACAGCAGGCCTTGCAGCGTGGGCGCCTCGATAACCGTCAGGTCGATGCTGGTGGATGTGCCAGCCTCACCGCTGGCGGAAGTGCCGCTGTAGGGAGTGGCGGTAAGTTCGTGACGGCCGGGGGTTAGCTCGAAGTCATACACATCTCCTTCGTTGTTGTCTGAACCCAGTAGGAAGGGTGGGTTGCTCTCGGTACGGATGAGGACACCGTCGAGCCAGAACGAAACACTGCGGGCGCCAATCGTGTCGGCAGCGATATTTAGGCCGTCGAGGCCAGCCAAAACAATCGTGTCGTGGT
>CBERPN010000198.1:0-8124 GCA_965524675.1 uncultured bacterium
GTTGAACGCTGCCCGTCGGGCGCGCTCACCTACGCGATTGACAGCGAAGCGATCGAGCCTGACCTTCCTGCCGAGGTATCGGTCATTACCGACGGACCCATATGGGTCAGCGGTGGCATTTCAGTAGAACGCAGCAACGGCGAACAACTCGAGACTCGCAACCGAGTGACGCTCTGCCGTTGTGGACAATCAGGAGCCAAACCGCTCTGCGATGGATCACACCATGAGGCCGGCTTCGCCGGATGAATCAACCAAGGAGAAACAATGACAGGCACGATGAACGCCCCGAACATCGAGCTTCCGGTCGGAGTCTGGACACTCGACGAAGCCCAGACCACGGTCACGGTTTCGGTAAAGAAGATGGGACTGTTCACTGTCCCGGCCACGCTCACCGTCTCCTCGAGCCGCATCGAAGTCGACGAGAATCACCAAATAACAGAGGTAGAGATCGTCGTTGACGCAGCCTCATATACCAGTGGAAACAAGCAGCGAAACAAACATGTGAGCAGTGCCGACTTCCTCGACTCCGAGGCGCATCCAACGATCATGTACCACGCGACAACAGTCAGCCTCGCCGAAGGCGGGCACCTGGCAGAGGGCGCTATCACGGTCAAAGGTCATACATCGCCGATGCTTATCAAGATCACCAACCTCAACCTCGACGACTCGAATCGGACCGCGACCTTCGCGGCCTCCGGCGACCTCGACCGCAACTCGATCGGTGTCGACAAGATGCCCTCGTTCATCATCGGCGCCAACCTCGAGCTCACGATTTCCGCGACGGCTACCAAGACCTGATGAGAGCGCCATCGACATCAGGAAAACTTGATCGTGATGCGCCTTGCTGACGGCACAGCACCCGGTAACGCGACTGGGTAACCGCCGAGAACCCTCATGCAAAGGTCGACGGCGTCGGAAGCTGGTGTAAAATCTCGCGTCGGCGACCCCGGCGAGGGTTCCGGCGATGACCGTCAAAGCCAGGCGACGTTCCCGAATTTTTCGCGGTTAGACCGACTCAGTCGGCCTAACCGCGACCAGATTCCTGCTTGAACGAACGATGAAATCGCCGATATCGTTGCTGCCAGCGGAAGGAGTGGATGGACAGCTGCGTCCGCATGCCCGGAATCGAGACGTTCAAGTACCCAGATGTGTATAGCAGACTTGGGATCGGCCAGCCTGGGCCGTGATGGTTTGCACTAGATGCGGGCGTGGCGCTGGGAACTCGGTTGCAAAACGTCTTCGATCTTCGGTTGACTCAGCGTCGCCACGGTGGCTCGGGGGCGTCAGCGGCGGGTGATGGTGACCGGAAGCTTGGTGTAGCCGTGCACGAACGACGAAAGGGTTCGCTCGGGCTCTTCTTGGATCTCGACGCGTTCGAAGCGTGCGAGGATCTCCTCCCAGAGAATCCGGAGTTGCAGTTCGGCGAGGCGGCTGCCCATGCAGAAGTGGATCCCGTAGCCGAAAGCCAGATGGCGGTCAGCGTTGCGGCGCTCGATGTCGATGACATCGGCGTCCTCAAATACGTCTTCGTCGCGATTGGCCGAGAGGTACCACATGAGGATCTGGTCTCCCTTGAGTATCTGCTTGTCGCGAATCTCGCAGTCTTGGTTGGCGGTCCGGCGCATGTATGCCAGCGGGGTCTGCCAACGGATGATCTCGGGGACCATGTTCTGAATTAGTTCGGGGTCGGCGATGAGTTTGCTGTACTGGTCGGGGTAGGTGTTGAGTCCGTAGACGCTGCCCGTCATGGTGTTGCGAGTCGTGTCGTTGCCTCCAATGATCAGAAGCAACAGATTGCCGAGGTGAGCCGCTGTCGGCATGTCTTTGGTGGCCTCGCCGTGCACGAGCATTGAGACCAGGTCGAAGCCGGGGTTCTCGCGACGGTCCTCCCATAGGTGCTCAAAGTACGCAATGCACTCCATGAGCTCATCGATTTTCTGCTGTTGAGTCTCGACCACGCCACCTGGTTCGGGAACCGCAAAAACAATGTCGGACCAGCGGGTCAGTTTGCGGCGGTCTTCGAGTGGGAAGTCGAAGAGAGTTGCGAGGAGCAACGTTGTCAGTTCGATGGACACCGTGTCGACCCAATCGAAAGTCTCTCCCTCCGGCAGAGATTCCAGGACCTTGACGGTTCGTTCGCGGATGAGCGGCTCGAGGTTCCGAATGTTGCTCGGTGCCGAGACACCTCGCACAGTCTTGCGCTGGTCGGTGTGGGTCGGCGGGTCCATTGAGATGAATGAGGCCAACTGCCGCGTCTGCTCTTCAACTTCGGGGCTGGGGCGAAGGCCAAGAGTAATCCCACCCGCCGAGGAGAAGGTTTTCCAGTCGCCGTCGACAGCTCGGACATCGTCATATTTCGTGATCGACCAGTACCGGCCGGCCGTCTCGAGCTCGTTGAAGTGCACTGGGTCTTCTGCGCGCAAGCGGGCGAAATGGTCGTGCCAGCGGTCGTCTTTGAACAGGTGAGGGTTGGCTGGGTTGATGTCTTGGACGGCAAGGTTAATTGCGCTGGGCACTCCTGCGCCGAGTTCTGCCATCTCCATTTCGGGTGTGCGGATCTCGGCAGAAAAGATGTCGGCCTTACCATCCGTCGTATCGCTCATTTGAAAGGGTGCTCCTCGGTCGACCACCAGTGTGCCCGGCAACGTGGTCCAGTGCCAGCCTTGTGAGGCACATCTCATCTTGTCGTTTCCTAGGGTCGGAGTGAGGCTGAGTTCTTGACGGAGGGCTCACCACCACGGACCTGCGACGGATGGCAGACCCATTGGTATGACCGAACCACAGTCAGCAATCGCACAGGGCAACCAATCCTGGGGGCGTAGGCTGTGTTGCTTGAGCTGGATCCGTTTGAAGAAGGTTTCGAAGTCCTACGAACGGACGACGATCTTCCGGGAGATTCACTTCAAACTGGCGTCGGGCGACAAGGTTGGGTTGGTCGGCCAGAACGGGGTCGGTAAGACGACTCTCATCAAGTTGATCCTCGGCGAAGAAGAGCCCGATGAGGGCACGATCGACGTCACTGACGGCATCACGATTGGCTACTTCTCTCAGTTCTCCGAACTCGATAGTTCGCGGTCGATCCAGACCGAACTCGAAGGCCTCTTCGGCGAGGTGCACGCCCTCGAAGCTGAGATGGACGTAGTCAACGCAGGGTTCGTGGCCGGTCCGGACGAGGCTGAGATGACACGGTTAGTCGATCGCCAAGCCGAACTCTTGGAAGCCCAAGAACGTGCTGGCGCTTGGACCTACGAGCACGACATCGACACAGTGCTCAGCAAGCTCAGTTTCTCAACCGAGCATCGTGAGGCGCCGATTGGCCAGCTCTCTGGCGGTTGGCGCAACCGTGCGGCTCTCGCCAAAGTCCTGATTCAGCAACCCAAGGTTCTGCTGATGGACGAGCCAACCAACTACCTCGACATCGAAGGCCTCCGTTGGCTAGAGGACTGGTTCCAGAAGTTTGACGGTGCGCTGATCGTCATCTCGCACGACCGGCAATTTCTCGAAACGGTCTGCAACCGAATTGTGGAGGTCGAAAACCACCGGCTCTATGAGTACGAAGGCAGCTTCGCCAACTACATCCAGAAGAAGCAGATGCGGATCAAGACCCTAGAGCGCGAATTCACCCACGAAAGCGAACTGCTCGCCCATGAGCAAGAGGCAATCTCGAACCGCAAAGAACTCGCCAAAAACCCAAGCCCGGCCCTCCGTAAGCGCCTAGCCAAGATCAAGAAGAGCGGATCGCCGCGACCCGTCGACCAAATCATCACCGAGATCTACGGCGACCTGCACGTCAAGGACGAGCTGTGTGAAGTTGCCGGACTCGGCATGAGCTTCGATGGGCAAACCCTCTTCGAAGGCCTCGACTTCGACGTTAGGCGAGGTGACCGGATTGCGATTCTGGGCCCGAACGGTTGCGGTAAGACCACTCTGCTAGCCGCCCTCATTGGCCTTCGGTCGGCTACTAGCGGTGAGATTCGTTGGGGCAGCGGCACCGAGTACGTCTCGTTCAACGAGGTGGTCGACGAGCTCGATCTCGACGACACAGTGGGGCGTGCTGTGTCGGCCATGCCCGGCAGTCTGGCGTTCCATGCCACAAAGAAGTCGGTCAATCGGTTCCTCGGTCTCTTCCGATTCTCCGAGCTGGATCGTGCGACCAAGATCGGACAGCTCTCCGGCGGCGAGCGCGCCCGCGTTGCGCTCGCCCAGTGCCTGCTCTCGGGTGCGGCCGTGATCGTCCTCGACGAACCCACCAACCACCTCGACATGGCGAGCACCCAGGTGATGGAGCGGGCGTTGGCCCACTTTCCCGGTGCTGTGCTCGTTGTAAGCCACGACCGGTTCTTCATCGATAAGGTCGCCAACCGTGTCCTGCGTTTCGACGGCGAGGGCGGCGTGAGCGAGCTGCAAGCTGGGGTATCGACATGACGACGCCGCATGAGCACTTCGAGTTACGTTCTACTCAACCTGACATGGCCATGCCGTCGGCTCCAGGGTCGGCTGCACCACTCAGGCCGTCATTTGAGACCGAGATACCGTGCACTAGTGCGAATGCATAGCTCTTCGGCCATCGGATGACGTCATATCCAGCGGCGCTGAGCTGCTCGGTTGTCGAGTGAGGGATGCGGTTGCTGACGTCGATAGCGTTGCTCGTTGAGGAAAACCGCGGCGCTATGACTGCCTCGAGCATTGGCATCTCGAAATCGATGCCGTTGAGCAAGGCCTGGGTAACGCCCATGGCGATCTGGGTTCCGCCGGGAGCTCCAATCACGGTTCGCAGTTCGCCGTCGTCGAACAGAATGGTTGGACAGATGGAGCTGAAACGACGTTTTCCTGGGCTCAACGAACCAGCCCGATTCGGTCGTGGGTCGAACACACCCATGCAGCCGTTGTACATGAAGCCGAGTCCGTCGGTAATTACGCCGCTCGGCATACCCAGTGAGTGGGTCATCGACACTGCGTTGCCATCGCTGTCGACCACGCTCACGTGGGTCGTATCAGGCGGCTCGCCGTCAATGCGTTCCACGTTTGCGCGTTCGCCAGCCTTGATGCGGTCGGCAAGTTCGGAACCGTAGCCCGGTGACAACAACCGTTCGACGGGCACATCGACGAACTCGGGATCGCCCACGTGCGCGTCCTTGTCGGCGGTGGCTAGTTTCATCGCTTCGCTGACGATGCGGATGTACTCGACACTGTTGTGTCCCATGTTGGCTAGATCGAAGTTGCCCAGAATGTTGAGCATCTCGGCCACCATCACACCGCCGCCCGGTGGTTGGTTGGTTGCCACATCAAGACCCCGGTAGCTAGTGCGAAGAGGGTCACCCCAGACGGTTCGATACCCGGCCAAGTCCTCGCCGCTGAGTAACCCCCCGTTGGCTGACATGTCGGCATCAATCCGTACGGCGAGTTCGCCGCTATAAAAGACGTCAGCTCCCTCGCTTGCGATCAACTCAAGAGTGTTTCCCAGATCGTGATTCTGAAGGGTCTCGCCTAGGGCGCGAAGAGTCCCATCACCGTGAAAGTAGATTTCGCGGCCAGATTTGCTGTAGCTGAGCCGTTGCTTGAAGTCGACTCGGCCCATCGAGGCACTCTCACGCCACCAATTGTGTACCGCGGGCCGAATCTGAAACCCCTCGTGCGCCCACCGGATGGCAGGCGCCACAACGTCGGCCCACTGGAGCCGCCCGTAGCGAGTCTGCGCCTCGAAGTACGCGAGAAGGGACCCGGGAGTCGTGATTGATTGGTAGCCAAGATCGTTGACATTGCCATCGAGTACGAAGCCGAATCCGTCTCGCGCCTCGCCGACGATGAGGTGTTCCCACATGTCGGCCTTTGTGGCCGATGGAGCCGTGCCGTGGAAGTCGACGCACGTGTGGACACCGTCTTTGGGTAGATACAGCTGAGCACTGCCAAAACCGGCGATGCCACACATTTGGGGATCAACAACGCCAGCCACCAACGCACAAGCCACGGCAGCATCGACGGCGTTGCCACCCGCTCTGAGCGCCTCAACGCCCGCTTCGACTGCTTCGGGCTGTGCGGCCACAACCATTCCAGAGTCGAACTTCGTATCTTTAACAGTCATCCGGGTCTCCTCGCCCGAGGATCATAGCCTTGGCCTCTCGCGGGCGGGTTGCACAGCATCGGTGCCGTGTTCGATGGGGACAGCAAGCGACGCGGCCCATTCAGCAATATCTGACTTGGTCTACCTGACCAAGTCAGATACGATTGATGTATGGCGATTCAGATGAACATCTCCGAGGCCAAGGCGAAGCTGTCAGAGCTGCTCGATGCAGCCCAGAGTGGTCAAGAAGTGATTATCGCACGGTCTGGCAAGGCTATTGCGAAGCTGACTGCCTTGAACAGCCCACCGGATCGCCAGCTCGGATTCATGGAGATCGATATCGATGATGCCCTGTTTGACCCGTTGCCTGGCCCGGCTCTGCAGGAGTGGGAATGACACTGGTTCTTCTCGACACCCATGCCTTTGTGTGGGCCGTCGGTGCTCCAAACCGTCTTGGGGTCGAAGCGGTTGAACTCATCGAGGACGCTACCAATGAGCTGATGGTCTCAGCGGCAACGGCGTGGGAGTTGAGCACTAAGGTACGGCTCGGCAAGTTTCCAGAGGCCGAGCCGATCGTGGCCAACTTCCAGTCCATCGTCAAACGACTCGGTGCGGTAGATATGCCCGTGACCGGCAGCCACGCACTTGCAGCGGGGCGTTTGTCATGGGGCCATCGCGACCCGTTCGACCGTATGTTGGCCGCACAGGCCATCCGTGAAAACGCGGTCTTGGTCAGCAAGGACCGAGCATTCCAGGACCTCACAGGGTTGAGTCTCCGCTGGTAACAACCACTGGCCGGCAAGAACTGGTTCGCGTATGCTCGATACCTCGCTGAGACGACCTTGACCGCGCAAGCGCAACTCAGAGACAGCCGTGGCTGGCTACTCGCGATGCGATTCATTCACCCTTGAAAAGCGTCGTCAGCTTTTCGTGGGTCTCGGCGGGAAGATCGAGTGCGAGTGCCTCGCGCACCGGGTCGAAGTGTTCGGCGCGGCGGGGCCCCACGATTGGCGCGGTCACATCGGGGTGGCTTCGTAGCCAGGCGAGCGCGAGGCCCGCCATCGAGACACCATGGTCGGCCGCCATCTGCTCGAAACGATCGAGTTTGGCGAAGGTCTGCTCGTTCCACCAGTCGACATAAGGTTCTGGCCGAAGCGTCATACGTGACCCGGTTGGGTAGTCGTCCCCCAGTTGGTATTTGCCAGTTAGAAATCCGCCAGCGAGGGGGCTGAACGGGGTGTAACCCAGCCTCTGGTCGCGACAGGCCGGTAATACCTCGGCATCGTCGGCTAGGTCGAGAAGGCTGTAGGAGTTCTGCACCCAGGCGAACCTGTTCAGGCCGAGTCGATCGCTAGTCCAGAGGGCCTTCATCAAGAGCCACGCTGGCATGTTCGATGCGCCGATGTAACGAACCTTGCCTTGAGTCACCAGGTCGTGCATCGTGCGAACGGTTTCCTCGATCGGGGTACCAGGGTCTGGTTCGTGCATCAGGTACATGTCGAGATAGTCAACGCCGAGTCGCGCCAGGCTGGCGTCGACCTGGCGAATAATGTGGCGCCGCGATAGGCCGCGGTCGTTGGGGCCGTCTCCAACAGGGTTGAAGGACTTCGAACTTATTAACAGCTGATCGCGAACCGCAGAGCCTTTTTGCGCGAGCCACTTGCCAATCGATTCCTCACTTCGACCGCCGCCATAGGCGTCGGCGGTGTCGAAGAAGTTGATTCCTAGCTCGTAGGCGGCATCCATAATGGCGAATGCTTCGACCTGGTTCTCACCCTGACCAAAGAACTCGGGCGAACTACCAATGCCGCCGAAGTTTCCGCATCCCAAGCCGAACTCAGAAACCATCAGACCGGTCGCGCCAAGGTTCACATACTTCATTGACGGACCGTTCCGCGTCAGGGTCGTTTTGTCAGCGCCTGAGATCATCGAAGCCTCGCAACGAACAGGTTACCGCGCAGCGTCACGCTTGGGCCGAACTGTTGGGCCAGTCTCGCGCTAAACGTCGGCGAGTCGGCGAAGTGCTCGGTCGTCGAGAATCGTGACCGATCGCTGGTTCATTT
>CBERPN010000199.1:0-8024 GCA_965524675.1 uncultured bacterium
CCACCCACTGGGAGGTCAGCGACCGACCTCGAGCAGTCGGGAGATAGCGGGTCAGCGATCGCAACCCCGGTGAGGATCGTGTCGCCGGTGTTGCTGACCGTGATCGAGAAGCTTGCTTGACCACCTGAGACGACGTCTTGAGTATCCGGGGTCTTAGCGATCGAGATGCCAGGGGCGATGACGTCGACATCGGCTGTGTCGGTTGCCCCGAGGGTGTTGGCGAGTGGGTCATCAGCGTTGACGGTGGCGCTGTTGGTGAAGTCGGTGGTGACATTTGTGAGTGTGCAGGAATAGGTAGCCGAGCCGGATATGGGCAGGTCAGCGATACTGCGAGCGCAGTCGGGGCTGAGCGGGTCAGCTATCGCGACCCCGGTAAGGATCGTGTCACCGGTATTGGAGACCGTGATCGAGAATGTTGCGGTGTCACCGCTGAGAATCGTTTGGATTGCAGGTGTTTTAGTGATGGAGACCGCTGGGGCGAGGACGTCGACGTCGGCGTTGTCGGTTGCGGTGAGGGTGTTGGCGAGTGGGTCCGCTGCGCTGACGGTGGCGGTGTTTGTGAAGTCGGCGGTGACATTTGTGAGTGTGCAGGTATAGCTGGCCGAGCCGCCTGCGGGGAGGTCGGCGGTACTCTGCGCGCAGTCGGGGCTGAGCGGGTCTGCTATCGCGATTGCGGTTAGGACTGTGTCGCCGATGTTGCTGACGGTGACAGTGAATGTGGCGCTGTCGCCGGTGAGGATTGTTTGGGTAGCCGGTGTTTTAGTTATCGAGATGGCGGGGTCGATGACGTCGATATTGGCAGTGGCGGAGCTGTCAACACTGGTTCCGATCGGGTCGGTCGCGGTGACGGTGGCGGTGTTGGTGAAGTCGGCGGTCACGTTCGCAAGAGTGCAGGAGTAGGTAGTTGAGTCACCAACGGGCAAGTCGGCGAGGGTGCGAGCACAATCCGGCGAAAGTGGATCGGTTACAGCGACCGCAGCGAGGAGAGTGTCTCCGGTGTTGCTCACCGTTATCGAGAATGTCGCTGTATCGCCTGAAAGAATCTGCTGGTCATCGGGGGTTTTCGCGATCTCAACGGCCGCCGAGAGAACCGTTACATCTGCGGTATCGGTTGCGGTGACGGTGCCGCCGATCGGGTCCGAACCTGTGACTGTCGCCGAGTTGGTGAAGTCGGCCGTAACGTTCGTAAGCGAGCAGGTGTAGGTGGTGGTCCCGCCGATCGGTAGATCGGGAAGCGGCCTCGAGCAGCCTGGTGCGGCCGCGTCGACGATTGCGACCGAGGTGAGAATGGTATCGCCCGTGTTGCTGACGGTGATGAAGAAGTCGGCGTTGTCGCCGACCACGATCGCTTGGGTACCTGGGTTCTTTGCAATCGTGATTTCCGGTGCGATGACGTCGACGTCGGCCGTATCGGTCGCGGTGACGGTGTTGCCGATGGGGTCATCAGCGGTAACGGTGGCGGTGTTGGTGAAGCCGGCGGTGACATTGTTGAGTGTGCAGGTGTAGCTGGTGCTGTCGCCTGCGGGTAGATCGGCAATCGTTTGGGTGCAGTCGGGTGCGAGCGGGTCAGCTATCGCGACCCCGGTCAGGGTGGTATCGCCGGTGTTGCTGACCGTGATTGAGAAGCTGACGGTGCCATCGAACAGAACCTCTTGACTGTTGGGTGTCTTTTCGATTGTTAGTGCCGGTGCGATGACGTCGACGTCGGCGCTGTCGCTGTCGCTGTGGATCCCGCCGATTGGGTCGTCGGCGGAAACTGTGGCGCTGTTGGTGAAGTCGGCGGTGACATTGGCGAGTGTGCAGCTGTAGGTGGCGGAGCCGGATATGGGCAGGTCAGCGAGGCTGCGAGCGCAGTCGGGGGCGAGCGGGTCAACTATCACGACCCCAGTAAGCACTGTGCCGCCGGTGTTGTTAACAGTGATGTCAAACGTTGCGGTGCCGTTGGCGACGATGGTCTGGGTAGCTGGATTCTTGGTGATCGTGATGCCTGGAGTGAGGACTAACACGTCGGCGCTATCCGAGTCGTTGTAGGTGTTGCCGAGTGGGTCGTCGGCGGTGACGGTGGCGCTGTTGGTGAAGTCGGCGGTGACATTTGCCAGGTCACAGGTGTAGGTGGTGCTGTCGCCTGCGGGTAGGTCGGCGATGGTTTGGGTGCAGTCTGGGCTGAGGGGGTCATTTACCTCGACCGCAGTAAGCACAGTGTCGCCGGTGTTGCTGACGGTGATATCGAAGCTTGCCGTGCCGCCGCTGACAATGGTTTGAGAGGCGGGAGTCTTGGTGATGCTGATAGCGGGAGCGATGACGTCGACGTCGGCACTATCGTCGTCGGCGATCCCCGACCCGTTCGCGGCGGTGGCGCTAACGACCGCGGTGTTGGTGAAGTCGGCGGTGACATTTGTGAGTGTGCAGGTGAAGCTGGTGGTGTCGCCAGCGGGCAGGTCGGCAAGGCCGCGAGCGCAATCGGGAGAGGCCGGATCGGCGACCGAAACGCCCGTTAGGAGAGAGTCTCCGGTGTTGCTGACTGTGATTGAGAAGGCAGCAGTTCCCCCGGACAAGAGTTGCTGATCGTCGGGGGTTTTCGTGATCGTGATTTCGGGAGCGATGACGTCGACTTCAGCGCTGTCGGTAGCGGTGAGGGTATTGCCTAAAGGGTCGTCGGCACTAACGGTGGCGGTGTTGGTGAAGTCGACGGTGACATTTGTGAGTGTGCAGGAATATGTGATGCTGTCGCCTGCGGGTAGGTCGGCGATGCTTTGGGTGCAGTCGGGGGAGAGGGGGTCTGCAACAGAGACTCCCGTAAGGACCGTGTCGCCGCTGTTGCTGACGGTGATATCGAATGTGGCCGTTCCGCCGGTTAGCAAGATCTGGCTGGCGGGGGTCTTGCTGATCGTGATCTCTGGGTCGATGATGTCGACGTCTGCGCTGTCGGTTGCGGTGAGGGTGTTGCCTAGAGGGTCGTCGCCATTAACGGTTGCGGTGTTGGTGAAGTCGGCGGTGACATTTGTGAGCGTGCAGGTGAAGCTTGTTGAATTTCCTGCTGGCAGGTCGGCGAGGGAGCGTGCGCAGTCGGGGGCGAGCGGGTCGCTAACGGCGACGCTATCGAGCAGTGTTTGTCCGGTGTTGGTAACGGTGATGTCGAAGACAGAGCTGTCTCCGCTCAGGATGGTCTGAGTATTTGGGCTCTTGCTGATCGTGATGCCTGGGGTGAGGATGACGATGTCGGCGCTATCCGAGTCGGTGTAGCTGTTGCCGATCGGGTCGTCGCCGCTGACGGTGGCGCTGTTGGTGAAGTCGGCGGTGACGTTGGCGAGGGTGCAGGAGTAGCTGGCGGAGCCGGATATGGGCAGGTCAGCGATGCTGCGGGCGCAGTCGGGGCTTAGTGTGTCGGTTACCGCGACATTGCTAAGAACCGTGTCGCCGGTGTTGGTGACGGTGATGTTAAAGGTTGCGGTGTCGCCGCTGACGAGGGTTTGGATAGCAGGATCTTTGGTGATGCTGATGGCTGGTGAGATCACGTCGACCACAGCGGAGTCGCTATCGCTGTGACCACCGCCAATCGGGTCGTCCGCACTGACGGTGGCGCTGTTGGTGAAGTCTGCCGTGACGTTTGTAAGCGAACAGGAGTAGCTTGCGGAGCCGGATACGGGCAGGTCAGCGATGCTGCGGGTGCAGTCGGGGCTTAGTGCATCGATTACCGCGACATTGCTGAGAACCGTGTCGCCGGTGTTGGTGACGGTGATGTTGAAATTGGCGCTGCTGCCGGTAATGATTGTCTGGGTAGCCGGGGACTTGGTGATGGTGACGCCGGGGCTAAGGACGGTGACGTCGGCGCTGTCCGTTGCGATGAGGGGGTTGGCGAGTGGGTCATTGGCGTTGACGGTGGCGCTGTTGGTGAAGTCGGCCGTGACGTTTGCGAGTGAACAGGAGAATGTGGCTGTACCGGCGATAGCAAGGTCTGTAAGAGTGCGGGCGCAGTCGGGGCTGAGCGGGTCAGCTATCACGACCCCGGTAAGGACTGTGTCGCCGGTGTTGGTGACCGTGATCGAGAAGGTTGCGGTTCCGCCCGACACGATCGTTTGGGTGGCCGGGGTCTTGGTTAGGGTGATGCCGGGATCGATGACGTCGACGTTGGCTTGGTCGCTGTGGGCGAGGGTGTTGGCGAGGGGGTCGTCGCCGGTCACGGTGGCGGTGTTGGTGAAGTCGGCGCTGACATTGGTGAGTGTGCAGGTGTAGCTGGCTGTGCCGCCCACAGGAAGATCGGCGATGCTGCGGGCGCAGTCGGGCGAGGCAACATCGGAGACGGCGACGTTGGTAATGATGGTGTCGCCCGTGTTGGTTAGATCGATCGTGAAGGTGGCAGTGCTACCCGTGAGGATCATCTGATCGTCAGGGGTCTTGGTGATCGTAATTCCGGGGCTGATTACGTCGACGTCGGCGCTGTCAGAGTCGCTGTAGGTATTGCCGATTGGGTCGTCGGCCGAAACGGTGGCGCTGTTGGTGAAGTCGGCGGTGACGTTTGCCAAGGAACAGGAATACGTGGCGGAGCCACCTATGGGCAGGTCAGCGATGCTGCGGGCGCAATCTGGTGAGGCGGAATCAGCAATCACGACCCCGCTGAGCACCGTGTCGCCGGTGTTGGTGATTGTGATTGAGAATGTTGCGGTGTCGCCGGTGACGATGGTCTGGTCGGCGGGAGTCTTGCTGAGGGTGACTCCTGGGGCGATGACTTCGATGTCAGCAGTGTCTGTGTCGGTCTCGATTCCACCGATTGGGTCGGTTGCGGTGACGGTGGCGCTGTTGGTGAAGTCGGCGCTGACATTCGTTAGTTCACACGTGTAGGTCGTCGAGCCGCCGATGGCTAGGTCGGCAAGAGGCTGAGCGCAATCCGGAGCTGCTGGATCGGTGACAGCGATGTTGCTGAGCGCAGTATCGCCGGTGTTGCTGACCGTAATAGAGAAGCTAGCGGTGTCGCCGCTGATGATCGTTTGGTTGGCGGGGTTCTTGCTGATGGCGATACTCGGTACGAGAATCACAACCGCTGCGGTGTCGCTATCGCTAACCGATATTGCGCCCGGTCCCGACCCTCCAACCGAAGCGGTGTTGGTGAAACTGCTGGTCACGGTGGTCAAGTCGCACGTGTAGTTGGTCGACGCGCCTGCTGCCAATGCCCCGATCGTTAGGTCGCAGTCGGGGGCTAGCGGGTCGCTCACCGAGACGGCTGTTAGATCGCTCGCTCCGGTGTTGCTGACGGTGATGCTGAATGAGGCCGTGCCGCCCGCTACGACGTCTTGAGTTGCCGGGCTCTTGGAAATTTCGATCGACCCAGTCGGTTCAAAGCCGAAGTCGACGGTCGTGATGTCGGTTCCCGAAACAGCGGTGACGCTCGTCGGGTCGTTGGCTGTAGTGAGGACGTACCCACCGGGCAGCGACGCGCTCACCACGGCTACCGAGTAGTCACCGGGTATCACATTGCTGAACTGGTAGCTGCCGTCGGCGGCCGAAGTAACGGTATCGATGATGGTGCTGCCAGCGAGCAGGTTGAGTGTGACACCACCGAGGCCGGTTTCAGATCCGTTGACCGTGCCATCGGCATCGAGGTCTTCCCAAACGAGGTCGCCGATACCAACCGGGGTGTAGAGCCCGGCATCGACGGTCGTGTTATCGGAACCGCTGATGGTTATGACGTCGGATCGACCTGTGACGGTGTCGGCATCGGAGTCGATGCTGTCATCGCCCCCTTGGTCGGAGAGGCTGAAATCCATGCCCGCAGGTGCGACGAACTGAACGACGTAACCGGCCGGACCAACCGGGAAACTATAGGCGCCGCCCCCTGAAGTGACGGTGCTATCTAGCAACGTGGTTCCGGTGGCGTCGAGCAGGTTGACGGTGACTCCGTCGAGGCCCGGTTCGCCAGCGTCCTGAAGCCCGTCGCCGTCGAGATCGTCCCAGACGAAATCGCCGAGAGTCGCGGGCAGCACACCAGCATCGATAGTGAAGTCATCGTTTCCGCTGGTGAGGGCGAATAGAGCTGTAAGGCCGGTGGCGGTGTCGACGTCGGAGTCGATGGTGTCGTCGCTACCGGTGTCCTGTCCGGTGAAGGTGAAGCCCGGAACCAATACCTCGACCTGATAGCTAGTCGGGTCGAGGTTGGTAAAGCCGTACGACCCGTCGGCTGCTGTCGTGGTGGTTGCGATAACCGTTCCGGAGGAGTCGAGCAGGTTTACTGTGGCGCCAGCGATGCCCCGTTCGCCCGAATCGAATGTGCCGTCGCTGTTTTCGTCGAGCCACACCGAATCGCCGATCGCCAACTGTTCGTAGAAGGCTGCGTCCAGATCGGTGCGGGCAGCTCCAGAGCTGATAGTGAATGTGGCGGTTTGCCCGGTAACGGTGTCGGCGTCGGAGTCGATGGTGTCGTCGCCGCCCACATCTTGGGGCGAGGCGACATGGCCCGCCGGGGTGACGAACTCAACTCGATAGCTGGCGGGTGAAACGTTGGCGAAGCTGTAAGCGCCGCCGCCCGCCGTGGTTGTGGTGTCGACGATGGTGGTGCCGGTGGCGTCGAGCAGGTTGACGGTAACTCCGTCGAGTCCTGTTTCGCCGCCATCGAGCAGACCGTTGGCGTTGGCGTCGGACCATACGAGGTCGCCGATTGTGGCCAACCGGTACATGCCCGCATCGAGATCGCTGATATTGGCGGCCGAGGCAACAACGAAGCTGGCGGTGCGCCCGGTTAGAGGAACGGCGTCTGAGTCGATCGATGTGTCGGCCGCGGCCCCTTGAGGGCTGCCCAGGTATCCAGCCGGATACTCGAACTCGACTATGTAGGTTCCTGGCACCCTCGTGAAGCTGTAAGCGCCACCACCCGCTGTGGTTGTGGTGTCGAGCACGGTGCTGCCGGCCGAGTCGAGCAGGTTGACCGTGACCCCATCGAGTCCTGACTCGCCCAAGTCCTGAACACCGTCGGCGTCGAGGTCTTCCCAGACGTAATCGCCGATGGTGACGCGCTCGGCCAAGCCAGCATCGACGTCGGTGATGGTAGCGCCGCTGCCGAGTGTGACTACCGAAGTCTCGCCTGTTGATGGGTCGGCATCTGAGTCGACTGTGTTGTCGCCGCCAACTCCAGAGGGTGAGAAGGAGAAACCGGCTGGTGCCACAAACTCGATGGTGTAGTCGCCGGAGGCTAGGCCGTCGAAGCTGTAGCTGCCGTCGATCGCCTCCGAGGTGGTCGTGGCGATAACGGTGCTGGTGTCATCTTTGAGGTTGACGGTCACGCCGCCGAGGCCCGACTCGCCCAGGTCCTTAATGCCGTCGCTGTTGGTGTCGGTCCAAACGAGGTCGCCAATAGAACCTGAGGTGAGTGGGTCGGTGACGGTGCTGTGAGCGTTGGGTGATTGGTCGCTGGCCGCGGACGCAGCGTTAGTGATTTCAGTGAGTGTGGTGGGGTTATCGACCGTCACCTGAAAAGTAACCGTCGCGGTCGCGCCAGCGGACAGATCGATCGCGTCGGCGGCGACGACGAGATCCTGCGGAATGCCGTTGGTGAGCGGAGCAGGGTCGGCTGCGGTGTTGGTGCGGGTAACCGGAGCGGTTGCGGATGCGACGATGCTGAGGTCGTCGAAAAGGACCTGATCGTTCCCGCCCATGGTCGGCGAGGTTAGGAACCTGATCCGGGTGTTGGCGGTGAGGTAGCTGTCGAGCGAGAACGCGAGTGGGAAGTAGACAAAGGAAGACGCGGGCCCCGAGATACGGCCTAGCTCGGTCCAGCTAGAGCCGCCGTTGGTGGAGACATCGATGGTGGCGTAGTCGTTCGAAGTGTCGAGACCCCGTGGGCTGTAGTCGAACGAGAGTGTCGCGGTGCTATACGAACTGAGGTCGATAGCGCGCTGCACTCCTTCGCCACCGTTGTCGTTGTCGCGAATCCGCAACGAACGGTCACCGCTGTCGGTGACCACTCTTACGTCGCCGCTGCTGGCGCCGTTGCTTTCGCCGATCTCGAGCCAGTTGGATCCCCAGGCCCCGGTACC
>CBERPN010000200.1:0-8013 GCA_965524675.1 uncultured bacterium
ATTCTTGTTTAGCACGGGTTGTGTCTACACAGCGCCGTGGTTGACCGTCGGGTTTTGTCTTATCCCACACGATTTCTCCGTCGAAGCCGGTCAGCTCGGCTATCAGCTTCACTAGATCCTTGATTGCAAGCTCGTCGTGGGCACCCAAATTGACCGGCTCAGCTCCGTCGAAGTGTTGTGCTGCAAGCAGGATTCCTTCGGCCGCATCGTCCACGTAGAGAAACTCGCGCGTGGCAGAGCCCGAACCCCAAACAGAAATCGAAGAATCGTTGCGATCGCAAGCATCGACGCATTTCTTGATAAGTGCTGGAATGACGTGCGACACCGCTGAGTGAAACTTATCTCCGGGACCGTAGAGATTGGT
This sequence comes from uncultured bacterium, assembly GCA_965524675.1. Taxonomy (GTDB): domain Bacteria; phylum Actinomycetota; class Acidimicrobiia; order Acidimicrobiales; family SHLQ01; genus CALLQB01. The sequence goes on from CBERPN010000200.1 coordinate 365, forward strand.
GGGCATCAGGTAGATCCCGCATTGGCCGTACTGCTCGCGGTTCGCTTGGAGATGAACCAACTGCGCGAGCTTTGCAATCCCATAAGGAGCATTGGTCTGTTCGGGGTAACCATTCCAAAGGTCAGTTTCGCTAAAGGGAACGGGTGAGTGCTTCGGATAGGAACAGATGGTTCCAACGACGACAAGCTTGTCGACCCCGCCGTGACGACAGGCTTCTATGACGTTGGTTCCGAGCAGCAGGTTCTCCAAATAGAGTTCGGCCGGCCGGGCCATATTGGCCCCTATTCCGCCAACGCGCGCCGCGAGGTGTATCACCAGATCTGGTTGAACCGCCTCGACTAGTTCGCTCGCCGCATCAGCGTTTCGCAGGTCGTGCTGAGCGCTGCGCGGAACAGTAAGTTCGGTGCAACCGGCGGCCCTGAACTTTGCTACGACGCTGGTTCCTAAGAAGCCAGAACCGCCAGTGACGAGAACCTTCTTGCGCGACCAATAATCTGACACCCGCAGAGTCTAGAGAATCCTGCTTAACCCACCTATCCGGGCGGCTGGCGTGCCAGAATCAGAGTGGATGAAACGTCAAGGTTCCGATGGGACGACTCCATGTCGTGCCGCTCTGCTGGTCGAGCAGTGCTGGCATGAGGTACCCGGTGGAACAGCGGGCGCAGCCGTTGATCTGTTGCGATCTTTCCAGGGGCGTGAGGACATCATTGCCACTGCAATCTCGGCACGGCACAGCGAGCCGCCAGACCCTGCATACCGGCCCCCGGTCGATGTTCTGGCGCTACCGCTCACCCGCCAGGTGCTCTATCAGGCGTGGTCGCGTTCATCACAACCCTCGATCGATCGGTTCGTGGCCGGGGCCGACCTGATTCATGCGACCGGTGGAATCGTTCCCCCCACTCACAGACCGCTCGTGGTGACCCAGCACGATCTGGCATGGCTGCACCACCCCGAATTGTTCACCAAACACGGGGTTCGATTCTTTCGACGCACACTGAGTCGAACGGCCGAGCGAGCAACGATTGTAATCTGCCCCTCTAAGGCCACAGCCGCCGATTTGTCGGCCAACGGAATCGACAACGCCAAAATCAGGATTATCCCATGGGGTGTCGACCAGGCCTCGGCGTCGCCGACCGATGTTGAACAGGTCCGTCGAAGGTTCGATCTCGGTGGTAGGTACGTCTTGTCGGTGGGGACCCTGGAGCCACGAAAGAACCTTCGACGGTTGGTCGCCGCTTTCGCAAAGGCCGCGCCCGCCGATGTCAGCCTCGCGATCGTCGGTCCGTCCGGCTGGCAGCAAGACATCGAGTCGCTGATCGCGCCATTGGGCGATCGTGCGAAGCGGTTAGGATTCCTCTCGAGATCCGACCTGGTCGCCCTGTATTCGGGGGCGACGCTATTTGCCTATCCATCACTGTTCGAGGGCTTTGGTTTGCCGGTGCTCGAAGCGATGGTCCAAGGTGCCCCTGTGCTCACATCGCGTGGAACCGCCACCGAAGAACTGGTCGGCGAATGCGCGCTACTAGTCGACCCCTACGATGTCGACTCGATCTCTGAAGCACTAGGCGACTTGTTGGTGGGATCGAGCGCGGTCGACAGCCTCGGCGAGCTAGGACGACAGCGAGCTCGCTCCTACACATGGACCCGAACCGCAGACCAAACAATCGCCGCTTACGAGCAGGCCTTAGCGTGAACAACAATGCGCTCCGCGTCGGAATCAACCTGCTCTGGTGTGTTCCCTCGGTTGTTGGCGGAACCGAAGAGTACGCCGTTCGAACGACCAAATCGCTGCTAGATCGATCCCTCGACGACATGGCGATCAGCTTGTTCGTGTTGCGACCCTTCGCCGACGCCTACCCCGAACTCGTCGAGCGTTGCGATACAGAAGTCGCCGAAATCGACGGCCGCAACCGCGCTCGGCGGGTGTGGACAGAGACGACGTGGCTTAGGCAGCTGGCTCAGCAAAAGAAGCTCCAACTGCTTCATCACGTCGGCGGCACCGTGCCAACGCTACGCCCCGTCCCTGCGGTCATGACCCTTCACGACCTTCAGCCGCTCGCTCTTCCACAGAATTTCAGCTTTGTTAAGCGTCACTACCTGCGAACGGCAATACCGCGCTCGGTTGCGAGGTCAGAGCTGGTTGTTGCGCCGAGCGGATTCGTGCGTGACGAGGTCGTGGCAAGGTTCGATTTGAGCGACGATCAAGTGGTGACGGTATCGGCAGGCTATGACCTACCCCGCCTGCTAGCGATCGACTCGCCTGGGGTACCTGGCGTGGTGAAGAAGTTAATTACCGACGATCAGCCGTACTTTGTGTATCCGGCGATAACCCATCACCACAAAGATCACGCCACCGCGCTCAGAGCTGTGGCCGGAGCAAGAGACAGGGGCCATCCGGTTCGGTTGGTTTTGACCGGTGGAACTGGTCTCGCCGATGGTGAAGTCGATCGCTTGATCGACGAACTCGCGATTCAATCGCTGGTGCACCGTCTCGGTCGCGTCGAACGAGAGGTTCTCGATTTACTGGTAGCTCGGGCGGAGGCATTGCTTTTTCCTAGCCGGTTCGAAGGGTTTGGGATTCCGGTGCTCGAAGCGTTGGCCCTCGGTTGCCCTGTCATAGCGGCCGACGCCACCGCAGTTCCTGAAGTGGCGGGAGAGGCGGGAACCTTGGTGCCGCCCGGCGATGTCGCGGCATGGGTCGACGCAATTGTGGATCGAACATGCAATATCCCCGATCGGGCTAGTCTTGCTGATGCTGGCCGTAGACAGGCCGCACAATTTGCATGGAATCGTGCGGGCGAGCAGCTCGAATCGGTCTACCGTCGAATCCTGCAACCCTGATTCATGCGACTTCAGATTATCGCCCCGCACTTCGCCCCCGACAACGCTCCGACCGGCTCCGTCATTTCGGCGATTACCTATGCGCTAGCTGAACTCGGACACGAGATGGAGGTAATTACCTCCATCCCCTGGTATCGAGAGCACCGAATCGCGCCCGGCTGGGAGGCAAAGCTCCACCAGAGCGAAACGACCGACTGGGGATACATTCGCCGGTTGCACCCGTTCCCCACCAACAAGGCAAACATCCCCGCTAGGGCTATGGCCTTTGGCGGGTTTAGCGCCTTGGCAGCAACGGTTGCTTCCACATCGAAGTTCGACCCACAAGGAGTTGTGGCGATGTCTCCACCGATCACCTTGGGCCACGCTGGCTGGGCTTCGGCAAGGCGTCACCGAGTGCCGTTCGTCTTCAACATCCAAGATGTTTTTCCCGACGTGGCAGTGGAGTTGGGAGTCCTTAAAGGAAAGCGTTCCATCAGCTTCTTCGAGGCGATGGAGCGGCACCTCTACCGGGTTGCGGATGCGGTGACCGTGTTGTCGCAGGATTTGGCAGACAACGTCGGGCGCAAGATGCCAAGCGCTGATCGGCCCAAAGTAAAGGTGATTCCTAACTTCGTAGATACCGGAGCGCTTCCAGCTACCGATCCAGCGCTTAGCGACGCACTCAACAGTTACCGCCAAGAATTCGATCTAGTTGGGAAGATCGTAGTGATGTACGCAGGTAATGTCGGATTCTCGCAATCGCTTGAGCTGGTTCTGGGCGCGGCACGACAGTTTCGTGCCCGGGCCGATGTGGTGTTCGTTATCAACGGCGATGGCTCTGCCCGCTCCCAATTCGAGGCCGATGCCAGCGATCTACCCAACGTGCGATTCATTGGTTATCAGCCGGTCGAACGACTAGCCGAGGTGCTCGGCGCTGGCGACATCCACCTGGTTCCGCTCAAGCGTGGACTGGCCCGTAGTAGCGTACCTTCGAAATTCTTTTCGATCCTCGCTGCTGGTCGACCGGTGTTGGCGAGCGTCGACCCAGGAACCGAATTAGATTCGCTCATCGATGCTACGAACTGCGGTTTGGCCGTCGGCCCCGACGATCAGGCAGGCTTCACCGCTGCGCTTGCAAGGCTGCTCGACGATCAAGGTTTGCGAATTCGGTGCGGGCGAGCTGGACGAGCGTTTGTTGAATCGTGGATTACTCCAGCGGGCGTTGCCGAGCGCTACGTCGAGCTGTTTGACGAGTTGTCTGCTGTGAAGGACGGCACCCCCCTCCTGACCCCCAACAATGGGTCCGAAGCCGATAGCCTGTAGCGCATATGGGTAAGGCTTCCTCTTCGAAAAAAGTTGCTCGCGCGGCACGTGCTGGTCGCACCGCAACTTCCACTGAACGGCGCGATCTCGGATTCCCGTCGGCGATGGTGGTGGTCGTCATTCTCGGTGTGCTGCTGGTCGTATACGCACGTTCAACTCGCGATGCAAGTGCCAATTCGCCATCGCTTCGCGACCACTGGCACTCTGCTTATGCTGTCTGGGACTGCGAGCAAGAGAGCTTCGAGAACCAATTCACGAGCGACTATGATCCTCGCGGAATTCACTCTCACAGCGATGGTCTATTGCATATCCATCCGTTCTCATCTTCAGTCACAGGCGAAGACGCCAACCTCGGAGTGTTCTTTGAAGCGATGCGGGTCGATCTCGATCCCGGCGATGGAGTGCTCACGTTGCCCGACGGCAGCGAGTTGGTCGAGGGCACCCAGTGCGACGGACAACCGGCTGTGCTGCAGGTCGCGCGCTTCGACGCCAGCAATATTGATGCTGGCCCTACCGAGGTAATCGTCGGCGACATCGACAAGGTCAGGTTCCTAAGCAATCGCGAAGCAATAACTATTGCACTTGCGCCGGTTGGGGCCGAAATTCCACCTCCTCCACCAGATCGACTGGCTGCTCTCGATGCCGCGAGCCCTGACCGCGGGGTTCCGAATACGATAATTCCGACGCCGCTCGGCGCCGATTCAGATGATGCGCCAGCTGATGGGCATGGCGGCTGATTTCGGTCTCCAACTCAAGAGTCACGTTGCCCGAAGGCCTCGATTTGAGGTCTGATTTGCCGACGGGATCGAGACCGCCAAAGCAAGGAACGCAATGAAAGCAGTGATCTTAGTCGGAGGTTTCGGCACCCGACTTCGTCCCCTCACCTTCACCAACCCGAAGCAGATGCTTCCAGTCGGTCACGAGTCGATGATCGAGCACGTGATTAGATCGCTTGGATCTCACGGCGTGACAGAAGCCGTCTTGGCGCTTGGGTATAAGCAGGATGTCTTCACCAACGCCTTTCCCGATGGGATTTGTGCGGGAGTAAAGTTGCATTACGCGGTGGAACCCGAGCCGCTCGATACCGCTGGTGCGATCGGATTCGCTGCCCGCCACGCCGGAATCGATGAACGATTCGTGGTCGTCAACGGAGACATCATTACCGACATGAACCTTGGCGAGCTATGGAAATTTCACCGCGATGCTGGTGCCCAAGCAACAATTTCGCTCACTCCGGTCGACGATCCATCGCGCTACGGCGTGGTTCCCACCGACGACGACGGCCGAGTTGTCGGCTTTATCGAGAAGCCACCCCGCGACGAAGCTCCCACAAACTGGATTAACGCTGGGACTTACGTACTCGAACCCTCGGTTCTCGAACTGATCGAACCGGGTCGCAGAGTCTCGGTGGAGCGCGAAACGTTCCCGGCTCTTGCCGAGTCCGGAACCCTGTACGCGAAAGGCTCCGAGGCATACTGGGTCGACTCCGGAACGCCCGCCACCTACCTTCAGATCCAACTCGATCTACTCGACGGGTTACGCGGCGAGGCCATCGACGGTGTTCACTCCACAGCTACAGTTGACCCAGAGGCTTCGGTAGTGCGGAGCGTTATCGCTGCTGGTGCGGCGATATCGGCCGGAGCGATCGTTCGCAACTCAATCATCTTCCCAAGAGCTGTGATCGGAGCGAATGCCACTGTCGATGGCTCAATGATCGGCGGCGGGGCGACGGTAGGCGACGGCGCATCGGTTACGGGTTTGAGTGTGATCGGCGATGCCGCCAAGCTCGATCCAGGCAGTTCGCTCGACGGGGCAAAGCTCCCCGATGCGCAGGGTTAGATCATGACCGAAACAGTGTTGGTTACTGGCGGCGCTGGCTACATCGGCAGCCATGTTTGTGTCGAGTTGATCGATGCTGGTCACGAGCTGGTTATCGTCGACAACTTCGTCAACAGTAGTCCGGACTCACTTGCCGCCATCGAGGCTGCCGCGGGCAAAAGGCCGCACTTTATCGAAGCCGACGTGATCGATTCCGAGCGAATGGTGAGGCTCCTCGGCGAGCACAACATTACTGCGGTTATACATCTTGCGGCACTAAAGGCTGTGGGAGAGTCGACCGAGCAGCCGCTTCGCTACTATCGAAACAACATTTCCGGGCTTGTTTCTCTGCTAGACGCCATGGAGAAGACGGGCGTACGCAAGTTCGTCTTTTCGTCGTCGGCTACCGTTTACGGCGACCCCGAGCAGGTTCCAATACCAGAAACAGCGCCCCTGAGCGCAACCAATCCATATGGCTGGACCAAGCTGATGGCAGAGCAAATCTTGGCCGACCTAGCTAACTCGGCCGACGACTGGTCGATCCTAGCGTTACGGTATTTCAATCCTGTCGGTGCTCACCCGAGCGGCAAGATCGCCGAAGCCCCCAAGGGCAAGCCCAATAACCTAATGCCGGCGGTGATCGCTGCGGCAAAAGGCGAAGCCGCCGAGGTTCTTGTATTCGGCGGCGACTACGACACCGTCGACGGCACGGGCGTGCGAGACTATATCCACGTAATGGACCTGGCGTCGGGCCACGTGTCCGCCATCGACGCACTCAGCTCGATGAAGGGTTTCGATGCATACAACTTGGGCCTCGGCAAAGGTGTGTCGGTTCTCGAGTTGATCGCAGCTGTGGAGCAAGCCTCGGGGCGCACCATCAACTTCGAAGTGGTCGATCGGCGCCCCGGCGACGTCGCAACGTCAGTTGCCGACCCTACCAGGGCTGAGAAAGAGCTCGGCTGGTCGGCAAAATACGACGTGCAGCAAGCGTGCCGCGACACCTGGGCTAGTCAAAGCGCTTAACCAGCAAAGTTTTTCCAGACACTACGGGTCTGCCCGGTTTCAGCGGAACAGGTCGTCCTTTGGATCTCTGATGATTTCTTTGACCGATCCTTCGCCAAGCCAGGCTGGGTCGATCCCCCGCACGATGGCGGCCGGAATACCCGTGCTCTTGCCCATCACTAGTTCGGCCGCCGAGGCGATCTCATCGACGATGCAGACCTCGGTGACCTGAAGCTCGCGACCGTAGCTGTCGGTTGTGCCCCTCAAATCGGCGATGGGAAGGATTCCTGCAGAGCCGATCGCCACGTCGGTGAGGCCGCGGCGCCAAGGACGGCCAAAGGTATCCGAAACCACAATGGCAACATCGATGCCCGCCTTGCCCTTGATGCCATCGCGGATTCGGCGGGCCGACCGGTCGCTATCTTCGGGAAGTAGAGCCGCCTGGCCGCGGGCAACATTCGAAAGGTCGATGCCGGCGTTGGCACAAACGAAGCCGTGCTTGGTTTGGCTGATAATGAGCTCACCGCGACGTCGCAAGACCCGAACCGATTCTTGTTCGACCAGAGGCTTGTGGCTGAGTGGATCGTCTGGATCGACCTCGACCAGCATGTCTTCAGCTTTGGAGACAACTTTCTGGGTAACTACCACCACGTCCCCGTCTTGCAACGGGGCGGCTGCCGCTATGA
>CBERPN010000201.1:0-8001 GCA_965524675.1 uncultured bacterium
TCGGGCTAGTGGCCCCTCTGGGGGCCACCTGCCCGACCAGTTCGACGTTTTGGGGGGTCGAGCAGCCATTTTCGTCACTCACTGCGTTCCTCTGTGGCAGCTCACTGACGCTGACTTGTCACCGGCTGTGTGCGCTATGGCACAGACCATGGCCCACAGGACGCGACAGGATTGGGGTTGAATCGCTCGAGTGAGCGGCAAGCCAAGTTAGGGAGAAACCTGCCATGTCTTTTCGAAGTCCACAATCAACAGTTCGTTTCGAGTCGAGGGTCTTCACTTTCATATTGGTGATCGTTTCGTTGATCGCCGGTCTGGTGGTTGCGGCCGATGCGTCTCCGCAGCCGAGCGACCTCGTAACCTCCCCGCTCGGCCCTGACATCATCAATACCCTCAATGATGTAGACGATCCGCAAGCGGCGGTGTCGGTGGCGTTGGACAGTGAAGGCTTCCCATCCATCGCGTATTTTGATCGTGAAGACAAAACGATGTTTGTCAAGTGTCTCGATACTGATTGCGCATCCACAGCGAGCCCGCGGAGGGTATCGCGGTTGGTTGAATCCGAAGGCGCAAGAAAGGTTCTTTTTCCCGTCCGAACTGTCGGCCCTGGCTTTGCTCTCGATCGGGAGGATCGTCCCATAATCGCCTACTTGGCGACTCTGGGGGGTTTGACAGTGGTGCGCTGCACAAACACTGGTTGTACGGGAACACAAACACCCGTCGAAGTAGCGCCGAATGGAAAAGAGCCTGCGCTGACTCTTGATCGCGACGGATACCCGGTTATTGCTTATGTAGGTGAAGATGGGCCGATGGTGGTGCACTGCAGCAACGCCGATTGCAGCGGCAACCCGACCAGTCATTCGCCGACCACCGAAACAGGCCGTATACGAGGAATTTCAATAGTGCTCGCTGAGAACGGCAACCCGGTACTCGCCTATTCCGATGGTCAAGACGTCAAGTTGTTGATTTGCAAGAACCAGAGCTGCAGTGGCCCCCACGAATCCGTTTCCCCGGCGACGCCCGAGCGGGTTAGTCACGGCCGAACGAAGAGCGCATCGTTGACGCTCGACTCCAACGGCTACCCGGTGATCGGCTACAGCACCGGCGGAACGCTAATGGTGCTGCATTGTTCGAATTCGGACTGCAGCGGAGACCAGACGGCACAGACAGTCGACACCTCTGACGATCGCATCGTGCGCTCTATCATGTCGCTTTCGGTCGATTCGCAGGACTACCCAGTTCTCGCCTATCAACTGGAAGCTGTCACTGAGCGGGTTATTAAGTTTGCTGAGACAGATCTTGCGGTGTTGCATTGTTCGAGCGCTGATTGCAGTGGAGCGCAGTCTCCGTCCTATCCCGACACTGCTGGAAATACGGGGATGTCGCCGTCGATGGTGCTGGACGGGTCGGGTAATCCGGTTGTGGCGTATAACGCCGACCCGAGGAGTTTGAAGGTTCTGCATTGTTATGACACGGGTGGTTGTGGTGGTCAGGATCAGGATCAGGATGGTGTTGCGCATAGCGAAGATAATTGTAGGGCTGTGTTTAACCCTGAGCAGGCCGATTGGGATCAGGATGGTAAGGGCAATGAGTGTGACGCTGCGCCGGGTGTTGATCCGTTAGACGTGGTGCCGGATCCTGTGTCGATTCCGGTTGAGTGTGGCGCCGGGTTTGAGGATGCGAACATTATTGTTGGTACCGATGCTAATGAGCGGCTGGTTGGCACGAATGGCTCGGATGTGATTATCGGGGTTGGTGGCCGTAACCGAATTATTGGTAAGGGCGGCCGGGATTGTCTGGTCGGTGGTGATGGTCGCGACAAGATCAGTGGCGGCGGTGGTGATGATGTCATCTTTGGTCATGGTGGTAGGGATCGGCTAAAGGGTGGCCGAGGCGATGACTTCATCGATGGTGGGTCGGGTAATGACAAGGTTATTGGTAAGAAGGGTCGCGACACTTGCACGGGTGCGACGCCCAGGCGTACCAAGTCGTGTGAAGTAATCATCTAATCCGTTCTGGTCGGGCTAGTGGCCCCTCTGGGGGCCACCTGCCCGACCAGTTCGACGTTTTGGGGCTATTTGATTACCGCTTGGAGTTGGGTGATGGTGGCGATGATTTCGGTGGTTTCGCCCACCAGTTCTTCTTGGAAGACGGGGGCGGGGTTTGGACCGGTCACCAGGTAGGTGGCGTATGTGACGGCAGCGCTGATCGTGTAGCTGCCGCCGGGGGTGGCTTTGTTGTTGGAAGAGTATTGGTATTCGTAGCGGGCGCAGTCGGGGCGTTGGGTTTCGAGGTCGATGTCGAGGTCGAATGGTGGGGCGATTTGGTCGCAGCTAAAGATCGAGCCGGGTTCGTCGTCGCCGGTGTCGATATCGATGCTGGCCGGTTCGGCGCTGGCGGTAGCCCAGAGCGGTCCGGCGGCGGCGGTGATGATGGTTGGTTCTGGGAGTCCGTCGGGGTTGTCGGGGGTTTCGGTATGGAACCAGGTTTCGAACCCGACGACGAGATGGTCGGGCGGGGGTGAGGTGGTGAGTTCGGGGGCGGGGAATGTGAGGTTCGCGAGGGCTGTGATACTGACTTCGGCTTGGGTGGCAATTCGGCCGGCATCGGGATCATTCGGGTTGTATTCGACGATGGCTGGTGTGTTGAGCGCTAGTTCGTCGGAGCCTTCGAGGTGACAGCGCAGTATGTACCAGTGTCGGGGTTGGAGGTTGGTTGCTGGGTCGGTGCCGTCAGCGCTTTCCCAGATGAAGAATGAGCATTCATATTTGGGCCCGCCGCTTCCGCCAGGTCGGTTACGTCCAGCGTTGTAGCTGATCTTGACGTCGTAGCCGACGAACACCCCGCCACCATCGACATACCCGGCATCGCCGACTGGGATTCCGCCGCCGGGAAGCACGCCGCCGCCTTCGTCCGCATCTGCCGTTGGTATCCCGGTCGATAGTATGCAAAGAGCGATTATTGCTAGCTTGACGATCCGCATGTTGAGTCAACACCTTCCCAACGGTTGATTCGGGTGTTCTCGGTGACGACCCAGGTTCCGTCAACGATCTCGAGTCTCGAAAACCAAAGACCGGTTGCGACTGCATCATTTGATATCTCACCGGTAGTTAGATCGATGCCGTAGCTGTCATCTGTGAAGCAGTCTCTAACGATTGCGATACTGCCTTCAAAGCCGGAGAATGTCGCTCTATGCATGGCCACGCTGCTATCTGGAAACTCGACTCGATCGTTGCGTTCGAGCAGTCGGTCGCGAAAATCGAGTGTTAGCTCTAGGGCGATGCCTTGCCGCGACGCGTCGAGAAAACTTGGGTCAGCTTTAGGGTCAAGGGCCATCCTGAATACGTCGTCCCACCCGGTCAGGTAAGCCTCGATGATTTCGGCTTCGATTTCGGCGTCGGTTTTTTCGGCCAGCGTCGTGGTTGGGGCGATGGTTGTGGTGGCGGCGATCGTGGTGGCCGGTGCGAGGGTGCTCGTCGTAGCCACAGTTGTGGCTACGGGGACCGTGGTAGATGAGAGCACAGGTGCGGTGTCGCTGGTCTGGCTGCCGCTACACGCGGCGAGCAGGAGTCCTCCGAAGACAACAACTCCAACGTACCGCATTGCATGAAAATATATGAAAGATACTGTAAAAGCAACCGAACGACAGCCTAGGTGTCCATGCCGACGTTTCGTTAGGCCGCTAGAGCGAGATCGGGCGTGGTTCGACACGTCGTCAGCTTTCGGTGGGGAAGTAATCCCTAAAAGCCTAGATCGTCGACGGCGGTTGGCTAGCCCGCTGGTTTATCTACGACGAGCACTGTGGCTACGCCTGGTACGTCGACGTCGGTGTTGTCGCCCACCACTGCGATCGCTCCCACGATCGCTAACCCCACGGCGGCGGTGGCGAGTGCTGTTACTAGGCTCGAGCGTCCGGCCATTAGATCCGGTCGACGCGCGTGGGTGATAACCGGATTCGCGGCGGGCCGGGCAGCCTTTCTAGGGTCCCAATTGCCGTACGGGTCGGTTACGCGATCGGTGATGTCGACCACGGTGTGCGCGGGCGAACCGGTAATGCTTCCCAACACGCTGCCGGTAATGCGAACCATGCCGCCCAGGTTGTTGATGTTGCCTTCGACGATTCCCGGGATGATCGCTCGCCCGCCCCAGACGTCGACGTTTCCGATGACCCGCCCTGTGATGACTGCAACACCGCCGTGAACTTCGACGTCGCCAGCGTGAACAGCGGATATTTCAACGAGTCCGTGTGTCACCTGAAAATGATTCATCGCTCGCGTCCAAGGGGGGGGGTAGAGAACCGCCATCTCTTGTGACTGGTCTACTCAGGATAAGCAGCGATGGCGTGGATGGTGCCCATGTTGCTAGTGTTGCTGTTGGGTAAGCGTGGGTTATGCGACGGTGCGAACCCGCCGAAATCCTTCGACCAGGACACCCTCAGCGAAGCCGTTTTCTGCTCCCATTGCTGCTGCCCAATCTCTTAGCATCGAGTCGACGTCTTCGATCCATCCGACCTGGCTCACGTGCGAGCTCAGCGCCTTGATCTTGGCGTCGATTACCGCGGTGATGTCGATGAACACGTCTACCGGGTCGAGCAGGGGAATCCAGAGTTCGGGCACGGTGTGGGGCTCAAGGCCCTCGTCGAGCAACTCCGGAAAGGCGTGTGGGTTGCGGGAATCGGGGTAGGCGGCGGCCACCGCAGCCGCTCCGACCGCGAGGTGATCGGGATGGCTGGCGAAAATACGATCCCAGCGACGTTCGGGGTTTTGGGTGATCAGCAGATCGGGTTTCACTTGGCGTATGGCCCGGGTGATAGCTCGGCGAAGATCGAGGTTGTATTCGAGGCGTCCGTCGGGCATGCCAAGAAACTCGACGTCGGTCACTCCAACCTCGGCCGCGGCTGCACATTGCTCGCGCTCGCGCAGTTCCTTGAGTTCGGCCCGGTCCATGTCGTCGGGGCTGCCAGCCTCGCCGGAGGTAACCAATCGGTAGACCACCTTGGAGCCAGCGGCGCTGAGGGTGGCAGCGGTTCCGGCGGTTCCGAAATCGATATCGTCGGGGTGGGCGACCACCACCAGCACGGTTCCTGGAGGGTCGGAAAGGTCTTCGGGTTGGGTTGGCGACTTAGCATTCATCGACGCGCATCCTACCGTCGACTGTCGACTCCTGAACCGGGCATGGGGGAAGGATGCTTGACCTCGGCGGGTTTGGTGAGACATGAACAAACGACTCGCCGCCCTAGTCATAGCCTTCGGGTTGGTTGCTGCCGCTTGTAGTAGCTCGGAGGCCGAGTCTTCTGCGCCCGCTACCAGTGAGGCCGACGAAACGTCGGATGACGACACCACCAGTAGCTCGCAGGCTCCGACCCCTGAGCAAACCGGAGATGTTGCTGCGAACCCGGTCGATGCTGGCCTCGATCCGTTCGTGGCTTCAATCGTCACCACGTGGCAGACCGATTGGACCAACTCGACGATCGACCTCTCGGACCTTGCGGCAGGAATCCAAAGACCCGACCCGCGTGACGCGATTCCGCCGATTGACGACCCGGTCTATGAGAGCCCTAATGCGGCTGGCGAGTGGCTCGACCCCGATGAACCCGGTGCGCTTGTTCAGCGTGATGGGCTGGCGAGGTTCTACCCACTGTCTATCCTGACCCGTCACGAGATCGTCAACACCGAGTTTGGTGGCGGCCCAGTGGTAGTGACATTTTGCCCGTTGTGTAACACGGCGCTGTCGTTCGATGCGGTTGTCGACGGCGAAGCCACACGATTTGGAGTGTCGGGGTTGCTGAGAAAGAGCGACCTGGTGATGTGGGATGACCGCACCGATTCACTCTGGCAACAGATCACCGGAGAGGCGATTGTCGGCGAGTTCGCTGGTATGACCCTCACGCCGATCAGTACCGCCATCGTTTCGTTCAAAGACTTTCAGGCGTCGTTCCCCGACGGCGAATCGCTGTCGAGAGATACCGGTTTCTCGATCGAGTACGGGGCTAACCCATACGTTGGCTATAGCTCGCAGGATGCGCCGATCAGGCCGTTCTTCCCTGAAGATCCCGACCCGCGGTTTCCGGCGCTGTCACGTGTGGTTGGAGTGCAGGCTGACGGAATCGAAAAGGCGTACACGTTTGCCGACCTAGAGGCGGCCGGTGTGGTGAACGACACCGTCGGGTCGCAGCCAGTGGTCCTATTCTGGGGCGATGGCACCAAAGATGCCCTCGATGCTGGCCGGCTAGCTGAAAGCCAAGCCATAGGCACCGGCATTGCGTTCGACCCCACGGTGAATGGAGAAGTGCTTACCTTCAGCTCGAATGGAGATGGAGGGTTCGTCGATGAGCAGACCGGTACGACCTGGACCTTGTTGGGCGAAGCGGTAGATGGTGAGTTGGCTGGAGTAATCCTCGACACGGTGACACACCGCAACGAGTTCTGGTTTGCATGGGCAGGGTTCTTCGGCGAAGTCGGAGAGGTATACGAAGCCTAAGAGAGTGCGAAAAGTCACCACCGCCCCGTGTTGGTTAAGCCATTGCCCGTCGCTACCATCTCTGGTGCGGGGTGGAGCAGTCTGGTAGCTCGTCGGGCTCATAACCCGAAGGTCGCAGGTTCAAATCCTGCCCCCGCCACCATCAGAAAACCCCGGAAACTCAACGGTTTCCGGGGTTTTTCAGTTCTCGGCCAGAGCCTCAAAAGACCATTCTTCTAACGGATCTTCTAACGGATGGTCTGGCACGGGGTGTCATTCCGGCTGGCTGGGGACCCGTATCTGGACCCAGTGGTCGGGCTCTACCTCCAGACGTGGGCGGACTCAGCATCGTAGAACTGAACTGCCAATGGCACCTTCGGATTGCTGCGAGCGCGCTCATCTGCCAGTCCTTGAGCACGTTTGATCACGCTCTGGTTCGTCGGCGAGTCGGGGTCGCCGTAGAGGCTTACGTACACGTCAGTGGTCTTGCCTTCCGCGATCCGCCGCAAGAGATGCTCGTCGTTTGGTGCGAGTGACAGCCCGTACACAAAAAGCGCTCCTCCGATTAGCGAGAAGGAGCGAATGGCGTGGGTTAGATACGCGTGATGAAGAATTTTCGTTACCTTGTCGTTACTGGTTCCCTCGGTCACGATCAGCGGGTATCGGCCCTCTGCCAGAGCGTGCCGAATCTGATCGACTAGCGGGATCGACGTTCTCGACCATGTGATCTTCGCAAGCTCGAAGGATCGGTCATACAGGTGGAGGCCACCGTGAAGAAAGAAGACTCGCTGCGAGCGGAAGCCTGCGTACGGCTCCCACACGACGTAGTCCGCCGCCTCGTCGTCACTGCTCCCAAACCCATCGTTTCTTGCCACCGAAGGCTCGATGTCCTGCATTGTTGTCCAATAGAGGAGCATGTCGTAGTTGATCGTGTAAATCCGCTCGAAGTTGGCGAGGAAGTGACGGGCACTCACGTACTCGTCCTCTTCGATGTCGAAGGGAAGGTCGGGATGCTTGGCCGCCAGAACCTGGGCCAGTGCCTCCCTCACAACCGAGGCATCACTCTGGAGGCGCTCCGAGAGCGAGGGGTCAGAGGTTGCGTACGTTTCAGCGAGCGCGGCTGCGAGCTGGAGCACGTCGATGACTCTCTCGAAGTCCGTCGTCCCCAGGAGTTCGAAGACCGATCGAATGTCGGCAGACGCAGCAGGGAAGGCCGCCTCATCGAGCAGGGCGTTGTAGGTGAACCGGTCAGGCCGGCACGCAATCGAGAACCCGTTGCCGAGCAGCACGTGGCGCGTCTGTTGGGTCGAGGAACCTAGTGCGTCGTCAAACGACAGCACCTCTGGTGATGTCGTCACTCGACTGCCCTCAGGTGGCTCCAGCTCGTGACCTCACGAAGGTGGTCAGCATTGATGCCGAGTTGAGCGGACACTGAGTGCACCCCACCGTTTGTCTCCACGAGCTGAGGTAGCAGCCTCCCATGCACGGGCGAGAATTCACCCGGCTCCTTGCGCCGCCACTTTGACATCTGGATCTGTAGCGAGC
>CBERPN010000202.1:0-7977 GCA_965524675.1 uncultured bacterium
GTCGTTCACCCTCAGATGGTCGGGATGGCGATAGCCCCTCTGATCATCGCTATAGGTAACGACAACATGGGGCCGCTCAGCGCGCAGAATCGACACCAGACGATCGACAGCTTGATCGACCGGTGCCTGCCAGAAGGAGTCAGGATGAGCATTCGCATCGGACTTGTCCATGCCCGAATCGCGATAGCCCAGCATGATTACTTCGTCGTAACCGATTATTCGAGCAGCCTCATCAAGCTCACCCCTACGCCAAGCCTTTAAATCAGAGGTGACTTCTTCGCGATCCATAACCGGATTCAAAATGTCGCCCTCCTCGCCACCGGTCGCGCAAACTA
This sequence comes from uncultured bacterium, assembly GCA_965524675.1. GTDB lineage: Bacteria > Actinomycetota > Acidimicrobiia > Acidimicrobiales > SHLQ01 > CALLQB01. Next base: position 336 of record CBERPN010000202.1, read on the forward strand.
GGACGGTCGCCGCGCCTCCTGCCTTGTAGCGGGCGATGGTGGCCGCTCCTTTGCTCGACTCGTCGTCAGGGTGGGCATGAATTGTGAGGATTCGCAGGTCGCTATATGGCTTTTGGGACATCGGAGAAGAAAGATACTGCGAATTAGGGGCCTAGCCACTAGGGGGAGCGGAACGAGCGCTAGCTGGCGTAGTCCCGGGCCTAACGGACCGACGCCGCAGGCGCCACGAGTGGAAGGCAACAGCTTCCGGACAAAAACTCTTACCTACTCGCTCAACGTCTTAGCGCGATAGTGCGACAGGGAGGAGTTCTCGCTCGCCGGTTTCTTCATCGTCTCGCAACAACCAACCACACATCGATGCAAGCAACCGACGGCCTTCATCGGGGCCAACAGCGATGAGTTCATCATCGGCGTTGAGGACCACTCGACTACTCGGTCGATATAGGTAACCGCCGCCCCGCCGTATGGCAAGAACACTGAATCCTGGTTCGATGTCGAGTTGAAGCTCGGCGAGGGTACGGCCTTCGCAGACACTTCCCTCGGCGACCGGCACTTGCATTACGACCTCGTCCGACTCGCCGAGCGCCAAGCCGAGAATCGGGTGAAGCTCGTCCTGGTCCTCGATCAACGACACCATCTGCTGCGCCTGGTCGCCAATGTCCTCGGCAGCCTCAGCGAGGTGAAGCAATCCACGTAGCGGCGAAGGGTCGACATTGTCCTTAGCGGCGCGCAGAACCCACAATTCGAGATGATCCCTCATTTCGTCAAGCCGGCCCTCGAGGTGTCGCACCTCGGCGACCAGACCTCGATCGCCGAGCACGATTGCAGAATAGGCAAGACCGACTGCAACCTCTGAGAGATTCTTCATCTCGACGAGCACATCGACGGCTCGATCGAGATCGGTGACGGTTGTGCCCTCCACTGCAACCGGTGCTTGCCAAACCTCAGCGGCCGCCAATTGTCGAAGCCGGCCAATTCCGGCTGGCGAGCCACGCAAGAACAGAACATCACCCGGCACCAAGACAAAATCGCCACTGAGATCGGTGATCCAAGTACGGTCGCGGCGCACAGCCATCACCCGCATACCAGCCGCTACCGGAAGTTCGAGCGCTGCCAAGGGCCGGTGCGCCATGTGCGACCCGTCGCTGACCAGGACTCGATGCGAGACCTCTTCCGCCTCGGCGAGATCGACGAGGAACTGTTGTGGAATCCCGAGTTTGTGGGTTACTACGCGGCCGACATCGACTGCATCGTTTCCTATTCTTTCGATCGCCGAAATTACTTGGAGAACCGACGACATGGCGGCGGCCTCTTTTGGGCTACGCACAGCGAGCACGCAAAGCGCTCGCATGTCGGCGACAAGATCGGTGAGGTCCTCTTCGAGAGAGTCCACCTCTTCGGCCATCTCAGGGTCTCCGAAGTACACAGCAGCGTAAGCCAAGTCAACCATGAGCTCAGAGGTGTCCTTTGCCTCGGCGAGCATCGTGCGCAGATTTCTAGGTTTGTCGTCCATTGATTTCCGATTGGTTCCTAAACATTAGGTCGCTGGGAACTTGAGATCTGAATTTGAGGTGAAAGACCACCAAGATCAGATCCCGACCAGCACGATGGCGAGAATAAGGGTAAACGCTCCGACGAAGTCAATAGTTGAAGTGACGATGGGAATGCCGTAGGTGTCGGGGTCGAACCCCAGGCGGACAGCCGCGAGGGTCCCAAAGTACGAAACGCTCACTACGAACACGGTGGCCACGATCCCGCCTAGGACGGCGATGGTGATGAGGTTCATTAGTCCTGGGCTCGAGAAATCGAACAATCTGGCTGCCAGTTCGGCAAGTGTGGCGACCAGGGCGAACACGGGAAGAGACAGCAGAAGAATCGTGCGAATGTCGGCTCGGGCGGCGCGCTGGGGAACTGGCCGAGGATCGATAACACCCAAATGAAACTTAGTCGACAGGCGACTCGACAGGATCCCGCCCAACGATCCTGCCGCCCCAAAATATGCTGGAAGAAGGATCAGCAGACTCTCGTGGCGGGCGAACTGATCGAGCCTCTTCTCGACGGTTATTCCCGCTATGAGGTCAAGCACTATCGCCATCAGCAGCACCGGAAACGACTCGTAGGCAATCCGGCGTAGCTCGGGGAGAACAGTTCGAAGCATCGCCGCTGTCGCCATCGCCCCCATGGCGACCAAGATGATGGCCAACCCAACTGTTAGTCCGCCCCGTCGAGTTAGCCAAGACGCGGCGATCAATGCTGGCAGCGTCGCAACATCGCCAGCGGCGGTCACCAGTGGTGCGGTTACGTTGTCGAGATTCCAACCGGAACGAACCGAACCTGCGGCCAGCACCAGAGTAATCACCAGCACTACCAAGCTCGCGAGTATCCCACCTGCTACTGACACCACGACAAAATCAGCTAGTCCCATCGTGGGTGAGACACTGAATACGATTGCCACCACCTTCGCCAGGAAGGCCGCCGCAACAGATAACCCCAACGAGAGCCCGATCGCCCCGACGATGTTCTGTCCGACCAAAGTATCGAGCCGTCTGCTCAGGGTGAACGTGCCCATGTTGATCGCGGTGCCGAGTCGACTACCGAGAGCGCCAAAGACGTTTCCTCTAAGCGCGATCGCTGCGGGCACTAGCAACAACAAGCCTGGAAGTTCCTCGAGGGTTTGCGTGGCGGACGCAAGGATGACCCCGGCAGCGATCATGGCCACAGACGACAACACAAGAGCGACCAAACTCTGCCTTACCCCTGCTGTATCAGGGCCGAGCAGCGCTCGCAGGCGCGCCATGATCGGGCTGAGAATTGCCATGAGTCACTTAGTATTGCGCCTGTCGCGCGCGACGCCTCTGTAGCTCGATAATCTCTTGTCTAGCTATGTTGTTTTTGGCTAACGCCCGCCCCCGTCAAGCTGCACTGCTCGCTGGCTTGCTATTGCTTGTCACCGCCTGCTCACCCGCCAGTACTGGGCGCGAGTTGGACGTTCAAGGTGGAGCTCAACCGGCCGGAGTGGCTACTACGCTGGATGCGCAGGTCACAAGGGTCATTCCCCTGGCCGAATCAGGCGATGGCGGTTTCGCGATCGAGAGCCCAGCGTTTGGTCCAGGCGACGATCTTCCAGAGGCGAGCACAGTTTCTGGGCAGCAACTGTCGCCAGCTCTAGACTTTCTGAGCGTCCCGGCAGAGGCGGTCGAGTTGGCCTTGGTCGTTACCGATGTCGACAACGCCGATTTCGTACATTGGCTCGTTTCGGGTATCGCCCCATCGGCTGCTGCTTTCGCTGAAGGCGCTGCTTCGCCTGAGGCCATCGAACACTTCAACGGGGCGGGCGAGTTCGGCTGGTTCGCTCCATCGAAAACAGTGGGCACCGTGCACCGCTATCGCTTTCAGCTATACGCCCTCAGCTCTGCACTCGACCTCGAGGCCGAGCACGATATTCCGGCCACCATCGACACAATCGAGCGCCAGGCGATCTCAAGGTCGTCGATCCTCGCCGTGCTAGTCGGCTAATATCGGCAACCGGTGTTAGATCTGGCGGCCCCAGAAGCCATATTGACACGAGTTCGGGGGGGGGTTAGCGGAAGTCTCGCGAGGCTAGCGATGACTTTATCGGTAGAGCCTCTAGCCGCTCGGCTATCACGTTGATTACACCCTCGTGCTTCTCGAGACGACCACGCACTAACAAAGCTGGAGAAGATTTAGCCACCTTGGCGTGGCGTTTCCAGCAACCCTTGGAACAGATCACGTTGATAAGGCCGGTTTCGTCTTCGAGGTTGATAAAGGTAGTACCCGATGCTGTTGCCGGACGCTGTCGGTGTGTCACCACACCTCCGACTACTACTTTGGACCCAGCCGCTGTTTCGCGCAGGCCGGTGGCGGTGATTACGCCAAGGGTGTCGAGATGGTTGCGCACAAACTTGGTGGGGTGACCGTCGGCCGATATCCCAGTGGCCCAAAGGTCGGCGAGTGCCAATTCGTGATCGGACATCCCCGGCAGAGTCGGTGCTTCGACGCCGGTAACGATGCCCGCCAACCGCCCCGACTTACTTTGGGCCACCGCACCGGCAGCCCAAATTGCCGAGCGTCGGGCCTTGGCCCCCGCTGGCAACACCGAGTCGAATACGCCTGCTGTTGCCAGCGATTCGAGCACATTGAGTGCAAGGTCGTGGGTGTGCGCTACCTCTTCCATCGAGCCATACGGGCCAGCAGTAGCGATCGCTTCGGCCAAATCGTCACCGACGTGGCGTACTGAGCTGAGCCCTAATCGAACCGCCATCCGGCTCGTGTCAGGCTGCCCCTCGACCAACACAGCCTCGAGGGTGGCCAAAGCTGCCGAGGCATTGATATCGGGCGAATTCACCACCACATCGTGGCGACGAGCATCCTGAACCAACGAGTGCGGCGAGTAGAACCCCATAGGTTGAGCATTGAGTAACCCTGCGCAGAATGCCGCCGGATAATGATGTTTTATCCACGAACTGGCATAAACCAGATAAGCAAACGACACCGAGTGGCTCTCGGGAAACCCATAGTTGGCAAAGGCCGCCAGCTTCTCCCAGATGGTGTCGGCCACCTCGCCGGTAATGCCTCGTTCGGCCATCCCCTCATATAACCGAGCCCGAAGTTTCTCCATGCGTTCACGGCTACGTTTTGACCCCATCGCCTGGCGCAATTCGTCGGCCTCACCAGCTGTAAAACCGCCGATGTCGATGGCCATTTGCATCAGTTGTTCTTGAAACAGTGGGATTCCGAGTGTTTTCGCCAACGACTTCTCGAGCAAAGGATGAAGATAGGTGACAGGTTCTTCGCCGTTGCGGCGGCGAATGTACGGGTGAACCGACCCACCCTGGATCGGCCCAGGGCGAATCAGCGCGATCTCGACAACGAGGTCATAAAAGCAACGCGGCCGCAGTCGTGGAAGGGTGGCCATCTGGGCACGACTTTCAATCTGGAACACGCCGATGGTGTCGGCGGCACAGATCATGTCGTACACCTCTGACTCTTGAGGGAGGGTCGCGATATCGAGTTGGATCGGGTTGCCGTCGGTACCGGTGTAGGGCTCGGCGATGAGGTCGACCGAAAGGTGAAGTGCGCTGAGCATGCCCAATCCGAGCAGGTCGAACTTGACCAATCCGGTGCGAGCGCAATCTTCTTTGTCCCACTGGAGCACGCTGCGGTTCTCCATACGTCCCCACTCGACCGGACACACCTCGACGATTGGTCGGTCACAGATGACCATGCCGCCCGAATGGATTCCCAGGTGACGGGGAGCATGTTCGAGTTCGTTCGCCAATTCGAAGACAGCCTTCGGTAGTGCCTGATCTTGGGTCGACAATGAACTCCAGCGATCTAAGCTCTTACTAAAGGCGTCTTGTTGACCAACGCTGTAACCGAGGGCTTTGGCTACATCGCGTACTGCCGATTTACTGCGGTAGATGATTACGTTTGCTACCTGAGCTGTGTACTGACGCCCGTACCGGCCATAGACGTGCTGAATGACTTCTTCGCGGCGGCCGCTTTCGAAGTCGATATCGATGTCTGGTGGGCCGTCGCGTTCAGGCGACAAGAACCTCTCGAACAGCAGCCCCAAAGACACCGCGTCGGCGTTGGTAATACCCAGGGCGTAACAAACCGCAGAATTGGCTGCCGAGCCTCGCCCTTGGCAGTAGATGTCGTTGCTACGAGCAAACTCGACGATGTCCCACACCACCAAGAAGTAGCCGGGGAATCCCAGAGTGGCGATGAGGTCGAGTTCGTGATCGATTTGTTCATATGCTCCGGGCACCCGCTCGGCGCCTCGGGGCCCGTATCGTTTGGTGGCTCCGCTTTCGGTGAGTTCGCGCAGCCACGACATTTCGTCGTGCCCGGGCGGGCATGGGTACGGCGGCAGTTCTGGGGCCACCAACGCCAGATCGAATGCGCAGTCGAGTGCCAGTTCGGCGGCGCGTTCGACCACTCCGGGATAGCGAGCAAAGCGGAGAGCCTGCTCTTCGCCTGACCGCAAGTGTGCGGTGGCCGCCGCGGGCAACCAGGCATCGATGTCGTCGAGCGAACGCCGTGAACGCACCGCAGCCATTGCCGTCGCCAGCCGTCGACGAGACGGTGCGTGATAATGCACATTGTTGGTGGCCACCACTTCAACTCCGGCTTCGACACCAAGGCGGGCCAGGGCATCGTTGCGGGCCGAGTCGAGCGGCTGGCCATGATCCCACAACTCAACCGCAATGTTGTCGCGCCCAAACCCCTCGATGAGCCTGTCGAGTGCCCGTCGACCAGCAGCCGGACCCTCGCTTTCGAGAGCCGCTGGAACAGCCCCCTTACGGCACCCGGTGAGGATCAACCAGTTACCGCGGTGAGAACCACCCCCAAGGTCGACGAGTTGTTCGTAACCGATTCGCGGGGCGCCTTTCTCTCCCGCCATCTGGGCTTCGCTGATGGCACGTCCTAGGGTGGCGTACCCGTCGGGATTGCGCGCCAACACCAGCAGATGCTCGCCCATTGGGTCGGCCACCCCCATCTGAGGTTCGCGCATTCCGAGCGATAGTTCGCTGCCAAATATGGTCGGCAAGTCGTGTACTCGCGCAGCTTCAGCAAATCGAACAACGCCGTAGAAACCGTTGTGATCGGTAATCGCCAATGCCTCAAGCCCTAGCGATACCGCCTCTTCCACCAGCTCCTCGGGGTCCGATGCTCCGTCGAGAAAGCTGAAGTTTGAGTGACAATGAAGCTCCGCGTATGAAACCGAACCCTTGCTTCGACTTACTGGCCGTGATGGTTCGTAGTCTGCTCGTTTGCGCGACCAAGCGGGGCTATCGTTCCCGTCGCCGGGAAACCATTCGTCGTGCCGGTCGTTGTCTCCCGTGGGCGGGCGATCGGACAACTTCCGTTCGATCTCTGACCACGGCACCGGTGGATTGCGCCATCCCATTGGACGAAGAACCATAGTCGAACATTTGTTCGATGCACAACTCACCCGAAATGCAGACTTACTAGGAGTCTGGTCGGGTTGGGGGCTGTGGCATACTCGCCGTGGCGAAATCGCCGCCACTACCGACCAGACGGAAGCCATCACGATGAAAGCTGCGAGCAAGAAGGCCCTACGACAGGGCTCTAGCAGGGTCACAAAAGCTGTTCGAGATCGTTCTCCGATCGTATTCAGCAGGCGCAAATCCAGCGACATAGACCTGACGCAACAAACCAAGGCTGGCTACAAGGCCACCTGGAACAACCTCAGCGAAGACTTCGACAGCGCTAGCTACTACGTAGCTTGCATCTCCGACGAAGACGAAATTCGCGACAACGGGTCGGCTACCGCGCAATTTCTTAAGTCGGCCCTAGGGATCAGCCGCGATGACAGTGTTCTTGAGATCGGCTGTGGGGTCGCGCGCGTCGGACGAGAACTAGCCCCGCATTGCAAGCAGTGGCACGGGTGCGACATCTCAGGCAACATGATCCGCTACGCGCTCCAACGTACATCAGACCTTGACAACGTGTTCCTGAAAGAGCTTGGCTTACCGCCTTTGCCTTAGATCCGATCCGCCGAAAGATGAAATATCCAAGAAAAGAACCAGTCCCAAACCCTTCACCCCCCTACCCCTCCAACAACGCCCGATCTGCCACCATCAACAGTCTTAGT